>CAZIEI010000093.1:0-13120 GCA_964538705.1 uncultured Spirochaetales bacterium | reverse complement strand
TCATATTCCTTGCCGAGGAAGGCGCGCTGGACGTCCCGGTTGTTGAGGAGGTCCGAGCTAGAGCCCTCGAGGATGAGGCTCCCCGTCTCCATGACGTAGCCCCGGTCGGCCATACGCAGGATGGCTCTCGCGTTCTGTTCCACCACGAGGATGGTCTTCCCGCGAGAGCGCAGGTCCGCGATGGCCTTGAAGATGTCCTTGATGACGAGCGGCGCGAGCCCCATGGAGGGCTCGTCGAGCATGACGAGGTCGGGTTCCGACATGAGGGAGCGCCCGATCGCGAGCATCTGCTGCTCGCCGCCCGAGAGGGTCCCCGCGAGCTGGTCCTGGCGCTCGGCGAGGCGGGGGAAGAGCTGAAGGACGGTCTCGAGGCTCTCGGCCGCGCGGGCCTTGCCGTTGCTCCCGCGAAGGCGCGCGTAGGCGCCCAAGACCAGATTGTCCCGCACCGTCATGGGCGGGAAGAGCTTCCTGTCCTCCGGGACGAGAGAGAGGCCGGCCGACACGATGCGCTCCGTGGGGACTCGCGCGATGTCCTTCCCCTTGAAAACGATCTCGCCCGAGAAGGGCGGGAGGAGGCCCGCGATGGCGGAGAGGAGCGTGGTCTTCCCGGCGCCGTTGGAGCCGATGATCGCGACGATCTCGCCCGGATCGACGTGGAGAGAGATGCCTTTGAGGACGCGGAGGGCGCCGTAGCCCGCTTCGAGGTTCCGCACCTTAAGCATCGTCCGCTCCCAGGTAGACGCGGATCACTTCCGGGTGCCGCTGCATCTCGCGCGGGGCGCCCTCAGCTATTTTCACGCCGAAGTTAAGCACGGCGATCCTGTCCGAGATGCCCATGACGAGGGACATGTCGTGCTCCACGAGGAGGACGGTCATGCCCTTCTCCCCGAGCGAGCGAATCTTGGCGGAGAGGTCCTCCGTCTCGCGCATGTTGAGGCCGGAGGCGGGCTCGTCCAGGAGGAGGAGCGAGGGGTCGCCGGCCAGGGCCCGCGCGAGTTCGACCATGCGCTGGGAACCGAAGGGGAGGCTTCCCGCCTCCTTGCCCGCGAGGCGGGCGATCCCGGTCTCCTCGAGGGCGGCCATGGCGCGTTCCCTGATGCGCTTGTCCTCGCGGAGGGCGCCGGGGAGGGAGAGCATGCCCGAGACCATGCCGGCCCTCGTCTTACCATGCAGTCCGAGCATGACGTTCTCGAGGACGGACATCTGGCGCGAGATCTTCACGGCCTGGAAGGTCCTGAGCACGCCGAGCCGGGCGACGCGGTGCGGCGGAAGGCCCGTGATGTCCTTCCCCTCGAGCCTCACGCGCCCGCCGTCTGGCTTGATCGCCCCCGAAATGAGGTTGAAGAGCGTGGACTTCCCCGCGCCGTTGGGACCGATCACGGCGTGGACTTTTCCTTTCTCGATATCGAAACTCACCTCGTTTACGGCGTGGAGGCCGCCGAAACTCTTGTCCAGGCCCTCGAGGGAGAGGAAGGGGGCGGCGCTCACGCCTTGCTCCCCTTTTTCGCGTCGCGTTTCGCCCTGATGAAAGAGGGGAGGCTGAAGCCCTCGGGAGCGAAGAGCATCACGAGGGCGAGGATGGCGCCGAAAACCGCGTCGTCGTAGACGCCGAAGACGCCGCGCAGGGAGAGGAAGTTGAGCGTAATGGCCATGGCGAGGGTGCCCCAGAGGTTCGAGAAGCCGCCCACGGCCACGATGGACATGTAGCGGATGGACTTCATGGGGCCGGCCTCGCCGGGGCCGATGCTCCCGTTGTAGTGGGTGAGGAGGCTGCCCGCCACGGCGGCCATGACGGCGGCGAGGACGAAGACGGCGAGCTTGGCGCGCGATACGTCCACGCCCATGGCGTCAGCGGCCTCCTCCGATCCGTGGAGGGCGCGGAGGGCGCGGCCCGCGCGCGAGCCTAAGAGGTTCACGAGGAGGACGAGGGCGAGGGCGACGATGGCCCAGGCGATGGAGTAGTTCATGAGGCGCGCGGAACGCTCGCCGCCGACGGAGAGCGCTCCGAGGATCTTGAAGCTCGGTACCGCGGAGATGCCGTCCGCCGCGCCCAGGAACATCGTCCCGCGGGCCACCTTCTCGATGATGACGCCGAAACCGAGCGTGGCCATGGCGAGGTAGTGGCCCTTGAGGCGGAGCACGGGGATCCCGATGAGGAAAGCCGTGAGCGCCGCGAGGAGGACGGCCGCGACGAAGGCGAGGCGCGGGTCCAGCCCCGCTCGGCAGAGGACGGCCGATGCGTAGCCGCCGATCGCGAAGAAGCCCGCCTGCCCGAGCGAGATCTGCCCCGCGTAGCCGAGGAGGAGGCAAAGCCCGAGGCAAACGAGGCCGTAGTACGCGGACATCGTGAACTGCACGAGGAGGAATTTCTTTCCGATGAGCGCCGTGACGCCCGGGACGGCCGCCGCGAGGGCGATCACGACGAGGACGGGCAGGTAGCGCGCGAGCTTGCCTTTCATGCTTCCTTGAGCCTCCCCGCCTTCCCTGAGCCGAAGAGCCCCGCGGGCCGCACCGTCAGCACGAGGAGGAGGATGACGATGGTGGCGATATCCTTGTAGGCCTCCGGCACCGCGATGATGAGGAAGGACTCGAGGATGCCGAGGATGAAGCCGGCCGCCACCGCCGCGCCCGAGGCCCCGAGCCCGCCGAAGACGGCGACGGTGAAGCCCTTGATGGCGATGCCCGTCCCGAGCGCGTAGTGCGTTCCCGTGAGCGGCGCGGTAACCGCTCCCGCGACGGCGCCGATGGCGGCGGCGAGCGTGAACGAGAGATTCACCATGAGCTTGGCGTTGATCCCGCAGAGCCGGGCCCCGTCCTTGGAGGCGGCGCAGCCCCGCATCGCCTTGCCCGTGATCGTGAACCGGAAGAAGAGGGTGAGGCCGGCCACCACGAGGGCGGTGGCGGCCATGACCCAGAGGATCTGCGGGGAGAAGTTGGCGCCCAGGAAGCGCAGCGATGAGACCTCGGAGCCCGTGAAGTAGCGGACCGTCCGCACCTGCTCGCCCCAGGCCTCGAGGGCGATCTCCTTCACGATGATGGAGAGCCCGATCGTCATGATCGTCATCTGCATCACGTTGATCTTGCGGAGCTTCATGAACGCCCCGCGGAAAGGCTTCCAGAGGAGGTAGAGGGCGTTGAAGGCGCCGAGGACCACGACCGTCGCGGCGACCGGGACGATGACGGCCGTCAGTCCGCCCTTGTGCCCCGTGATGATCCTGAGCGCCGCGATGAGGGCGGCGCCGATGACGAGGTTCAGGTGGGGGAGGGTGGGCTTCTCGAGGCTCCTGATGAAGGCGAGCTCGATCGCCGATCCGATGACGGCCGTGAGCGCGACGGCCGCGGCGATGGCGAGGGGCAGGGGGAGGAGGGGGGAGAGCGCGTAGGTGAGCATGCCCCCCAGCATTACGAATTCCCCCTGCGCGAAGTTGATGATCCCCGTGGCGTTGTACACGATGTTGAACCCGAGCGCCACTACGGCGTAGATGCTCCCGTAGGTGAGGCCGGAGAAGAGGTACTGCATGATCGTGGGGAGGCCCATGGCTCAGTCTACCTTACTCGATGCCGCTTGGAAAGGAAAAACGACCCGCCCCGACGGCGCGCGTTCGCCTGAGCGCGCGCCGGTCCGGAACGGGCGGGGAGAAAGCGGCCCCCGGCTTCCCGGGAGCCGCCTTGCCGTCATTTGCCCGGCATCTTGTAGAAGACGAACTTGCCGCCTTCCACGCTGAGCATGGAGATGGAGTCCATCCCCAGGCCGTTATGGTCCGCATCGGTGAAATTGAAGGTCCCGGCCGTCCCGGCGAGGCCCTTGATCTTGGCGATGGCCTCGGCGATCTTCTCGGGCTTCTCGCTCTTGGCGTTGGTCATGGCCGTCTGGAGGATGAGGAGAGCGTCGAAGGCGTGCCCGCCGAAGGTGCTCACGTCCTCTTTGAACTTGGTTTCGTAGTCGGACTTGTACTTCTGGAGGAGCTTCTTCTGGGGATCCCCGTCCTTGAGCGCGTCGGCGACGAGGAGGCGGCCGCAGGGGAAGATGATCCCCTCGGCGGCGGCGCCGGCGGCCTTCACGTAGTTGATGTTGCCGAAGCCGTGGCTCTGGAAGAGGGGCATCTTGAGGCCGAGCTGTCGCATGTTCTTAGCGATGATGGACTGGGCGGGCTCGATGGACCAGTTGATGAGGGCCTGGGCTCCCGACGCCTTGACCTTGGTGACGAGGGCGGAGAGGTCGGTGGCGTCGGCGGCGTAGACCTCGGAGAGGACCACGGTCATGCCGAACTCGGAGGCGTACTTTTCGAGGTTGGTCTTGCCGCCGTTCCCGAAGCCCGTGTTGGAGGCGACGACCGCGACCTTGCTGATCCCGAGGCCCTTCATGGTCTCGAAGGCCCAGCGGACCACGTAGCTGTCCTTCTGGGGAGTCTTGAACACGTACTTCATGACCGGCTCGACGATGGCCTCGGCCGCCGCGCAGGAGACAAGGGGGACGCCCGCCTTGTTCATGTAGTCCTTGATGGCGATGGACTCGCCGGAGGTGGTGGGCCCGATGACGGCTACGACCTCGTCCTCCTCGACGAGCTGCTTGGCGAAGGAGATGGCCTTCTCCGAGGAGCCGCCCGAGTCCTTCACGATGAGCGTGACCTTCTTACCGTTGATGCCGCCCGCCTTGTTGAGGTTCTCGACGAAGAGCCGGGCGGTCTTGTCCTCCGGTGCGCCGAGGTTGGCGGCCGGGCCGGTGACGGCGAAGATGGCGCCGATCTTGATGGTCTGCGCGCCGAGCCCAGCGAGGGCGAGGAAGCAGAGCGCAGCGAGGGCGAGGCGCTTGAGGGAATCGCGCGACATGGGATACCTCCGTTGTTCCGACGCGCGGTCCCGGCCCGCGGCTTGCCGCGGGGACGATCCGACCGGTCGGTCGTTAAGTTCCGACCTGCCGGTCGGTGCCGGAACAGGGTAGTACGGTTTGGTGAATTCCGCAAGCCGGATATCAGTCCGGGACGCCGGGCCCGGGCGCCTCCGCGTAGACGCCGCCGCGGAGCGCGTCCAGGAAGAATCGCCATTCCGCGAGGTAGGCGCGCTTCAGGGCCTGGGGCGAGCCGCCCTTTGCGCTCCCCGCGAGGAAGTCGTTGCGGGTCTTGAGGAGGAACCAGCCGATGAGGTCCATGACGTTCTCCGGCTTGAACCTGAGCCGGGACCCGTCCACGTCCCCGAAGACGGCCATGAAGCGTTCGCGGAAGGCGGCGTCGGCCCTGGCCTTGAGGTCCGGCCGCGCGAGGGCGTTGGCCTTCTGGATCAAGGCGATGTATCGCGGATGCGCGAGGTAGTAGTCGATCGCGATCTCGGAGACGCGCATGAAGCGGTCCAGGGGGTCGGCGGGGAGGCCGCGCTTGGAACGAGCGGCCTCGTCTCGGATGTGGCCGTACAAGCCTTCGTAGGCCGCCTCGATGGCGAGGACGAGGAGCTCCTCCTTCGCCTCGATGTACTCGTAGAGCCCGCCCTTGGAGATCCCGCAGGCCTTGCAGATCCGGTCGGTCGAGCCCTCCTCGTAGCCGCGCTCGGCGAACTCGGCCACGCAGGCCTCCACGATGCGCTCACGCTTATCCGGGGGCAGGCGGTCGAAGGTAGGCTTCATCGGGAATCGATGCTACCCCCGTCGGGACCGGGGGTCAAGCGGAGGGGGCGCCGTTCCCGGCGGGGGCGTCGACGCGGGGAGCGATGGAAGGTATGATGGCGGCGCCATGGGACTCGCGTATCCCCTCATCGCGGCGGCCGGAGCCGCGCTCCCCTCGATCCTCCTCGTCGCCTTCTTCTACCGCATGGACAGGAAGCGGCCCGAGCCCCGCGGCCTCATCGCCCGGAGCGTCCTCCTCGGGTTCCTCGCCGTCCTCCCCGCGATCATCATAGAGGCCGTCCTCCTCAGGATACTCCCTGCCGCGGGCCGATTCGCGGAAGCGGCGATCAAGGGCTTCGTCGTGGCCGGCCTCGTCGAGGAGGGCGTGAAATTCGCCTTCGTGAAGGCCTGGCTCTACGCGCGGAAGGAATTCGACGAAGCAGCCGACGGGATCGTCTACACGGTCTGCGTGAGCCTCGGCTTCGCCCTCGTCGAGAACGTCATGTTCGCCCTCGTCGCTCCCGGCTCCGTCCTGATCCGCGCCTTCACCGCCGTCCCCATGCACGCCGCCGCCTCGGGGCTCATGGGCTACTACATCGGCGTAAGCAAGACGGGCACGCGCGATACTCGCAATACGCGCGATGCTCGTGATGCGCGCAACCGACTCGCCCTCGGCCTCGCCCTCGCCGTCGGCGTCCACGGCCTCTACGACTTCTTCGCGTTCTCGGGCGGGAGCCTCGCCTATCTCGTATTCCCCGTCACGGCCGTATCGTTCGCGGCCGTGATAGCGCTCTTCGGGCGAGCGCGGGCCATGGACGACGCCGCGAGCGGGCGGGGGCCCGGCGCGGCGCCCGGCTCAGCCCCCGCATCCTGAGGCCCGGCCGACGGGACCTCGAGCAATGACGGAGACCGTATGCGCAACGCACTGACGGCGATCCTCGCCGCCGCCCTCGCCACCCTCGGCGCCGCCCCGCTCCCGGGGCAGGCCGTCCTCTTCGGGACCCGGTCCGGCCTCTACCGCAAGGCCGCCTCCGGCCCCTCGACGCGGCTCTGGGGGCCGGGAGAGGTGAAGCGCATCATCAAGACTCCGGGAGGCTGGTACCTCCTCACCTCCACCGGCATCGTCCATTCTCCCGACCTCTCGTCCTTTTCTCCCCGCAACGCAGGGCTGCCCGTCAAGACCGTGAAGACCTTCAGGGAAGACGCCGTCGGCTACGTCCGCGAGATGCAGGACCTCAAGGACCTCGAGGCCGATCCCGCCAATCCCCTCGTCCTCGCGACCTGCACCAAGGACGAGGTCTTCCTCACGCGCGACGGCGGGCTCTCGTGGAAGGGCTACGGCACGCCCGTTCGCGAGGTGACCGGGCTCAAGGCCGCGCTCGCTTACTCCGCGCCCCGCCTCGCGCTCATCGCCTCGCATCCCATCCGCGGCCTCTTCGTCCTTTATCCCGACGACGCGAGGCCCTCCTGGGCGCCCTTCAACGCCGGGATCGACGTGGCGTCCGGCATGACCTCCCCCGACGAGATCGCCGACGTTAAGGCGGCGGATTTCGGGAGCGGGCTCGTTCCCTGGGTCTCCTCGTCTTTCAAACCCGAGGCCTACGCCTGGAATCCCGCGGCCAAGGCCTTCGCGAAGGTCCTCCGCTCGCCCGTCGAGTTCGGCATGGTCGAGTCCCTCTGCCCCCTGCCCGGTGGCATGGGCTTCATCGCCGACTGGGGCGCGGGAATCATCGGATCGGCCGGAACCTACCCTCCGCCGGCCGTCAATTCGGCCGCGCCCTGGAAGGAGGCGCGCGACCTCATCCGCGAGGTCCGCGCGGAGGCGGGAGCGGATCTCGAGTCCCTCTGGTTCAAGGATTCTTCCGGAGCCGAGGTATCCCTGAACGAGCTCTGGCTCGTGGACCGGAGCTATCCCGGCCCGCGCGCGTCGGCCGCCTCCAAGCGGACGGGCATCTACCTCCCCACCGGATTCATCAATTCGAGCATGGACCGCTACGCCAGGCTCCTCGCCGACCGCGGCCTCGATATGCTCACCGTCGACGTCAAGGACGACTTCGGCAAGCTCCGTTTCGCCCCCCGCGACGATTACGTCCGCTCCATCGGCAAGGTGAGCTCCCCCATCGACGTCGAGGGCTTCGTGAAGGCGATGAAGGCGCGCGGCGTCTACCTCGTCGCCCGCATCGTCGTGTTCAAGGACCAGGTGGTGTTCGAGCACGGCCAGGGGAAATGGGCCGTCTGGGATTCGCGCGAGAAGGCGCCCTGGCGCGGCTACGAGCTCGAGCTCGCCGAGCCCCAGGCGCCTACGCGCCCCGTCATCCCCCCGGGGGCGCCGGCCGCCGTGCCCGTTCCCTCGCCGATCGCGAGCGCGCCTCCCGCCAAGCCCTCCTACGTCCGCGACTACAACGCCGAGTACTGGGTCGATCCCTACTGCGAATGGGTCTGGAAGTACAACGTGAGGATCGCGAAGGAGATCATCGCGCGCGGCTTCGACGAAGTCCAGTTCGACTACATCCGCTTCCCCACGGACGGAGAAAACCTCGGCGACGCCTCGTACCGCTTCAAGGGCGAGGGCATGGACAAGGAGTCCGCTCTCATGTCCTTCCTGTCCTACGCGCGGGAGAGCATCGACGCCCCCCTCTCGGCAGACATCTACGGCGCCAACGGCTGGTACCGCACCGGCGTGCGCACCGGCCAGGACGTGGAGCTCCTCTCGCGCTACGTGGACGCCGTCTGCCCCATGTTCTACCCCTCGCACTTCGAACAGGATTTCATGGCCATGGAACCCGCGGAGCTCAGGCCGTACCGCATCTACTACCTCGGCACCATGCGCAACCTCTACATCGGGCGCTACCGCCTCGTGATCCGCCCCTACGTGCAGGCCTTCAGGATGAACGTCCGCTACGACAAGAAGTACTACGGGCCCGAGTACGTGAAGCGGCAGATCGCCGGGGTGCGCGCCGCGGCCGACACCGGCATGACCTTCTGGAACTCCGGCGGCCGCTACGACGACGTCCCGGACATGCGCCAGCGGATCGAGGGCGTACCCGCGACTATCCGCTGATCACGGGCGCGTTCAGGAGGAAGATGAAGGAAGGGCCGGACCCTTCCTTCGACCATCCCGGTGCCTCAGGCTTCGCGGGGATGACGGGGCGAGCCTCCGGCGCTAGAATCGCAGAGTGAGCACGAAGAGCGTCAGCGGCGCGGGAAGGGCCATGGCCTCGCGAATCCTCGATCCGTTCACGGGGAAAACGGCGCCGCGTTGGATCGGCCCCGGTCTCTCCGTCTTCCTCGCGGGCACGGGCACGCCCAATCCGGCGCGGGGGAGGGCGGGTCCCTGCGTCGCCGTCGTCGCCTCGGGGAAGCTCTACCTCGTGGACGCGGGTCCGGGTTCCTGGGCCGCCATCGCTTCGGGCGGGCTGCCCCTCGCCTCGCTCGCGGGCGTCTTCCTCACCCATTTCCATTCCGACCATATCGGCGGCCTCGGCGAGGCCTGCGCGCAGAGCTGGCTCAAGGGGAGACGGATCCCGCTCTCGGTCTACGGCCCGCCGGGGATAGAGCGGGTCGTGGACGGCTTCAACGCCGCGTACGGCCAGGACGCGGCGTATCGCGTCGGGGCCCACGGCGCGGAAGCGCTGCCGCCCGAAGCGGCGCGCATGGAGGCTCGCGCCATCGTGCCCGCGGATGGGGACGGGGAAGCGATCCTCCTCGAGCCGGACGGGCTCCGCGTCTCCGCGTTCGCGGTGGACCACGGTTCGGCCGCGCCCGCGTTCGGCTATCGCTTCGAGCATCGCGGAGCGTCCGTCGTCGTGAGCGGCGACACGAGAATATCAGAGGGCCTCTTCGCCGCGGCGCGGGGAGCTGATCTCCTCGTCCACGACGCCTTCGCCTCTCGCCTCCTCGAGGCGGGGAAGTCCCGTTTCACGGCCCTCGGCCAGGCCCGGCTCGCGCGCATGATGGAGGAGGCCGCCGCGGAGCACGCGGGCGCTCCCGACGTCCTCGCGGCCGCGAGGAACGCGCGTGTCGGGAAGCTCGTGATCACGCACGCTTCGCCATCGCTTCCACCCATGACGCCCCAGTTCGTCCTCCGCTGGATTTTCTTCGGGAAGCCGTGGAGATCGGGACGCATGCCCGTCGTCTTCGGACGGGACGGCATGGCTTTTCGCTTCAGCGGGAGTCGCCGCCATGGGTGAGGCTACGTACACGTCCGCAGCCTTCGCGCGCTCGAAGCGGGGCACGGCGCTCATCATCGCCCTGGGTATCGTTTACGCGGCTTCACAGACGGCAATCATCGCGATCCTCGCTCCGCTCGGCCTCGCGCGCGTGATGGCGGTCCAGGTTTCGGTTTCCCCCGAGGCCGTGGCGCGGGCTTTCGCGGAATGGTCGGCGGAGGGGCTCCTGGGGCGCTACCGGTTTCATTTTACCTTCGATCTTACGCATCCTCTCTGGTACGGCGCCTTCCTCTTCCTTGTCACCGCGCGGCTCATGCCGCTCGGTACGACGCCAGCGGAAGACCGCGTGGCCGTTCGAGCGGGACGCGCCCTCCTCGCCCTCCCCATCGCGGCGGCCATCCTCGATACCGCGGAGAACGCAGCCCATCTCGCTTTCCTCTACGACGGAGCGCGCATCCGCCAGCCCTGGGTCGCGCTGAGCGGCTCCGCGTCTATCCTGAAATGGATCCTCTCGGCGGCGAGCCTCGTGGTCGTCGCAATCGCGCTCGTCCGTTTCATTAATAGGAGGATTCGCCAATGAAGGTTGCGCGGTACCGCGTGGGGGACGCCGAGCCGCGCCTCGGCCTCGTCGTAAAGGAGCGCGTCGTCCCCTTCGACACGCTCGCACGGGCGGCCGGGACGGGCATGCCGAACCTCGCGTCCATGAATGCCTACCTCGAAAGCCTCCCCGGAAGCGAGGACGAGGCCAGGAGGCTCCATGAATTCGCCCTCGTGCGCGGCGCGGAGGATTTCGAATCCTCCCCCCTCGCGGAGATCCGCCTCCTCTCGCCCCTCGATCCGCCCGCGATGCTCGACTTCGGCCTCTCGCCGCGGCACCTGGAGAATTCTTCGCGGACCCTGCTCAGGCGCGGCTTCGGCGCTCCGCTCGCCGCGCTCGTCGGGCCGTTCGTGAGGAGCCGCATCCGAAAAATGGCCGCGTCGAACGTCCTCCCGTACTACAAGTGCAACCACCTCGCGGTCATCGGGGACATGGACGAAACGGGCTGGCCGGCCTACAGCTCCTATGTGGACATCGAGCCCGAGCTCGCCTTCGTCGCGGGACCGCCCGAATTCCCGATCGCCGGCTACCTGATTTTCAACGACGTATCCGCGCGCGACGTCCAGCTGCCCGAGATGATGGGCACCGGCCCCGCGCGTTCCAAGGACTTCGCGCGGAGTAACGGCCTCGGGCCCTGCCTCGTCACGCCCGACGAGGTCGTCGATCCGCTCGCCCTCGGCGTTCGCGTGCGCGCGGGCGATCGCATCCGCTGGTCGGGCTCGACCTCCGAGTATTCGCGGCATCCGACCGAAGTCGTTTCGTACCTCAGGACGGTCTTCACGCCCGCGCCGGGAACGGTGATAGGCATGGGCACGATCCCGGGATGCACCGGCCTCGACAACGACGAATGGCTCCTCCCCGGCGACCCCGTCGAGATCGAGTTCGACGTCCTCGGGACGCTTCGTCAGCGGATTTCCGCGCGGGTCGGGCCCCTCGAGCCTTCTCCCTGGGGCGAACGCGAGGAACTCCGGGAATGGTACGATCGATCTCCGCGCCCGTAGAGGGCCGGCCCTCTCGCGGGGTATAGTCTCCCCGCGATGAACCTCGTATCGATCGACTCCCTCTCGAAGACGCTCAAAGATGCTCCGCTCTTCGAGGGCCTCTCCCTCGGCATAGATTCGGACGACAGGATCGGCCTCATCGGAAGGAACGGCTGCGGCAAATCGAGCCTTCTCAAGCTCCTCACGGGCGAGCTGCTCCCCGACGCGGGGACGATCGCGCGTTCTCGCGGGCTCAGGATCGCCGTCCTCGAACAGTCCCCGGCCTTCGGCGAGGGAGACACGATCCGCGACTTCCTATTCGCCGGGAACGCCCCTGAAATGGCGCTCGTGCGCGAGTACGAGGAGGCCCTCGAGTCCGCCCACGCGGGGAAGGGCGCGGAGAAGCGCCTCGCCGAGCTCACCCATCGGATGGAGGGCGGCGGCTTCGAGCTCGAGCATCGCTTCGCCTCCGTGCTCACCGAGCTCGGCATCGACGATCTCTCGCTCCCGATGGCGAGCCTCTCGGGCGGCATGGCGAAGAAGGCGGCCATCGCTCGCTGCCTCGCCCCCGCGGCCGACCTAGTCCTCCTCGACGAGCCGACGAACCACCTGGACGTGGAGACGATCGAGTGGCTCGAGAAACGGCTTTCGGGCGCGGGCTTCGCCTTCGTGCTCGTCACGCACGACCGGTACTTCCTCCAGGCCGCGTGCAACGCGATCCTGGAGATCGACGGAAGGAGGGTCAGGTCCTTTCCGGGCAGTTACTCCCTTTTCCTCAAGCGCAAGGAAGAGCGGATCCAGGCGACGGACGCCGCCGAGGCCCGGAGGAGGAACATCCTCCGTGACGAGCTCGAGTGGCTGGAGCGGGGCCCGCAGGCGAGATCAGGCAAGAGCCGCAGCCGCATCCAACGGATCGAGGCGATGGTCGACGACGAGCCCGAGCGGGCCCAGGGGATGGAGGCCTTCGGCGCCGCGACGACGAGGCTGGGGCGCAAGGTCCTCGAGCTCGAGGCCGTGACCAAGTCCTACGGCGAAAAGAGAGTCATCGAGCCCTTCACGCGGATTTTCACCAAGGGCGAGAAGATCGGCGTGATAGGCCCCAACGGCTCGGGCAAGTCGAGCCTCCTCGGCCTCTTGAGCGGCCGCCTCGAGCCGACCTCGGGGAGGATCGATCGCGGCCAGAACACGAGCTTCAAGTCTTTCGAGCAGGACGCGTCGGGGATAGACCGTAGCCTCACCGTGATCGAGTACATGAAGCGGGTGGGCGAGCGCGTCCTCCTTCCGGACGGCGTCTCGGTCTCGGCCGAGCAGTTCCTCGAGCGATTTCTTTTCCCGAGGGCCATGCATCCGCAGGTCCTCTCCTTCCTCTCCGGCGGCGAGATCAGGCGGCTCCAGCTGATCAGGCTCCTCGCGGAGGCGGGGAATTTCCTCCTCCTCGACGAGCCCACGAACGACCTCGATACCGATACGATCGGCCTTCTCGAGGACTTTCTCGAAAGCTATCCCGGTTGCGCCCTGGTGGTGTCCCACGACCGCGGCTTCCTCGACCGCGTCGTCGACAGCCTCTTCGTCCTCGACGGCTCGGGCTCGATCCGGGAATATCCCGGCAACTACTCGGACTTCCGTCAGGCCGTGCCCTCGGGATACGCGGTGCGCGGAGCCGAACCCGCGGCCCGTCGGGCCGGGATCGACCGCGCCGCGCCGAAACCCGACGGGCGATCGGCCGTGAGCGCTCGCGGCGCCGGACAGCGGCGGGACGTTCAGGATGATAAAGAGA
>CAZIEI010000092.1:0-13428 GCA_964538705.1 uncultured Spirochaetales bacterium | reverse complement strand
GGGGTCCACCGCCGCCTCCATGGCGTCCACGGCCGCCTCGCGTTTCGCGTCGAGAAGGCCGCGGGCGGAGAGGTGGGCCTTCACGAGGGCCGCCTCCGCCTTGGCGAAGAACCCGATGGAGGCGGACTCGGAGATGTATTTTGCGAGTTCGTCGAAGAGCGAGCGTTCCGATAGATAGTACCGATGGTCCAGGGGGGAGATGTTTAAGAAAATGTCGCGGGTTTCCATAGCGCACCTTATCAGAGTCGTCCGGGATGCGCAAGGCCTCCGCCGCGTATCACGACGGCCGGGCCGCCTCCCGGGCGCTCGGGCGGCGCGATTCGTTGACAACGGGCCCGGCGGAGTCTAGAGTATCGTTCAGCGCGCGTTCCGGCCCGTCGGGGCCAAGGAGGACATCCCATGAGGAAGATCGCTCTCGCCGTCATCGTCGCGGCCGCCCTGTTCGCGGCCTGCTCGCCCGCCCCCAAGAAGATCATCGTCGCAACCGACGCCACCTGGCCTCCCATGGAGTACGTGACCGCCGACCAGGAGATCGTCGGTTTCGACGTCGACCTCATCAAGGCGGTCGCCAAGAAGGCGGGCTTCGAGCTCGAGATCAAGAACCAGGCCTGGGACGGGATCTTCGGCGGCCTCGCCGCCAAGAAATACGACGCTGTCATCTCCTCCGTGACCATCACCGAGGAGCGCAAGGAGACCATGGACTTCTCCGATCCCTACATCAACGCTGGCCAGGTCCTCTTCGTGAAGAACGAGACCGGGGGCGTGGAAACCCTCGCGGACATGAAGGGCAAGAAGGTCGGCGCGCAGACCGGCACCACCGGCGCCAAGGAGATCGAGAAGGTCGATGGCGTCGAGCTCAAGAATTTCGACGAGCTCGGCCTGGCCGTGGAGGCCCTCTACTCCGGCCGCATCGACGGCGTGGTCGCTGACACCCCCATCGCCGCGGACTTCGTCCTCCAGAACGAGAAGTACAAGGGCTCGCTCAAGATCGTCGGGAAGCCCTTCACCGAGGAATTCTACGGGATCGCCCTCGCCAAGGGGAACGAGGCCCTCCTCAAGAGGATCAACAAGGCGCTCGCCGACCTCAAGGCTGACGGCACCGTCGGGACCCTCGAGGACAAGTGGCTGCGTTAAGGAAGCCGCGGGCGAGGGAACGCCTCACCGACGGCGTCCTCGTCCCGCCCAAGGGATCGGCCTCGGAGTACCTCTCCTGGGCCATCTCCTTCTTCGGAGCCATCGCCGCGCTCCTTGTCCTGGTCCTGGGATTCCCGGCCGGGATGAGGGCGCGCTTCCCCTTCCTCCCGAACGGGGCGACCTACCGAGCCATCCTCGGCGCCCTCTACGTGCCGGGGAAGCCCATCCTGGAGCAGGGTCTTTTCAACACCTTCCTCGTGACCGCCCTCTCCATATTCTTCGCGCTGGTCCTGGGGCTCCTCGTGGGCCTGGGAAGGATCTCCCGGAACCCGGCGCTCAACCAGATCGCAAGCGTCTACACGGAGATCATCAGGGGCATCCCCCTCCTCGTGCAGCTCTTCTACATCTATTACGCCCTCGCGGTGATCATCCGCGTGAGCGACATCGCCGCCGCAGTCACGGGCATGGCCGTCTGCTACGCGGCCTACCTCGGGGAGATCTTCCGGGCGGGCTTCCAAGCCATCCCAAAGGGGCAGATGGAGGCGGCCATCGCGCTCGGGCTCTCGCGCCCTCAGGCCCTCGCGCGCATCATCCTCCCCCAGACGGTGAAGATCGTCCTTCCGCCCATCGGGAACGAGTTCATCGCCCTCCTCAAGGACTCCTCGCTCGTGTCCATCCTGGCGGTCCGGGACATCTTCCGCGCGGGGCGCGAGTACGCCTCTGTCCGGTACAACTACTTCGAGACCTTCACCGTGATCGCCCTCGTCTATCTCGTCCTCACACTCTTCTTCAGCCTCCTCGTGAGGATCATGGAGCACAAGCTCCACGCGCGGCCCAAGGAGGCGCCCTCCCATGAGTGACGTCCCCGCCGCCCCCGCGGTCCCCCGCAGGGAGATGGTCCGCGTCAGCGGGCTCCACAAGCGCTTCGGGGACAACCATGTCCTCCGCGGCATCGATCTCACCGTCATGGAGCGTGAGGTGGTGATCATCATCGGGCCTTCGGGTTCGGGGAAGAGCACACTCCTCCGCTGCGTGAACCGCCTGGAGACCGCCACCGAGGGCGGGATCTGGATCGACGGGAATTCCGTGACCGATCCCGGCGCGGACATCCGCGCCATCAGGGAAGAGGCGGGCATGGTCTTTCAGTCCTTCAACCTTTTCCCGCACATGAGCGTCCTGGATAACGTGGCCCTCGCGCCGACGATCGTGCGCAAGCTCCCCCGCGCCGAGGCCGTCTCCCGCGCCCGTGAGCTCCTCGAGAAGGTGGGGCTCTCGGAGAAGGCGATCGCCTTCCCCGACAGCCTCTCGGGCGGCCAGCAGCAGCGCGTCGCCATAGCGCGGGCCCTGGCCATGCGCCCCAAGGTCATGCTCTTCGACGAGCCCACGAGCGCCCTGGACCCGGAGATGGTCGGGGAGGTGCTCCTCGTGATGAAAGACCTCGCCCTCGGGGGGATGACCATGATGGTGGTGAGCCACGAGATGGGCTTCGCGCGCGACGTCGGGGACCGCATCGTGTTCATGGACGGCGGGAAGATCGTGGAGGAGGGCCCTCCCAACGAGATCTTCGACCGTCCGCGCGAGGCGCGCACGCGCGAGTTCCTCGCACGCGTCCTCTAGCGGGTCGGGGCAAGCGGCGAAGCGTTCCGCCGACGCGCCCTTACGGCGTTCATAAGGAGGGATTCATGCCGAGGATGAAAATTTCCGGTCGGACCCAGGGCAGGCTCGTCTTCGCCTACGACATCCGCGAGGGGCACATCGACTACGACGGGCTCCTCCCCTCGCTCGACGCCGCGATGAGGGCGCGCGGCGCTGCCCGTCCGGCCACGCGGGAGGACCTCGAGGAGGTCATCGCCGATCTCCTCTACAAGACCAACGAGAAGGTCTTCGAGAACCTGCCCCGCCTCTTCGGGCGCGGCGAGTACGAGCACTCGGACATCAAGGCCCTGCTGGACGAATCCATCGCCTCGGTCCTGTCTGAGCGGGGAGGGGCGGGGGCCTAGCGGGCCATTGATGACCTCGGCGCTTTTCAACGGCCCGCTGCCGCCACAGGCCTCAGCCCTTCCTCGATCCGCCGGCTCCTCCGCTTTCGCCGCCTAAGAGCCTGTCGAGCTCTCCTCCGCGTCCGCTGGCGCGTTCCCTGAGGAAGGCCACGAGCCGCTCATGCGTCCCGGGCGATACCTCCCTGAACCGGTCGTGCCAGGGGACGCGCCGCTTCGCCTCGATCTCCGCTTCCGCGAGGACCTCCTCCATGTCGCCGCTTCCGAGCCCCGCCTCCGCCGCTATCCGCTCGAGCGAGCCGAGCGCCTCCTCCTGCCGCCTCCGGAGGCCCTCGATCTCCTCGTTCATCTCGCCGAGCCGCGCGAGGAGGACGCCGGCGAGGGCCGCCCCGCCTCGCCGCGCGGCCCGCGCGATCCGCTTGAGCGGAACGCCGGACCGCCTGAGCTCCGCGACGACGGCCAGCCGCGCCAGGTCCCCCTCGTCGTAGGACCGGTACCCCGCCGGGCTCCTCGCTGAGGGCCCGCAGACCCCGATCCTGTCGTAATAGAGCAGCGTAGCGCGCGAGAGGCCGAATTTCGCCGCGGCCTCCGAGATCATGACCGCTCCCGGTTTTCCCATTCGTTTCTCCTTGACCCGTCTACGGCTTCACAGTCTAGCCTGGACTCACGGTACGGAAAAGGAGTGATCATGGCGCATGACGGAAAGCATTTCGTGAAGGGCGTATACGCGCTCGGGATCGCGGTGGACGGCGCGGAAGCCGTCATCCTCGCGATCGGATTCTTCGAGGCGATGGCGGGAGGAGCGGACCCCGCCTCGGTCCAGGCGCGGGCGGTCGCCTTCGCGCTCATGGCGGGCTGGACGGCCCTCCTCGCGTGGGGACTCGCGCGTCCGATCGAGCGGCGGGGCCTCCTCCTCCTCACCATGCCCGTGATCGCCCTCGTCCTCGCGGGGAACGTCGCGGGCGCGGTCCATTTCGGCGAGGGCCTCGCTGGGCGTTGGTTCAGGATCTTCGGGGGCGCGCTCGTTTTCTCGCTGTTCGCGCTCGCCTCCGTCCACGCGGAACGGGAAGCCCGGAGGGCAGCGGAAGGGGGAAGCGCCATCGCTGGCGGCGCGAGGAGCTGAACCGCCGGGCAGGGAGGAGTCTGAGGGCCGGGGCCGCCTGATGGCCGGCCCCGTCGCCTTACTTCTTCTTCCGCTTCTCGAAGGTCTTCTCGCAGTACTCCACGAGCTCCATGAGGTGCGGGGAGGCGGGGCTCCGCATGCCGCCGTCGATGAGGATGTCCCGACGCTCGCGGTCCAGCCACCCGAAGAGGCGCTTCGCCCGCTCCGCGCGGCTCCCGTCCGCGATGCAGATGGTGGCGATGGAGGCGAGCTCGCCGGGGGTGAGGAGCTTGAACTCGCCCCCGAGCACGAGGTTGGCGTTTCCCGAGGCCGAGCGGACGATGTGGATGCGGTCGAAGCCGGGGGTTTCCTCCTCGCCCGAGGCTTCGGCCCGCACGATTTTCCGAGACGTTCCCCGCTCCCCGCGTTCCCGGGCTTCCATGAGGGAGCGCATCTCGTCAGCCGCCTTAGCGGACTCGCGGTTGTGGATGAGGACCCGCGCCTGCGCGACGAGGAAGGCGAGATCCTCCCCCTCGAGTTCGGGAATGAGGGCGAGGAGTTCGTCGCGCTCGGGCGGAACGGCGCCCTTTCCGGCTGCGCGCGGCTTTCCTGCTGGCTTCTTGGCTGGGCTCATGCTCGTCTCCTCGGCGCGGATTGTCCCCCATTATAACGCGATCCGTTTCCCGACGCAGTTTCCGCATTTCTCTCGCGAACGTCCTCGCGCCTCCTGGGAACGTCCCCGCATCATGAACCGGCGGGGTAAAAACCTTTTCGGAGAAAAGGTTTCCACCCCACGCCCCGCCTTCCAAAAGCCACTTTGGTGTGTTTCCGACTTCCCGCCCGCCATATCGCTCCCGGGATGGAGTCAGAGGAAGGGCGGGAGCCCTTTCTCTGATGGGTGAATAAGTATTCGTTTCTGTCGGTCGTGAGCCCGACAGAACGACTTGATTTTTCAAAATGCGGGGTGTATCCTGTCGACATGACGACCGACAGTGTTCTTGTCGAAGTGACACATCCTGAGTTTTCGACGGATGAGTGCAAGGGGTGCGGGCTTTGCGTAGCGGCCTGCCCCGCGAAATGCCTCGAGATGTCCGGAGAAATCAATCGGAAGAGCGTCCCCTTCGCCCGGTACCGGGGACAGGGCTGCACGGGTTGCGGGATCTGCTTCTATTCCTGCCCCGAGCCCTACGCGATCAGGATCCATAAGAAGGACGGAAAATGACGGCGTTCATCAAAGGCAACGAGGCGGTGATCATCGGCGCGCTCTACGGCGGTTGCGAGCTCTACTTCGGGTACCCGATCACCCCCGCGAGCGAGGTGGCCCATGCGGCCGCCAAGCATTTCCCCGCCACGGGCAGGGTCTTCCTCCAGGCGGAGTGCGAGACGGCGAGCATCAACATGGTCTACGGCGCGGGCTGCGCGGGTAGGGCGAGCATGACCGCCTCCTCCGGGCCGGGGATCAGCCTCATGCAGGAGGGGATCTCCTACATGGCGGCTTCCGAGGTCCCGGGCGTCATCGTGAACGTCCAGCGCGCGGGGCCGGGCCTGGGGAACATCTTCCCCGAGCAGGCCGATTACAACCAGGCCGTGAAGGGCGGCGGCCACGGGAACTACCATTGCATCGTGCTCGCTCCCGGCGACGTCCAGGAGATGTGCGACCTCACTATCAGGGCCTTCGCGCTCGCCTTCAAGTGGCGCGGCCCCGTCATCGTGCTAACGGACGCCGTACTGGGCCAGATGATGGAGTCCATGCGCGTCCCCGAGCGCGAGGCCGTCCTCCCCGACGGGGCGGCCTTCGGCGTGCAGGCGAGCGCCGCCACGCGGGGCAACTACCATTCGTCCATCTTCATGAACGCCGAGGCCGAGGAGGAGGTGAACCTCCGCCTCGCGGCCAAGTACGAAAAACTCCAGGGCGAAGCCGAGGCGGAGGAGTACCGCGCCGACGACGCGGAGATTCTCCTCTGCGCCTACGGCTCCTCCTCCCGCGTCGCCCGCAGCGCCGTCGACCTCCTCCGCGAGGAGGGGATCGCCGCGGGACTTTGGCGCCCGATCACCCTCTTTCCCTTCCCCCTCGCGTCGCTCGAGCGCCTCGCGGAGGGGAAGGCCCTCGCGGCCGTCGAGCTCTCGAACGGCCAGTTCCGCGACGACATCGCCGCCCAGTTGGGGCGTAAGCGCTCGTCGATCGGCCTCGTCAATAAGATGGGCGGCGTTCTCCTCTCGCCCGAGGACGTGGCGCGCGCGGCCAAGGCCGCGCTGGAAGGAGTACGGGCATGAGCGTCCTCGAAACCAAGGGCATGTATCAGAGCTTCCCCCGCTCGGGGAGCGATACCCGCTCATCACACTACTGCGCGGGCTGCGGGCACGGGATCCTCCACAAGCTCGTGTCCGAGGCCGTGGTCGACCTGGGGCTCCTGGACCGGACCGCCATCGTGAATCCCATCGGCTGCGCCGTTCTCGCGTACTACTACTTCGACGCGGGCAACGTGGTGGCGGCCCACGGGCGCGCGCCCTGCGTGGGCACCGCCCTGACGCGCGGGCTTCCCGCGAAACCCGGGGACCCCGATCCCGTCGTCATCGCTTACCAGGGCGACGGGGACCTCGGGTCCATCGGCTTCAACCACTGCGTGCAGGCCGCGAGCCGCGGCGAGCGCATGGCCGTCTTCTTCGTGAACAACGCCACTTACGGGATGACGGGCGGCCAGATGGCGCCCACCACCCTCCTCGGCATGCGCACGCAGACGAGCCCGGAAGGCAGGTCCGCCGAAGCGGACGGTTATCCCCTCCACGTGTGCGAGGTCCTGAACAGCCTCCCCGCGCCCCTCTACATCGAGCGCGTGTCCCTCGCGGATCCCAAGCGGATCATGAAGGCGCGCAAGGCCGTGCGGAAGGCCCTCGAGATCCAGCGCGACGGGAAGGGATACGCCTTCGTCGAATTCCTCTCCGCCTGCCCGACCAATCTCGGAATGAACGCCGTGGACGCGTCCGCGTGGGTGGCGACCGAGATGGAGAAGGAGTACCCCCTCGGCCTCTTCCGCGATAAATCGGAGGAAGCGGCGTCGGGGCGGCCCGCGCGGAAACGTATCGCGCTCGGCTCGTACTTCGGCCCCATGGGCCGGGAGCTGGGCGGCGGGAGCGCCGACGCCCCCGAGACGACTTACCGCATCGCGGGCTTCGGCGGGCAGGGCATCCTCTCGCTCGGCACCATGATCGCGGAGACGGCCCTCTCGGGCGGGCTCAAGGCCACCTGGTACCCGAGTTACGGCCCCGAGCAGCGCGGCGGTTCGGCGTCCTGCGCCGTGGTGGTCTCCGGGCGCAGGATCGGGAGTCCCACCGTGGACCGCCCGGAAATCCTCGTCTGCTTCAACCGGCCTTCCTACGACCGCTTCGCTCAGGACGTCGTGCCGGGCGGGGCCATCGTCGTCGAGGACGAAGTGGCGCTCCCCGCGGAGGCGCGGACCGACCTGCGCCATGTCCGCTTCCCCGCGACCCGGATCGCGGCGGAGCTGGGAATGGCCAAGGCCGCCAATACCGCCATGCTGGGGGCCCTCTTCGCCCTCGGAGGCATGAAGGGCCTCGATAAAGAGAGCCTCGTCGCCGCCCTGGGCGCGAGCCTCGCGCGTAAGCCCCAGCTCCTCGCCAAGAACCAGGAGATCCTCGAGGCCGCTATAACCTACTGCGAGCGGGAACTCCCCGGGCTGGACATCGGCGCGAAGGCGCGGGACCGGGAAGCGACGCTCGCCTGATTCCGGGCGCTCGTCCATGACGGGGGCTCCGCCCTCCGTCACGTCGCTCCGCCTTGCGGAGGCCCGTCCGCTGGAGTAGCATCCTCCCATGGGCAGGGACGAGCTCCGGGCCGCACTCGATTACATCCTCAATCAAGCCGACGAGGGCGAGCTCGAAGTGATCGTCAAGGCCGTCCAGCGTAGGCAGAAGGACGCGCGGATCTTCTCCAAGATCGGGGGCGTGTCCCCGGAGCGCGCCGCTAAGGATCTCGCGGCAAAAATGAGCGCCCAGCTCGGCGCGACCAAGGACTCGGTGGAAGGCCTCGTGCGCGGCTTCGTCGCGGACATCATCAAGAAGCAGGCGCCCGGCGTGAGCGAGGAAGAGCTCGGCGTTCTCGTGGAGCACTACCTCAAGGCGGGGAAGGATTCGGGCGCCAGCGGAGCCGCCGCGTCGATCCCGCCCGAGGCCGTCCTGGACATGGTGAAACGCTTCGTGTCCTACGGCGCGGGAGCCATGTCGCCCTCCGAGCAGAAAGCCCTCTGGGACGAGATGCCGCGCTGGCAAGACGCTTACTGGAAGACCTTTTCGCCCCAGGTGAAGGCCCTCGTGGAGGCCTTCCTCGCGGGGAAGCTGGGCCAGGAGCAGTTCTGGTCCGCCGTGATGAGCGTGCTCGGGCTCTGAGAATACGCTAGAATGAGAATGCAGGGGGGATGCCGGGCGTGAGCGAGGGGCCATACCGGGGAATCGACCATGACGCCGTGAGGACGGGGTGGGGCGGGGAGGAGTATCCCGGCCGCTGCTCCGTGGTCCTCGTGCGCGCAGGGTTCCTCAGGGTCGGCGCCTCCGCCGTACCGCCGGGGCGGGTGCTTTTCTTCCCTCCCGGCGTTGTGATGCCTCCTCTACCGCCTTCATCGGTCCGCGCCTCCCGCGCGGACTTTCCGCGCAGCGCGCTCGACGCCGACTACCTTGCCGTGGGCGCTGCCTGGATCCTCTCCCTCCTCTATCCCGCGCCTCGCCCGGACCTTGCGGAGAGCGGAAGGCCTTCTGCCGCTGCGGAGCGCGGATCCGGTTCCGCCGTTCCCGTCGTATCCAGGCTCGCGCCCTCCGACTTCGCGGAGGCCGTCCGGATCTTCGAGGGGATCGAGGTCGAAGCGGCCCGCGACGCGCAGGGATCCCGGGCGATGGCGCGCCTCAGGCTCGCGGAGCTCGTGATGCTCGCGTTCAGGAGCCCCGCGGGAGGCAGCGGGGCGCGGAGGGACGCGGTCCTGGACCTGGACGCTGTTGTGGCCTATCTCCGGGAGCGGTCGTCGGAGGAGCTCTCCCTTCCCGGCATCGCCGCCCGCTTCGGCGTAAATCCCGCGTACCTATCGCGGGCTTTCTCCGCGTCGAGTACCTCAATCGGACGCGGATATCGAAGGCCTGCGCCCTCCTCAAGCGATCGTCCTTGAGCGTTCTCGAGATTGCGTACGCGGTCGGGTACGCCAACCTCTCGCACTTCAACCGCGTCTTCAGGCGGATCGCGGGCATGAGCCCGCGGGAATTCCGCAGGGCGAGCGCGGGGTGATGGGGCGTTTCGGGCTGGGCTAAGGCCGCATTTATTGATAATGATTATCATTATCAATATGGATGCGATGATCAGGCCTATCGCGTACTCCCGCCCCCTCGCGCCTTAAAAGCCATTTTTAAGCTGAGGTAAAAATAGTACCAGTTCCCCTCCTTCCCGTGTTGGAATCAACTTCCCCGCGCGCGCTACCCTCCATGCCATGAACGCAAAAACCATGGACGAGGTCGGTCGGTTCCTCGCGGAATCGCCGATAGCCGAACGGGTCTCGATCCCTACCGTGCTGATACTCGAGCGGCGGCGCCTATCGGCAGCCGAGCTGGAGGCGGCCAGGGCCGCGGGGACTTACGTGCCTTCCCTCGGCTTAACCTGCGAGCTCGAGGCCGGGGGCCAAGTGGTCGCGAGGGGGAAGATCGTGAGGCGGGGCGGGAAGAGCTTCTTCAAGGTGACTGAAACGGGAGGCGCGGTATGAGCGACGAGCGCAGATTCGGGAACGTGAAGGACGTTAAGGTTGAGATCTCCCTCAGGCTCGGGAAGACGGAGAAGAGCCTCGAGGCCCTCGCGGGCATGGAGGAGGGCACGATAGTGGAGCTCGACAGCCTTGCCGGCGAACCCGTGGACGTCCTCGTCGAGGGGAAGCCGGTGGCCAAGGCCGAGGTCGTCGTGATCGACGAGAACTTCGGCTTCCGCGTCGTGAAGATGCTGTGAGGGGGATGCCATGAGCGATCAAACCGCTGCGGCCGAGACGAAACGCGTCGTCGTCTACGACTTCAAGCGACCCGATAAATTCTCCCGGGAACAGATCAGGACCGTCGAGATCATCCACGAGACCCTCGCGCGGCTCCTCATGACCCGGCTCATGCCCCTTCTCGGCCGTCCCGTGGACCTCCGGGTCGCGTCGGTCGACCAGTGCTCGTACGAGGAGTTCATCCGCTCGGCGTCGACGTCGACCTGCCTTGCCGTCATCGGGATGGAACCGCTCCTGGGGCAGGCCCTCGTGGAGATCGATCCGGGACTCGCGGACTCCATGCTGGAGATCCTCCTCGGCGGAAGGGCCGAGGGCGGGCTCCCGACGGTTGAATGGCGCGGGGCGCGCCGGTTCGATCCCGGTGCCGGGAATTCGGATGTCGTCCTTCGGGAGTACACCGCCGCGGAGTGCGAGGTCATGTCGGACGTCTTCACTCAGTTCATGGAGAGCATCCGCATCGCTTGGTCCCAGGTCGTCGACATGCGGCCCCGCGTCATGAATATCGAAAACAATCCCCTCTTCGCGCAGATCGTCCCGCCGAACGAGGCGGTGATCCTCGTCGTCATGGACGCCAAGGTCGGCGAGCGCGAAGGATCGATCAGCGTCTGTATCCCGTACCTGACTATCGAACCGATCGCGAATTTCCTCACCGCTCGGTACTGGTACAGCATGATCAAACGGGAGAAGGACGGACGCTCCGCGGCGCGGGGAATGGAGCGCTATGCCGGGATAGGCGTGGACGCGGAGCTCTGCGCCGACGGGCCCGCGCTTTCACTCCGAGAGCTCGGGCGCCTCAGGAAGGGCGCGCTCCTCCCCATCGCGCGCGAAGCCGAGGGCGCCGCGTACCTCCGGATGGGCGGTGAGCGCGTTCTGGGGCTCAGGGCGCGGGACGAGAAGAGAGGCCGCGTTATCCGGTTCGACGTCAAGGCGGAATCGGGCCCCGGGGCAAAGCCCGAGGTCGCGGAAGACGCGGCCGACATCATGGAAGCGGCGATCAGGAAGCCGATCGGAGACCTCCAGGCGGCCTTCGAGCGGAGCCTCGCGGACATCCGGCAGGGCATCGGCGATCTCCGCTCGAGGCAGGAACGGCTCGAGGAGTCGATCGCGATGGGGAGCGGCTCCGTCGCTGAAGAGCTCCCCGCGGCCCCCCTCGAGGAAGAACCTTTCGCCTACCTAGCCGCGCTCAGGCCGGAGACTCAGGCGGGAGTCATGCAGAAGGAGCGCCCGCAGCTCATCGCCCTCGTGTCCGCCCATCTGGACGCGAAGGCCGCATCCTCTCTCCTCGCTGCCCTTCCCGCGGAAATCCAGGCCGACGTTGCCGGGCGGATCGCCCGCATGGGAATCGTGAATGCATCCATCGTGGAGATCGTGGACGGCGTCTTCAGGCACATCGTCTCGGAGCTTCCCCGGAACGCCCTTCGGGTTTCTGGTGGCGTGGAGAAGGTTGTTGACATCCTTAACCACGCGGAGCGTTCCGTGGAGCGGAACGTGGTGGATGGGATGGCCGCCTCCGATCCCTCCCTCGCGGAAGAGGTCAAGTCCCTCATGTTCGTATTCGAAGACGTCGTCCTCATCGACAAGCGGCAAGTCGCCCTCGTACTGAAGCGCGTCGATACGGATACGTTCCTCAAGTCGATGAAGGCCGTACCGAACGAGGTGCGCGATTTTCTCTGGAACTGCGTCGACGACGAGAAGCGTCCCGTCCTGCAGGAAGCCTTCAAGGACATGGGAAAGGTCCGCCTCTACGACGTCGAGGACGCCCAGCAACGGATCGTCGCCCTCATCCACGAGATGTCGGAGAACGGCGAGATACTCGTCGCGCGGCCCGAGGACTGCGCTGAGTGAGTCGGACGATTATCCGATCACCTTCATGCTCCAGAAGGTCGGCTGAGCGGGTTCAGCTCCTCCCCGTGACCTCGTCGTCGATCCACGCCAGGATCGTTTCCATGCGTTTGTGGCGCTCCCGGGCGAGAGCCCTGCCCGTCTCCGTGGTCATGCGGGCGGCGAGGCGCTTGAGCTTGATGTCCCACTCGCGCTGGAAGGAGTCCACCTCCGTGGCGTTGTTCTCAGGATCGATGCCGGCCCAGCTGTCGGAATGGTAATGGACGGAGCGGCCGTACTCGCCGAGCCAGAGGTAGGCACGCGCCGTCCCCACCGCGCCCAGGGAGTCCAGTTTGTCCGCGTCGTAGAGGCATTTGTCCTCGAGCGCCTCGGGCTCCGCGCCGCGCCTGTGCCTGTGCCTGAGGATCGCCTGGATGATCCGGTCGCGGGCCGTGGCGTCGAGCCCGAGCGAATCGAGGAGGGGCCGAGCCAGCTCGGCTGACTCCTCTTCGTGCCTGTCGCCGCGGGATTCCTTGCCCTCGTCCGTGGTCCTACCCACGTCATGGAGGAGGGCCGCAGCGCGCACGATGAAGAGGTCCGCGCCCTCGGCCACCGCGATGCGTTCAGCGAGCGCGAGGACGCGCTCTACGTGGGAGAAGTCGTGCGCCGGTCCTGCGCCCTCGTGCCGTTGCCGCGCGAAGCGCTCGAGTGCCGAAAGCGCCGCATCGCGCGCCTCGGCAGATCCCGTACCATCCCTCATGCGTCCTCCCCGAGGCGTTTCAGGTTGTCCTCCACCTCGCGGAGGCGGGCCTTGAGGCCGTCTATGGTTTTCTTGATGCGTTCGCGCTCCCTCTGGAGGAGTTCCTTGGGATCCGAATCCTCGAGGCGCTTCCTGAGGGTGGCCTTCACGGTATCGGGGCTCGCTCCCTCGCGGAGCGCCCGCTCGGCGTCCTGCCGCTTCAAGGGATCGCGCACGCCGGCGACGATCTTCATGGAGTCGTAGCCGAGCGCGGGGTCGAGGTCCATGGCGGAGAGGCGCATGGTCGTCCGGGCCGTGACCCTCGACATCACAAGGACGCGGTCGATGAAATCTTCGAAGCTCGCCTTACGCTTGCGGCAGAGAGCTTCAGCCTCGATCATGAGCTCCCCGAGCTCCTTCATGATGCGACCGTTCTCCGCGAGGAATTCGCTCCTGATCCTGTCCGCGATGCGCTTGAACTCGGGCGAGTCGAAAAGGTTCCGGTAGAGGCCCTTGGCCTCGGCCGCGTCGAGGAGGGCGTGGAAGATGGCCCAGAATTCGGGATTATGGCAGCGAGGCGAGAGGTCGCCTCCGCGCGACTCC
>CAZIEI010000091.1:9817-13452 GCA_964538705.1 uncultured Spirochaetales bacterium | reverse complement strand
TCTTCGCGGCCTTCTCGGCATCCGCGAGATCGGCGGCCGCAAGCGCGAATGGTCCAGCACCGCGAATCAGATCGTCCTGAGCGCGGCCCTCGTGTCGTTCGGGACGATCTTCATCCAGCACAACGTGGCGGATCTCATGACGGCCCGCCGCATCGCCGAGGAATCCCTCGCCATCGCGGCGCGCGGCGAGGCGACGCTCGCGGAAGCCGGGGAAACGTACCGTTCGCGCATCGTCGCGGAGCTCTCCACGTTCTCGTCGCGCGCCTCCTTCGATCCCGCAACCCTGCCCCTTCCCTGGGAGCGGAAACTCGACCTCTGGTGGGTGCAGTTCCTCGTCTACCTCATCATCGGCGCCTACATCGTGCCCATCTGCTCGATCATCCAGATCATCGTATCCCTCGACATGCGTAAGCGGCTCGCGGACCTCAGGGAACGGCTCGGCGACGCCTCGTCGGGTTCCGGGGACCTCACCATGCGGCTCTCGCTCCGAAACATGGATGAAATAGGGGAGATAGCGGAGCTCGTGAACAGGCTCCTCGGGCAGATGCAATCCATGGTCACCCGCGTATCGGTGGCGGCCAGGCAGACCAAGATCAACGCCGCGGCCATACAGGGGGCCATCGCGCAGGCCGAGGCCACGGCGCTTAGGACCGGTGAGGCAGCCCAGCGCTTCAAGGAAGAGATCGCAGCCCAGTCGGAGGAATCGAAAGGCCTCTACGCTGCCCTCGACGCGCTCAAGGTCGCGGCGGGCGGAGTGAACGCCGCCACCGAGGGCCAGCGAGACTTCGTCGAAGGGACGTCCTCGGCGATGACCGAGATGGCGGCGAACATCAGCTCCGTGGAGAAGATGACCGACCGACAGGGCGCCCTGTCGAGCTCGCTCGAGAAGGACGGCGAGAGCGGCCTCGCCGCGGCGAAGGGAGCCGCAGAGGCGATGGCGGGCATTGAGGCCGCGTCGAAGGACGTGCTCAAGGTCCTCGGGGCCCTCGGCAAGATCGCCTCGAGCACCAACCTCCTCGCCATGAATGCGGCCATCGAGGCCGCGCACGCGGGTGAGGCTGGCGCCGGATTCGCGGTCGTCGCGGACGAAGTCAGGACGCTCGCGACGGACGCGGCGGCGCAGACGAAGGCCATACGGACGCTCATCAAGGAGATGGACTCGCGCATAGCCTCCGGAGTCGAGCGGTCGAGCGCCTCGGGCGCGGCCCTCGCCTCCCTCGCGAAGGGCATCAAGGACGCGTCGTCCACTTCGAGGGAGATATCCTTCGCCATGAAGGAGCAGGCGACGGGCACGCGGTCCGTTGCGGATTCCCTCGAGCGGCTCGTGGAATCCACGCGAGCGATCCGCGAGAGGGTCGCGGACGAGAACAAGGAAACCGATCGCATGGCCGGCGGACTCGCCGCGGCGCTCGAGCGCCTCGAGTCCCTCGCGGAGGAGGCGGGCAGGCAGGCCGACGCCGTGGTCGCCCTCAACGGCTCCTTCGAATCGGTCCGCGCCGAGGCCGAGGGCAACCTCCGCGCGGCGGAATCGCTCATGACGGAGATCAACCGCTTCAAGTATTCCTGACGGAGCGCCTCAATGGCGGCCTCGGGCTTTCCCGAAGGCGCCGGGCCTTCCCGGCGGCGCCGGCCTATCTCCGCCCCTTCGTTTCCATGCCCTCCCAGATGAGTCGGCGGGCCTCGGTCTCCGTGCCCGCCCCCGCGAGCGCTTCCCGGGTCGCGCCGTCGCGCAGGAAGGAGCCGATGGCGGCGAGGAGCTGGACATGCGGCCCCGAGGTCTTCCGCGGCGACACGACGAGGAAGAGGAGCCGCGCCGGCTTCCCGTCGAGCGACTCGAATTCGATCCCCTCGCTCGAAATGCCCAACGCCACCTTGAGACTGTCCACGCCGTCGCTCTTCCCGTGCGGGAGCGCCACGCCGTCCTGCATCCCCGTGCTCATCGAGCGCTCGCGCGCCATGACGTCGCTCAGGACGAGCTCGCGGTCCCGGAGGTCGCCTGAGCGGTCCAGGGCGTCGACGAGCTCCTCGATCGCCTCGTCCTTCGTCCGCGCCTTGAGGCGGGGGAGGATAGTCGCGAAGCGGAGGTGCTTGGCCATCTCCGCGCTCGACCTCCCCGCTTCGCCCTGCGCGTCCTTGAGGATCGACGCGGGATCGAGATCCGCTTTGAGGCGCTCGATCGATCCCTCGACCTTGAGGAGGGTCTCGTGGAATTCCCGCTTCACGAAGGGGAGGTCGGCCGGGCTCGTCTCGATCTTGATGTGGTCGTCCGTCTCCTCGATTGAGATCGATATCTCGCCCCGTCGCACCTGGGAGATTCCCTCGGAGACGTTCATGAGCTGGATCCAGAATCCCTCGGACTCGAGCTCGCGGAGGAGGGTGTCCATGACCAGGTCGGCGATGTCCCTGCCGGGCAGGTCGAAGACGACGCTGACGGTTTCGGCGTTCCGCACGGGTTTCTTGGTGCCCGCGGCCGGGCTCTTCAGGGCGAGGCCGAGTATGGGCGGCGTGAAGACCGTGGTGACGAGGGTCATGAGGATGGCCACGCCGAAGACCTCCTCGGGGAGGTAGCCCGCGGAGAGGCCGATGCCGGCGATGATGAGGGCGACCTCTCCCCGCGGGATCATCCCGAGGCCGATCCTGAGCGCTCCGCGCGGGTTGAAGCCGAGAGCGAGCGAGGGCAGGCCGCAGCCCACGATCTTCGCGACGATGGCGAGGGCAGTGTACGCGCCTCCCACGAGGAGGATCCGTGGATCGGCGAGTAGGCGGGGATTCACGAGCATGCCCATCACGGCGAAGAAGACAGGCACGAAGAAGTCGTAGAGGGTATGGATCTTCTCGCGGATCACGAGGGCGATGTCGGACTTCGAGAGGGAGAGGCCGATGATGTAGGCCCCGATGATCATCGCGAGGCCCTCCATTTCGAAGAATCCCGCGAGGAGGAACGCCAGCCCGAGCGCGAGGACGGAGAAGGCCGTGGGGCGCTTGAAGGCCTTGAGGAAGCGCGCGAGCTGCTTGGAGAAGAGGAGCCCGAGCACCGTGAAGCCGAGCCAGATCCCGAGGGCCTTCACCGCTATGCCGGCGATCCTCCCCCAGCCGACGCCGCCCGAGGCGCCGCCCGCGGCGATGGCCGCGATTCCCATGACGACGGCGAGGCAGATGATGCCGAGGACGTCGTCGATGACGGCGGCCGAGAGGATGGTCACGCCCTCGGGAGAGTCCATCTTCCGCTGGTCGGAGAGGATCCGCGCGGTGATGCCCACGGACGTGGCCGTGGAGAGGATGCCCATGAAGAGGGCGCCGGGGCTGAAGGGGTCCAGCTTGAGGAGCCAGACCGCCGCGAGGTCCCCCAGGCCGAAGGAGGCGATCACGCCGCCCAGGCCGACGATGAGGCCCGCGACGGAATAGCGGAGGAAGAGGCTGAGGTCGGTCTCGAGCCCGGAGACGAATAGAAGGAGGATGGAGGCGACCGTCGCGAAGCCGTAGAGCTCGGGGCTCACCGCCATGGCGCCCTCGTGGATGGGGAATATTCCGTGCGGGAATCCCGGGAGCCCGATGGAGCCGAGCGCGTAGGGTCCGATGAGCACGCCCGAGAGGAGCTCGCCGGCCACATGGGGACGCCTGATCTCGTAAACTTC
>CAZIEI010000091.1:0-9790 GCA_964538705.1 uncultured Spirochaetales bacterium | reverse complement strand
GCCTTGGAGGCGAGGATTCCGCCGAGCTTGGCTATGAAGAGGATGATTCCGAGCTGGATCACCAGGGCGGCCATGTTCTCGGTCATCGAGGCTGGTTCCGATTCTTGGCAGATCAGGGCGGGCGCGACGACGAGGCAGAGCGTAACGAAGATAAGGAGCTTGCGTTTCATATGAGAAAATAGGCTCTATCCGCGAATAATGTCAATATCCGCGCTAATAGGTCGATTTCTACACCATATTCGTTTTTTTTTATTTATTTTAATCAAATAGATACCAACCTTCCCGTCATCAGCCGATATCCTCGAGAGACTCGAGCCCCTCGAGCCCGGCGCCCGCTTCCCAGGCCTCCTCGCGGGGGGATGCGGAAGCGGAAGCCTCGCCGACGGTCCGAACGAGGGTGAAATTTCTCATGATCTTCACGAGCCGCATGATCTTGCCATGGCCGGTGGAGATCGAGGCGATGATCTCCTTGTTCTTCACTCCGCCGATCGTCCTCACGTTCGTAACGAGTTCAGGCGTGGGCCGCTTGTAATCCCTAACGATCTCCGCGATTGAGTCCGCGAGCATGTTGAAAAGGTTGGTCTCGTTCTCGATGATGTCGCGGACCTTGGCGTTGACGCCGTCGACGAGCTTCGCGAGGAAGTCCTGGATATCCTTTCCGCGCTTGACCTCCTCAAGGTAGCGCTTCATCGCCACCACGGACACGCGCCCGTTGCCGGCGAGCTGCTCCTCGAAGGCGGTGAATCGCTCCCCCGAGTGCTCGCACTGGAAGAACACGTTGGCGAGGTTGTTCTGGAAATTCTTGCTCTCGAAGTAGCCCTCCACGAGGAGCTTCTTGAGGGGCTCCTTGAACCCGGCCTCGAAGCACGTAGAGACGAAGGTCTTGAGGATCCGCATCGGCTTCACGAGGGTGAAGGACTCCGGGCTGTCGCGCGAGAGTATGGCCGAGTTCTCCTCGTTGTACGCGTCGATCTCCTGGATGCCGCCGTCGGGGAAGAGCGCGGCGATGTCCTGGGTGATGGCGGCCTCGTGGCGCTCGCGCCGGATCCTGTCCTTGTCGTGCTGGAACTGCGAGAAGAGGCGGTTGCGGTAGGCTTGAAGGAAGCTCGTCTTGCTCCTGGCCATGTCCGGCATGTAGCCGGGGTCCTCCTTGATGGCGCGGATGAGGCAAATGAGGACCTCCTGGGCGAGGTCCCGCCCCAGGAGCCGATTGACGGCGGAGAGCACCTTGGAGAGCTTCGCACGCTGTCCGGCCGCGTCCGATCCCGGGGGAGATATCCGCTCGAGGAGGGACGCGATGCTCGCCTCCATCCGCGGCGTGAAGAAGAAGCCCGCCGTGACGTAGTAGAAGTCGATGAGCTCGGGCAGGACGGATTCCGCCTTGGCGGCCACGAACTCCCCCTTGTACTTGGGGTCGTCCAAGTCAACGCCCGGATCGAAAAGCCCGAGGAGCCGCTCGTTGTCGTGCCTGCAGACGTCGGCGACGCGTTCCATGTCCCCGAGCTCGGCGTCGAAGGCGGAGACCTGGGGGCTCTCGAGGACGCGCATGAAGGATTGGAATTCCCGCGCGATCACCTCGATCTCCTCCTCGGGGTCGATGGCGGCCTGGACGCGGTCCCTCATGCCCTCGTAGGAGAAGAAGGTCTTCTTGTCGCGCTCCTCCTCGGGAAGGAGGGAGTCGATGAGGTAGTCGAAGTACTTCTGCGACTGCCTAAGGTCGGTGGAGCCGATGGTCCGCCGTACGATGTCGGAGACCGACCTCAGGAGCAGGCAGTACTCGAGGAGGAGCCCGGCGAATCCGGGAAGGACGGCTTTCTGCGAAGGGCGGTAGAGGGGCGGGTGGCGGCCCGCGAGGAATTTATGGATTCTCCGGAGCTCCCGGCGCTTGTGGAGCTCTACGGGATCCCTGAGGAAAAGGCCTATGAAAAATTCCTTGATCGCCTTGAGGAATCCCATGCGGCCATTCTACGCCGTGTGAGCCCGGGAGGCAAGCATCGGCCCCGCTAGACGCTGCTGCGGGGGGCCCAGTCCGGCTCGAGGTAATAGATGTCCGCGGAGTCCGTCCCCTCGGCGGGGGCCACGTAGCGGTTCGCGGGGGCGAAGTCGAAAAGGGCCGCGGATACAAGGAGCGGGGCGCCCGTCCTCACGGCCAGGGCTATCCCGTCCGAGGGCCGGATCTCGCGGACGTGGCGGGAGAGGAGGCCTTTCCGGTACCGCATCCTACAGAGGTAGCCGTCGTCGAAGACACCGTAGAGCTCCACGGCATCGAGCGTGAAGCCGTGGTCGCGGAGGAGCGAGACGATGAGGTCGTGGGGAAGGGGCCGCGGGGGCACGATGCCCTCGAGGCTCATGATGACGGAACTCGCCTCGAAGGCCCCGGACGGAACGGCGAGCATCCTGGCCCCGCCCTCCTCGCCCAGGACGATGACCGGGTTGGCTTCGCGGCCGTCCATGGCCACTCCCCGTACGCGAACGCGCACCATTTCCGCCTTCATGCACGCCAGTATATCTCGAACCGACGGGATTTCTAGGAAACGGCGGCTATTGACAGGGCATAGGGCCAAACCTACACTCGTAGGAGGATGCAGGACGCCCTCCCCGACCACGACTTCGAGCTCTACCGCAAGCTGATCTACGAGCAGAGCGGCATACATTTCTCGGTCACCAACCGCTCCATCCTGGAGAGTCGTCTCAAGGAGCGGCTCCGAGAGAAAAAAATGGACGATTACGGCACGTACTACCGCCTCATCGTCTCCGACCACGAGGAGATGAAGGTCCTCCTGGACTCGGTGACCACCAACCTGACGCGCTTCTTCCGGAACACCGCCCACTTCGACGCCTTCGAGAAATTCGTGATCCCCTCGGTCATAGAGGAACGGAGGCCGGGGGGCCAGCAGGTCCTCAGGGTCTGGAGCGCGGGCTGCTCGACGGGCGAGGAGCCCTACACCATCGCGATGGTGCTCAGGGATAAGCTCCCTCCGGGCTGGACGGGCGAAATCATCGCCTCCGACATCTCCCTCAAGAGCCTCATGGTGGGCAAGGAAGGCTTCTACCCCGAGTCGAGGATCCAGGGCATCCCGCCCGAGTACCTCGCCAAGTACATGGAGCGCAAGGGATCGGGCTACCTCATCAAGGACGAGGTAAAGCGACTCGTGCGGTTCGACTACCACAACCTTCGCTACGACTCCGGCACGCGGGACCTCGACGTCGTGTTCTGCCGCAACGTCCTCATCTATTTCGACGAGGCCGCCCAGAAGGCCACGATCGAGCGCTTCTGGGAAGCCATGGCCCCGCGCTCCTACCTCTTCATCGGGCACTCCGAGTCACTCTTCGGGATGAAGACGAGGTTCGAATTCCTCAAGACCGAATGGGCCTGCCTCTACCGCAAGAACGAGGCCAAGTAACATGGCGGAGCCGATATCGGTCCTGGTCATCGACGACTCGGCCCTCATGCGGAACCTGATCTCCAAGATCGTCGAGGCGGCGCCGGGCCTCCGCGTGGCCGACCGCGCGATGAACGGCCGCTTCGGGCTCGAGAAGATCCCGCGTTGCAGGCCGGACGTCATCGTCCTGGACCTCGAGATGCCGGAGATGGACGGGATCGAGTTCCTCAAGGAGCGGAGGCGGCTCGGCATAGACGTGCCGGTCGTGATCCTCTCGAGCGTCGCGCGCGAGGGCGCGGGGATCACCATGAAGGCGCTCTCCCTGGGCGCCGCGGACTTCATCACCAAACCCTCTGGCCCCTCCTCCGACGACATCCGCCTCGTGGGCAAGGACCTCGCGTCCATGCTCCTGGGCTACGGCGGCGAGTACCGCAGGCGGAAGGGCGGCGAGCGCGTGGAGGTGTCCGAGGAGGAGCTCGAGCGGAGCTTCAAGGCGGCGCATGCGGAGATCCCCGCGCGCCCCGCGCCCTTCCCGATCCCCCAGAGCGCCAAGGTTTACGAGAAGCCCGTGCCCGTCAGGAAGCACGGCCCCGTGGAGATCATCGCCATCGGCATCTCGACGGGAGGCCCCAACGCGCTCCGGGAGGTCTTCTCCGCGCTCGACCCGGGGCTCCCCCAGCCCATCGTCGTGGTCCAGCACATGCCCGCGGGCTTCACCGAGGAATTCGCGCGGAGCCTGGACCGGATATGCCCCCTCGAGGTGAAGGAGGCAGCGGAGGGCGACCTCCTCAAGCCGGGACGCATCCTCATCGCGCCGGGGAACCGCCACCTCGAGGTGGAGCGCCGGTCGCTCGCGGGCGTCGCGCGCATCTCGGATACGCCGCACGTCAATAGCCACCGCCCGAGCGCGGACGTGCTCTTCGCCTCCGTGGCCAGGCACTACGGGAACCGCGCACTCGGCGTCATCATGACCGGCATGGGCTCGGACGGTGCAAGGGAGCTCGGCTCCATCTACCGCGAGGGCGGACGGACCCTGGGGCAGGACGAGGCGAGCTCGATCGTCTACGGTATGCCACGCGTCGCCTGGGAGATGGGCCACGTCGAGCGGCAGGTGGGGCTATCCGGAATGGCCCAGGCCATCTGCGAGGCCGCGAGGGAAGACGCCGACTGAGGAGGTCTGCCCTCATTCCTCCAGCACGAAAGCCGAGACAGAGCTCTCCTGGGCCTTGGACAGGCGCGCAAGCTCCGATGACATCCGGTCGAGCTCGGCGACGCGTTCCGAGAGGAGCCTTGCCTCCTCGGTGATCGCCTCGGCCGCGGCCTGATTCTCGGCGTTGATCGCACCGAGCACGTCCATCGATTTCCTGAAGGTCCGGGACTCCTCCTCCATGCGCACCGCCGCGCCGGCGATCTCCCCGGCCTTCCGCTCGCTCCCGTCGGCCGAGGCGAGGATGGCCTCGAGGCTCCGTTCGGCGTCGCGCGCCTCGGTCTCTCCGCGTTGCATGACCGCCCGGCTCTCCTCCATCGAGGCGTTGGCCGCGGCCGCGCTCGCGCAGAGGGCCGCCACGAGCTCACGCACCTCGCGGATCGAATCCCCCGACTTCACGGCGAGCTTCCTGATCTCCGACGCGAGGACCGCGAAGCCCTTACCGCTCTCGCCCGCCCGCGAGGCCTCGATGGCGGTGTTGATCGCCAGAATCCCCGTCTGGGCCACGATGTCCTCGATCGTTCCCACCACAGAGCCGATCCTCGCGGAATTATCCTTGAGGATCCGGAAGTCGCGGGACACGGCCTCGGAGGCGCGAGCGGCGGATTCTATGGACGCCCGGCTGGCCCTGACCGTGGATTCGCCCGCCGCCGCCTCCTCCCTCACGGCCCGCGCGGCCTCGACGCTCGCGCGCCCGCCGGACACGATGGACACGAGATGCCCCTCGAATTCGCCGAGGAGGCCCTTCGAGAGCGAGAGCTGGTCCGATTGCCTTCGGACCCCTTCGGCGACGGATTCGAGGTTCCCGCGGATGCGTTCCGTGGAGAGCTTGGATTCGCCGGCGTCGCCGGAAAGCCTCATGCCGATCCTGTCGAGGATCCTCGCGTGCCTGACCATGGACGCGACCATCCCGCGTATGCCGAGCGGCTCCGAGTTGAACGTCGCGACGGCGACGCCCGAATCGATCATCGCGTTGAGGCGGGGGACGAGCGAGGAGTAGAACACCGGGAGGCAGAGCCCGTCCGATCCGGACGCGGCGACCTCGTCGAGGGCGGCCTCGTAGGCCTCGACGCTCCAGGGATGGGCGCGGATGGGGGCGGGAACGCCCACGTCCATGTCCGCCCCCATGCGGGAGAGCAGGGCCGCGGCGTCGTACGCCCCCGCGGCCACGGCCTTCCAGAAGCCCTCCTCCCCGGGGAGGATGAGGGAGACGCGCACCCGCTTCCCGGGAGGCAGGGGAAGGGGCGCGACGAGTCCCGACCTCACGGACTCGGAGACGATGCTCCCGCGGTCGGCGGCCCAGTGCTCGTCGGCGTTCTCCCGCGTGATGAGGTCGAGGCGGGTGAGAATGCGCTCGCTCTCGGGCTCTTCCCCCGATACGACGCGGTTGTACATCCTCACGGCGCTCTCGAAGCCCTGGGCGTAGGGGTTCTGCGAGAGGGTCGCCGAGACGCGGCCCCGGTGGAGCGCCTCCATCGTCGCGTCGGCGAGGTCGTGGCAGACGAGGACGATGCGCATGGAGGCGCCCGCCTCGAAGATCCCCGCGGCGGCCGCGGCCGGCGTGGTTCCCTCGGTCACGTAGATCCCCCGGAGGGAGGGATGGGCGGCGATGACGGCCATGGCCTCGGCCTTGCAGCGCTCCTGCTCCTCGTTCTCCTCGCGGACGTCGATCACCCTGAGGAGGTGCGAGCGCTCGGAGAGCGCACGCTTGAAGCCCTTGAGCCTGAGCGCCTGGCTGATCACGGACTTCGCGTTCATGAGGACCGCGACGTCTCCCTTGCCGTCCAGGAAGTCGGCCATCGCCGCGCCGCAGCGCTCGCCCTCGCGCACGCTCTCCGCGCCGACGTAGAAGATCCGTTTGAAGGGCACCGCTGTAAGGGACGAGAGGTCCTGGACGATCTCGCGCGCGAGGGCGCAGACGCGCCCGAGTTCCCGGGCGGAGCCCGCGAGCTCGCCAGGCGCGGATATGGCGCCGTTGCCGCAGGAGATGTCCGCCTTCGCCGCGAGGTTGCCGCGGGAGAGGTCCGCCATCGCGGCCTCGAGCGGCTCGAGCCCGTCGCTCGCGAGCGAGCGGAGGCGTTCCTCGAGCCTCCGGGACGGCCCGAGGACGGCGATCGCGTGGCGGATCGTCATGGCGACGCAAAGAACCAGTGCGATTGCGAGAAGGACATAGCGGGGCAGCGGAGCGGCGCCCGCAACCTCGAGGGCGAGGGCGGCTGCCACGAGAAGCGCGGCGGCGACGGCGAGGACCGGCGCGGCGAACCGAGCGGCCCTCACGAAAGCATCCCGACGTTCATATCCATAATGCGTCGATTATAATCCATCGGGATGAGGAGTAAAGGAAAAAACGGGCGCGGGACGCGCTCCGGGCTCAGGCCTGGACGACTTCCTTGACCTGCGGGAATTTATCCTTGAGGAACGCCTCGACGCCGTGCTTGAGGGTCATGAGGGCCATAGGGCAGGAACCGCAGGCGCCCTTCAGCTTCACGGACACCATGCCGTCGGCGGAAACATCCACGAGCTCAATGTCCCCCCCGTCGGCCTGGAGCCGGGGCCGTATCTCATCGATCGCCTTGGCGATCTCGTTCTTATCCATGGATGGTCCACCTCCCCGCCCGACCGGGCGGCACATCGAATGTACCGACGCGCGGAGGGTCCGGTCAAGGGCGGCGCGGCGTCACGGCAGCGCGATCCACGCCTCAGCCAAAGGCCGCACCGCGCGCTCTATGAAGACACCCTCCGGGAAGGTCCCCGATCCTCCATCCCTCGCGACGATCCCCACGTAGCCGTGAACCCTGTCCCAGAAGGGATACGCCCCGTACGCGCCCGGGCTGGAAATACGCGCTCCCGGCGTCCCCGCCCAGGGATTGCCCTCGTATTCGTGCCAGAATCCGAAGCCGTAATGCCAGTCTTCCCCCATGTCGGGATGGGCGAGGAGGGGGGAGAACGCAATCGTGACCGGTGCGGCCGTCCGATCAACGAGGAATTGGGTCATCATCTCCGGGCTGAGGAGCTCGCCGCGGGAAAACATGCCGAGGAACTCCATGTAGTCGGAGGCGGTCCAGTGCATGCCGCCCGCGAGGCGGGGATTCTCCGGCTGGAGCGAGGGGAGATTGTACGCCGAATGGGAGAAGAGGCCTGTCTGGGTCCGGAACTCATCGAAGACGTCCTGCCAGGTGAGGAAGTCGGCCTCGTCCCTGGCCTCGATCGCCATTGCGCCCGCTACCTGGAGGTGGTTCGAGCCGTAATAGAACTGCGTCCCCGGAAGGATGGAACCTCCGTTATTCGCCTGCGCGATGGCCGTCATTTCTTCATCGATCGTCTCGAACAAGCCCGAGGCGTCTTCATTCAAGCCCGAGGTGAAGCTGAGGAGATGCGCGAGGGTGATGCCGTAGAGGGGATCGCTCGAATCGATGGGCCAGACGGCGGGCGAGAGGTAATCTTGCGGAGAGTCGTCCAGCGAGAGATATCCGTCCTCGACGAGGCGGAGGATGATCACCGCGGTCACGAGCTTGGACGAGGACGCGGACTCGTAGGGCGTCTCCATCGTCGAACCATCCCGCTCGAAGACGTACCGCCTGCCGTCGGATAACCGTTCCACGCAATACGTGAACTCGGATGTCGGTTCCGGGTCGACCGCGAGCAGGGCCGCGTCCATGCTCGCCTCGATTTCCTCCCGCGAGGCGGGGGGATCGACGGCTTTAGGCCCGCAAGCGGCGGCGTAAACCGAAATGATCGCGCATAAGGCGACCGGAATAGTCGATGCGAACGCGTTTCGTAACTTTTTCAACGTTTTCTCCTCGCGCGTCGAGCTTCTCGATAATAACACGTCCCGCGGCCGGCCTCCAGCGTCCCTCCGCGGCGTCCCCGCGACGCCGGGAACGCCTCGCCTTGGCCTCCTCCCCGTTCCGTGCTATACTCGCCCGCCATGGGGAAGATCGTCGTATTCGTCAATCAGAAGGGGGGCGTGGGGAAGACCACCTCGGCGATCAGCCTGGGCGCCTTCATCGCGCTCGCGGGGAAACGCGTCCTCCTCGTCGACTTCGATCCCCAGGCCAATTGCAGTTCCGGGATCGGCGTGGACTCGGGCAGCCGCGGCGTGTACGAGGTTCTCTCGGGCCGCGCGCGCATGGCGGACATCGTGAAGCCCACGCGCGTGAGCGGTCTCTTCATCGCCCCCTCTTCCATCGACCTCTCGGGCGCCACGGTGGAGCTCGTGAACGAGGAGGGCCAGCACGGCTTCCTGAAGCGCCACCTCGCGGAGGTCCGGGACAAGTACGACTACGTGTTCATCGACTGCCCCCCATCGCTCGGCGTCCTCACGCTGAACGGCCTCGCCGCCGCGGACGAGGTCTTCATCCCCCTTCAATGCGAGTACTTCGCCCTCGAGGGGCTCACCCTCATCCTCCAGACCATCTCCAAGGTGCAGAAGGGGCTCAACCCCTCGCTCGCCATCGGCGGCATCTTCTTCACCATGTTCGACTCGCGCACGAAGCTCTCCCAGGACGTGGTCCAGCAGGTGACGGGCTACTTCAAGAACCGGGTGTTCAGGACCATCATCCCCCGGAACGTGCGCCTCTCGGAGGCCCCCTCGCACGGCCTCCCCATATCGTCCTACGACCCCGACTGCGCGGGCGCGCGGAGCTACCGGCTCCTCGCGGAGGAGGTGATGTCCCGTGGCTAAGCAGCACGGACTCGGCAGGGGCCTCGGCGCCCTCATCCCGGAATCGGCGGACCAGGCCTCCGGGGACCGTTTCGCCTCCACCGTCCCCCTGGGGCGGATCAGGCCCAACCCCAACCAGCCCCGCAAGGACTTCGACCAGGCCGCCCTCAAGGAGCTCGCGGACTCCATCAGCGTCCACGGGGTGATCCAGCCCATCATCGCCGAGGACGACGGCTCGGGCGGCTACGTGATTATCGCGGGCGAGCGCAGATGGCGGGCATCGCAGATGGCGGGCCTCCGCGAGGTCCCGGTCATCGTGCGGAAGGTGAGCGAACCGGAGCGGCTCGAGATGGCCCTCATCGAGAACATCCAACGCGAGGACCTCAATCCTCTCGAGGAAGCGCACGCCTACAAGGCCCTCATGGAGCTCTCGGGCGCCGCGCAGGACGAGATCGCCAAGAAGGTGGGCAAGGACCGCTCCACGGTGGCCAACGCCCTCCGCCTTCTCAAGCTCCCCGCCGAGTGCCAGGAGGGCCT
>CAZIEI010000090.1:307-13521 GCA_964538705.1 uncultured Spirochaetales bacterium | reverse complement strand
GGCCGCGGCGCGGGCGGACATGTTCGCCGGCAAGGCCATCAACCGCACCGAGAACCGGGCGGTGCTCCACGTGGCCCTGCGGAACCGGGGCAACACGCCGATCCTCGTCGGGGTGTCGATGCTGCTGATCCCGCTCTCCGTGCACCCCCTGGCCAAGGCGCTCCTTGCCGCGTGCGCCGCCTGGGTGCTGAGCATCGCCGTTGCCTGGGTGGTGCGGAAGATCCCGGTGGTGGGCCGCTTCTTCGCCTGAGACGCGCAGCGGTCACGGAAAACTGAAGAGGCGGCACCGCTGCCGCCTCTTTAGCCCCTAGGGGAATCGAACCCCTCTTTTAAGATTGAGAATCTCATGTCCTAACCGATAGACGAAGGGGCCAACAGGAAATTCCCCAGGGAGGATTCGAACCCCCACAAACAGATCCAGAGTCTGCTGTGCTACCATTACACAACCGGGGAGCGCTCAGGCATCGAGACGGCTGATAATTTACCGAAAAACGCCCATTCCTGTCAAGGAGAGCCGGCGGGCAGGAAGATCCGCCTCGCGGACACGGCCTTCCGGCTCGCGGAATCCACCTCGACGAGGAGGCCATGGACCTCTGACGGCCCCTCGGAGACCTCCATCTTGTACGGGACCTGCGTGAGGGACCTTCGAACGCAAATATCGGTCTTCATGCCGATGATGGAGTCCGGCGGGCCGGTCATCCCGAGGTCGGTCATATAAGCCGTGCCCGTAGGCAGGATCCGCTCGTCGGCCGTCTGCACGTGCGTGTGCGTCCCGACGACGCAGGAGACCCTGCCGTCCAGGTAGAGCCCAAGAGCTTCCTTTTCTTCAGTGCTCTCGGCGTGGAAATCCACGAGCACGATGCGATCGGGCGTGAGGGCGGCGAGGATCTCGTCCGCCTTCCTGAAGGGGCAATCGATGGGGTACATCTGTTCCCTGCCCTGGAGGTTCAGGACGGCCCAAGGGAATCCTCCCGTCTCACCGGTCCAGAGCCCCTCTCCGGGACAGCCGGGAGGGTAGTTCGCGGGACGGAGAATACGGGGGTCCTTCTCGAGAAGAGGCCAGAAATCGCGCTTCTGCCAAATATGGTTGCCCGAGGTGATGACGTCGACGCCGCAGGCGAGGATGGCCTCGGCGGATTCGACGCTGAGTCCGAATCCGCCGGCGGCGTTCTCTCCGTTGACGACGACAAGGTGCGCGCCGGTCTCCGCCCGGAGGGCGGGGAGGCGCCGCTTGAGAGCATCCAACCCGGAGACGCCGATGACGTCCCCGAGGAGGAGTGCCCGGGCCACGCTCACGGAATACGGCTTCCCGCCCGGCTCAGCGGGCGTACTCCACGATCCTGGTCTCGCGGATGATGGTCACCTTGATGCGTCCCGGATATCGGAGGTCAGTCTCGATCTTCCTGGCGATCGACTTGGCGAGCTCCTTGGCCCCGTCGTCGTTCACCTGGTCCGTGTTCACCATGATCCTGAGCTCGCGGCCGGCCTGGATGGCGAAGGCCTTGTCCACGCCGTCGAAGCCCTCCGCGATGCCCTCGAGGTTCTCGAGGCGCTTGATGTAGTTATCGAGGGTCTCGCGGCGCGCGCCCGGCCGCGCCGCCGAGATGGCGTCCGCGATCTGGACGATGACGCTCTCTACGCACACGGGCTCCACGTCGTTGTGGTGCGATCCGATGGCGTTCACGACGCGGGGATCCTCTCCGAACTTCCTCGCCATCTCCATGCCCACCTCGGCGTGGTTCTGATCGGAGTCCGTCTCCATGCCCTTGCCGATGTCGTGAAAAAGGGCGCCGCGCTTGGCGAGGTCCCGGTCCGCGCCCACCTCCGAGGCGAGCATGCCCGCGATGATGGCGACCTCGCGGGAGTGCGAGAGGACGTTCTGCCCGTAGCTCGTCCTGAAGTGGAGGCGGCCGAGCGCCTTGATCCCGTCCTGGCTGATATTGTGGAGGCCGAGGTCGAAGACGATCTTCTCGCCTTCCTCGTAGATCTTCTGGGAGATCTCTCGCGTGACCTTTTGGACCACTTCCTCGATCCGCGCGGGGTGGATGCGGCCGTCCGTGATGAGGCGCTCGAGGGAGACCTTGGCGATCTCCTTGCGGACGGGGTCGAAGCAAGAAATGACCACGGCCTCCGGGGTGTCGTCGATGATGACGTCCACGCCGGTGAGAGTCTCGAGGGTCCTGATATTCCGGCCCTCGCGACCGATGATCCGCCCCTTCATCTCGTCGTCGGGGAGGGTCACCGTGGTCACGGTCACCTCGCTCGTCACCTCGGTGGCGATGCGTTGGATCGTGGATACGAGGACATCCCTGGCCTTGCGATCGGCCGTGACCTGGGCTTCCTGCTCGATCTTGTTGATGATGACCTGGGCGTCGCGCTTGGCTTCGCCCTCGAGGCCTTGGATGATGATCTGCTTGGCTTCATCCCTGGACAGACCAGATATGCGCTCAAGCTCGAGCCGATACCGCTCTTCCTGCCCCTCCAAAAAGACTTCCCGCTCGGCGATGCCCTTCTCCCGGTCGAGCAAGGCTTCTTCGGCCTTCTCGAGCTGGGCGGACTTCTTGTCGAGATTTTCTTCTTTTTGGAGAATTCGGCGTTCGTATCGTTGGACTTCCGTCCGACGATCCCGTATATCCCGCTCTTGCTGGTTTCTTTCCCGGATTAGCTGATCTTTCGCCTCTAGCAGCGTCTCGCGCTTCTTTGCTTCAGCCTCTTTGACAGCTTCCTGTTTAATCCGCTCGGCTCGCTGCTCGGCGGACGATAGTTGTATCCTGGCATACAGCCAGCGACTAAAGAATCCAAGGAAAACACCCGCAAGGGGGAGGATGATCGCAAAATACCATGCCATACGATCCCCCTAATGCATGTCTACTAAATTATTATATGGAAGGGCATACCTTTGTCAAGCAAAATGTTTTAGCGCTTGACGTTGGCTAAATTCAGAGCTATCATTTTTCGCACAACGCCGCATTTTTGGCGCGATCTTTAGGTGGGCGCGATGGAAAAACCGGAGTTTCGAGTGTTGTGCTGCCATGCTCGTTCCTCGTTTCTCCTTTCTTCCCAATGAAGGCAACCACATGAAAACGCAAAAAACGGCAATAATGAGGAGTCTTTTCGAATGGCGAAGAAGATCTACGTCGGTAACCTAAACTACCGGACTACGTCGGAAGGCCTGCGCGGCCTCTTCACCAGCTATGGCGAGGTCATTTCCGCCAATGTTGTGACCGATCGCCAGACCGGCCAGGCCCGGGGCTTCGGATTCGTCGAAATGGCGGGGGACGAGGAGGCGAAGAGCGCCATCGCCGCCCTCGACGGCCAGGAGTTCGAGGGGCGCAGACTCCGCGTCAATGAAGCCATGGATCGCCCCCGGGAGAGCCGGGACAATCGCTACTGATCCTTTTTCCTATTCCAACCAGAGGGCGGACCGCAGGGTCCGCCCTTTTTTTTCGTTAACCGGCTCAGAATACGCTTGAACCTGTCCGGGAGGGGGGCAGTGAAGGTCCTCGGGTCATCCTCCCCGGGGAGGACGATCCGCAAACGGTATGAGTGGAGCATCAGGGTCGCGTCCGGGAACCGAGCGTCCTTTTTGCCGTAAACGGGATCTCCGAGGATCGGACAGCCAAGATGCCGCAGATGGACTCTGATCTGGTGGGTCCGGCCGGTTTTAAGCTCCAGCGAGAGGAGCGCGTAGCCTTCGGCGAAGGTCCGCATGACCCGGTATCGGGTGATCGCCCTCTTGCCCCGGTCCTCGAGGACGGCGATCCGCTTCCGGTCGCCCGGGTCGCGGCCCAGGAGGGTGTCCACGACGCCCTCCTCCCGGGGAGGAGCGCCCCGCACGATCGCGAGATAGCGCTTCCGCACCGTCCGCGAGGAGAATTGCGCGGACAGGAAGGCGAGGGCCGCGTCGTTCTTCGCCAGGATGATGACTCCGCTCGTTTCCTTGTCTAAGCGATGAACGATGCCGGGGCGCATCCGCGCGCCGGGATCCCCGGAATCATCGGACGTGCGCGGTTCGGGAAGAGCACCACCCCGTCCCTCCCCGAGGCGCCACAGGAAGGCGTTCACGAGAGTGCCGCTCCAGTTGCCGGCGGCGGGATGGGTAACCATGCCCTGCGCCTTGTCCGCGACGAGGACGTCATCGTTCTCGAAGAGCGCGGAGATCGGGATGTCCTCGGCCTCGAGGTCCCGCGGCGGCTCGTCGTTCCAGGCGACCGCGACGGCATCGCCCGCCTTGAGCTCCCTCGAGGGCTTGACCGCCTTGCCGTTGACCCTGATGACCGCGGAACGGCTCCTGAGCTGGCTCCTCGTCATGAGGCCGCGCGCCGAGGAGAGGAAAACGTCCGCGCGCGATTCCTCGCCCGGCTCCACGCGCGTCTCGAAGGCGCCCATCAATCCGATCCGGCGGCTCCGCCGTCCGCGGCTCCGCCATCGGCGGGGAGCCCGGCTTCGACGGCGCCCCCCGGCTCAGGGAGCGGCGCGTCGGCGGCGGGCGTATCGGCGTCACGGGCGGGCTCGCCGGGCGGCCCCAAGCCGCCCTCGGCCTCGAGGGCCTGTTTGCGCGCTTCGGCCGCTCGCGCGGCCTTCCTGCGCTCCTCGGCCCGGAGCTTCGCGCGCACGATGATCATGTCCAGGACGCCCACGAGAACCGAGGCGCCGACGGCGGCGAGGAGGACACTCGTCTTCTCGTCATTGGTGAGGGCCACGGAATTGGCAGCTTTGAAAGGCCAGGGCATGTAGCGCGAGTCGATCGTCCCCGCCTCGAGGCTCTTGGTGACGAGGCGATAGCAGTCGAACACGAGGGAAGTGTAGAAGATCGTGAGCGGGAGGGAGCCGATGACGACGGTCTCGAAACGCCTGAGCCCGTGGAGGAAGGGGCTGAATTCCTCGGCGCGGTAAGGTTCCGGAACGGGGACGCCCTGTGCCGGCGCCGCGGAGGGCGTCGTCGACGCGGACGGGGTATCATCCGCGAAACAGGGCCCGGCCGCGGCGAGGGCGACCAGGAAAACGGCGAGTAAAGCCCCGAAGCGCCTCATGCCCTCGCTCCGAAGATCGCGGTTCCGATCCTGACCATGCCGCTCCCCTCCTCGATGGCGATCTCGAAATCGTCGCTCATGCCCATCGAAAGCGTCGGGCGCGGTAGCTCCGGATGCCGCCGCTCCCATTCCCTCCCGATGGCCGCGAGGGCCCTGAACGAGGCGCGCACCGGAGCCTCGTCGCTCGTGAAGGGGGCCATCGTCATGAGGCCCGCGGGCCTGAGCCCCCCCTCGCCGCCCCGCGTCGAGGAAACCGCGAGGACCTCGTCGAGGGCGCGCCAGAGCTCGTCTCCCGAACGGAAACCGGCCTTCGATTCTTCGGCCGTGTGGATCTCGAAATATGCCCCGATCGTTTTCCCCGCGGCGCGGGCCTCGGCGTCCAGGATCAGCGCCAGCCTCGACGAATCCACCGATTGTACGCAGGAGAAGATTCGGGCTGCCGCGCGCGCCTTATTAGACTGCAGGCGGCCGATCATGTGGAGCTCGACCCCCGCGAGCGCGGAGAAGGCCGCTTCCGCCTTATCGGAGGCCTCCGCGACGCGGCTCTCGCCGAAGAGGCGCATGCCCGCGGCGTGCGCCGAGCGGACCTCGTCCGGCGTGCGGAATTTGCTTACGGCCATGATCCTCACGGAGCCCGAGTCCCTGCCCGACCTCGCGGCCGCGCTGGCGACGCGCTCGCGCACGGTTCGGATCCGCGCGGCTATGTCTTCCATCCGCGTCGAGTGTACCGCCAAGCGGCCCCGCGCATCCAGGGAGCGCCGCCCTCAGTCGGCCTGGAAGGAGAAGCTGGCCGTCCGCGAATTTCGCGCGTAATCCGTGACGATGAGGTCCAGGGTGGCGCGTCCGCGCACGATCGGCAGGGATCCTATACGGAACGCCCCGTCCTCGAGGGCGAATTCGCCGCAGGACTTTCCCTCGCCGGAGAAAAGCAGCATCCGCCCCTCGCGCTCGCGGGCGACGTCCCAGATGAGGTTGAGCGCCTCCACGCCGTTCAGCACCGCCTGGACCTGGAAGGGCGCGTTGACGGCTCCCGTCCCGGCCCCCGGATCGCCGAAGGAGGCGATGAGTTCGGACTTGCCCTGCCTGAGGGATTTCGTCCGGGAGAGGTCGACGGGAAGGGCATCACGCTTCAAGGCCACGGAGCGGATCGCGGGGGCCTTGGAATCCTCGATCGGCGAGAGGAAGAGGAGGGGATTCACCCATTGGGACTTCTCGCGGTCGTAGAGCAAGAATCCGGATTCGTAGTCCTCGTCTCCCGAGCGTTCCGCGAGCCCGACGACCGCGCCCCGGCCGACGCGCTTCAGGTAGGCGGGCACGCTGCCCGGCCTCAGGCCCGAATACACGGACACGAGGTTCTCCTCGTGCCGGACGGCTATCCAGGCGCCCCTGCCCTCGAGCGGTCCGTCGCCGCCCTCCGAGTAGAAGACCACGTCGCCGGCCTCCGCGGACCTGACGGTCTCCTCCTCCGAGACGACCCCGACGCTTAGCGAGTACGAACGGTCTACCGGGGTGCCGAAGGTCCGGGATACCGCGGGGTCCGCGAGGGGCCATTCATACCCCGCAAGGCCCCCTGCCGCGATGACCGCGGCGCAGGCCAGGGCTGCCGCCCCCGTCTTTCTCTGAGCCATCATTCCTCCCTCGCGTCGAGCCGGACGAGCGCCCGCCCTGAGCCTGCGAAGAGCATAGCGCTCTCTTCCGCGAGGAAGGCGCCCGAACCCGGAAAGGGGGAGCGGAGCCGAGGGAGGCTCGCCGGCAAATTGACCGAGAGCTGGAGCCCGCGGCCGGAGTCGCTCAGGAAGGCGAAGGGCGCGCCCGGGGAACCCAGGCCGAAGGCCGCGACGCGGCCGAGCACGCTCACCGTAGAGAGCCGCTTCCGCGAGACGTCGAAGGCCGCGAGGCCCTCCTCTTGCTCGAAGTAGACCGCCGTACCTCCGCTCGCGAACCGGATCGGGACCGCCCTGCGGTAGTCCGAGGCGAGATAGGCGTGATATGCGACCTTGAACGCCCCTCCCTTCTTCTCGATGTAGAGGAAACGCTGCTTGTCCGCCCCTGCGACGGCTGCGAGAGCGGACTCGTCGTCGGAGAGCGCCAATCCGTAGATGGCCTGGATCCTCGATCCGCCCGGGACGAAGCGGTATGTCTCGGCGCCGCCCGGACCGATGACGAGGATGCTTCCGTCGAGGCAGCCCGCGGCGAGAGAACCCCCCTTCACGTCGATCGCCGTGATGAGAGAGGGGAAATCGCGTTCCCAGAGAAGCCTTCCGTCGCGGCCGTACTCTGCGACGCTCTGCCCCTCGCCCGCGAGGATGAGGAAGCGGCCGGCCCCGAGGACGGGGTATCCGGGAGCGGACGTTTCGAGGATCCTGGATCCATCGGGCGCGGAGAAGCGCACGCGGCCCGTGGACGGGTCGCGCTTGGCGTAGGCGTACTCGGCGACCGCGGAGCCGCGTCCGGATTCAGTGGAGAGGAGTATCCTCCCTTCGGAGGAGAAGTAGCCCATGCGCCCGTCGAGCTTGAAGGGTATGGAGGCCCCGCGGCCCCCGCCGGATGCCGGAGCGGCGGGAACATCCCCGGAGAGGCTGAGCGCCCAGACGGGAACGAGTCCCGGCTCGCGCCTGAGCGGACGCGCCGCAAGGAAGAAATATGCGATGAAGGCCAGGACGGCCGCGACGATCCAGAGGAGCTGCTTCCCCTTGATTTCGGACACTGGCGCCTCCGCGATGCTCGATCATGGGCGCGGACAGGCGCGCCGCCTCGATCATTTGTACGCCAATGCGGCGGAGAGCGCAAGGGGAATGCAGCCGCGCTCAGGCCCGGAGGCCGCGGATGTGAAAAAAAAGCGCTCCCCGGGCTTGTGCCGGGGAGCGACGTCGATCTTGGGGAGGAGGCGAGCGATCCGCCCGCCCTCATCCCCCCTTCATCACTGGAGCGTGAGCGTCCCGAGATTGGCCGCGCCGCTCTGACAGATGATCATGAGCTTGTGATTGCCGGAGGCCCCGCCGAGATTGAGGCTGATGCCCTGGTTCTTGTAGGTATTCCAGCCGCCTGTCGAAGAATAGTTGAAGGTGCCGATCTGCCTACCCGTGTAGCTGTCGATTACGACCTTGAAGCTCCCGCTCTGCGCGGAGGCGAAGTTGAAGTTGAGGATCGATTTGCCGCTGAGATTGACGCTCGAGAACTCGATCCAGTCGCCGACCTTCCAGCCGCCCACGCCGCCCGTCCAGACGGTGAGGCCGGAGCTGCGCTGATTGGCCTGCCAGGAATTGAGCGTGATGGCGCCGGAAGGGGCGCTCGTGGGAGCGGGGGTGGTCCCGGGAGTGGGAGTGGGCGTCGACGCCGACCCCTCGCTCACGGTGATGTTGGAGTTGCCGCTGCTCTGATAGCCTTCGGTCGCCAGGATCATGTAGTTGTGGTTCCCGAGATTCATGCCCTTGCTCGCCCAGGCGTCGAAGTGGTTGCCGGTAGTGATGGTGCCGCCCGTGCGCTTGGATTGGCGGACGCTCCAGTACTGCGTGAAGGTCGCGGTGCCCTGGATGGAGGGCTGGTTCACGCGCTGGGTCGTGTAGATATCGTAGGTGCCGCCGTCCGTCGTGACCGTGCCCTTGTAGGTACCGGTGGGGCGATAGGTACCCCAGTTATCCACGATGTAATACTCGATGAGGGGGTTCGTGGTCCAACCGTAAAGGGTGAGATAGCAGTTGCCCGAAGGATTGAAGGAACCGGAATAATTGACGACCTTCCGTCCGCCGGTGCTCCAGCCCTTGCCGCCGACCCAGTTGCCGCAGTTCGTCCAGGAAGAGGAGTAATTGCCTCCCGACCCGAGGGTCATGGACACCGAGCCGCCACCATCGGTCCAGAACGAATAGTACCACCCGTTGTTCGTACCCGTCTGGTTCGAGGTCAGGGCCGCCTGGATCCCCGGAGCCTCTTCCCCGGCATCGAGGAACTGGTCCCCCGCGACGTTCGCGCATCCGGCCATCAGGGCCGCCGCCGCCATCAGGACGATGGCGATCTTCACCGTAGTCTTCATTACCTAAACCTCCTGGCGAAATTTGGTCCATCCGGACCATGACACCGCGTTACGCATTGAGGCTAACCCGACTTTTCCCATTCCGGTATCGACGTCGTAGTCCCGAAAAACCAGTACTCGGAGTACTGTTTTCAGCGTTTCGGACGCATTTTTCTGTGGCGCGGATCGGAAAAGGGTCGTACAGTGGAGCCATGCTGATCACGGGCGCCAGGACCCGCACAACGCTGGGCCTCCTGCTCAGCCATATCGACGGGACCTATCAGAAGCGCTTCTGGCGCGGATTCCTGGATTTCTGCCGTGAAAAAGACTGCGGCCTCATCGTCTACGCCTCTCGCCTCTGGCGAGGCCAGAAAGAGTCCTTCAAGATCCAAGAGATCGTATACCGGCTCGCCGGCCCGAGCCGGATCGACGCGCTCTGCATCGACACGAGCGCCTTCCAGAACCAGAAGGACCTCGACGCTTTCATCTCCTCGTCGCCCAAGCTCGAATCGATCCCCATCCTTTTCTCGTCGACCGGATCCATGGACCGCCTCCGCATCGCTCCGGACAACCGTGACGGCATGCGCCAGGCCCTCTCCCACCTCTGCGACGTCCATGGCGCGAGGAAACTCGCCTACGTCGGCGGACCTCTCGATATCAAGGACGCCATCGAGCGTGAGGAAGCGTTCAGGGATTTCGTCCTCGAGCGCGGATTACCGCTGGACAGGGACTGGATCGTGGAAGCGACCTTCGATACCCCGAGCGGACGCAGGGCGACCGCCCGCATCCTCGACCTCGGCAAGAGATCGCCCGATGCCATCGCCTACGCCAACGACCTCATGGCGATCGGAGGCCTCGAGGTGCTCGCGGAGCGGGGACTTCGCGTCCCCGAGGACATCATGGTCACGGGCTTCGACGGGGACGAGCTCTCACTCCAGGTATCGCCGACCCTCGCCACGGTGGCCCAGCCTATCGAGGACAAGGCGCGGCTCGCAGCGGAGATCCTCCTCGACGCGGTCGACGGCCGCGCCCCGCCGCGGGTCGATCCGATCCCGGTGGCCTTCACGCCGCGCGAGTCATGCGGCTGCCGCGAGGCCCCCGAGGCAAGGCGGATCGCGCCGCCGACCGAGCAGAAACGCGCGCTCGCCGTCTCCTACCGTACGATCTCGAGCCTCGCCCAGATCACGGAGTACCTAGGCTCCGTCCTCAGCCTCGAGGGGCTATCGGCGAGGCTCGCGGCTCTCGTTCCCATCCTCGGGCTCGGCCTCACCTGCGTCCTCCTCCACGACGAGTCGGAGGGGGGCGAGCTGCCCACGAGGCACTGCCACCTCGTCTGTGCCGTCGCGCCGGACGGGAAGGCCCTGGTCGAGAGCGACCATCCGCGCCGCGTCTCCTCGGAACTCATCTTTCCGCCCGCGCTCGCGTCGCGCGCCTCCGACGAGGCGGAGGGCGAACGGCTCTTCGTACAGTCGCTTTCGAAGGCCGATCGCCATTTCGGGTTCCTCGTCACGGAAATACGGGAGATCGATCCAGCGGTCGTCGTCTCGCTCCGGGACCACGTGACCGAGGTGCTCTTCAACATCTCCCACGTGGAAGAGCTCACCCGGAACAGGGCGGCCCTCGACGAAGCGCTCGAGCGCGTCACGGAATCCGAGCGGAAATTCCGCGAGCTCGCCCAATCGCTTCCCTCGTTCGTTATGGAGACCGGCGAAGACGGCTCGATCGAATACCTGAACGATCAGGCCAAGGCCCTCCTTGAGATCGAGGGCGAGTACGAGAAACGATCGCTCAGCCTGAGCGACGTGCTGAGCGAGGAGGCCGGCGGCATCCTCCGCGATCCGAGGCTCCGCGAGGGCGGATACCGATCGATCACCATCATCTCGGGATCCGGGCGCAGGATCCCCCTGCTCGCTCGCGTCAAGGAAGTGGACCGGGAGAAGCGACTCTGGACCTGGAGCGGGTTCGATTATCGGAGCACCGCTGAATCCCTCGTCACGCCGGACAAGGCCTTCCTGGAACGCTTCGGCCTCACGCGCCGCGAGACCGAAATCCTCGTCCTCGAGCTGAGGGGGCTCCTCGCAAAGGAAATCGCGGCGGAGCTCGGACTCTCGATGTCGACCGTGAAAGGCCACCTCGGCATCATCTACCGTAAAGTCGGCGTGGGCTCGCGGGACCAGCTCTTCAACGCGATGAAGGACCGCCTCGTCGGCGGCCTCGGGTTCGAATCCTTCCTGTTCTCGCTCCTCTCGGAGGCGCTGCGTTCCTGAACGCCGCATTCAGGCGGAATCTCCGCCCGCGAGGAAGCGCGGACGCCCGCGATGGGCTATACTGAGCCCCAGGGGGAAAGCGGATGGACGAGATGCTCTTCAAGGCTGCAGAGGACGCGGCGTCGCGCGCGTACGCACCCTATTCGATGTTCAGGGTCGGTGCGGCCCTCCTCTGCGAGGACGGGCGGATCTTCACGGGAGTTAACGTAGAGAACCGGTCGTACGGACTCACCATCTGCGCCGAGCGATCGGCCTTCGTCGCCGCGGTATCCGCGGGCGCGCGCTCCTTCACGGCCCTCGCCCTCTGCACGCCCGACGCCGCCGCGCCCGTACCGCCCTGTGGTGCCTGCCGGCAGGTGCTTACCGAGCTCTGCCCCTCCAGCATGCCGGTGCGCTACGGCCCCGACGCCGCCCGTACGCGAACGCTCAGCCTCGGCCAGCTCTACCCCGAGGATTCCCTTCACGACCTGGGAGCGGGCGACAAGCGAGGTTGATGGAAAAGGCGCGTGAATCGGAATCTATGAGGATGAGGAGCGGCGCGGATTTCATGGTTCTCGGCTAACAGCCTTCGCTCCGCGATTCAACGCCCGGCGGTCACTGCTCAGGCGAGCCTGACGGGCGAACGGGCGCCTTCGCGAGCTCGTCGCGTTTCTTGGCGTCCGCTTCCTTCTTGTTATTCCAGATCTCGATTTTCTTCTTCAGCGTATCCGCCTCATCCCGCTCGCCCAGGATGGCGTGGAGCCTCTTGAGCGCGGAGAGATACATGATCGCGAGGTTGAAATCCTCCTCGCGTGACGAGACGAGCTCGTATTTCTCGCGGTACCGGTCGGCGGACTGCTGGAAGAGCCTCTTCACGAGATTGAGGTGGTCCGTGGTGGCCTCGCGGAAAGGGGAATCCAGATCCATGTCCTTCACGAGGGTCTTGAGGTTGAGCATGTTCTTGGCGATCGTCGCGTACTTCGCCCAGATCTCCACGAAGGACCACTTCCACTTGGAGGTCTCGCCGAAGCCCTCCTCGAGCTGCTGGATGGCGAAACCCACCTTGAGGAGGAGCGAATGCCGCATGTCAGACGCGTAGTCCGCGATCTCAGCGAGCTTCCCCTCGTAATCCGAGAAGGGGACGTCGATGTAGGGCGTGACGACGTCCTCGAGGTACTTGAGGGCGCGGTACAGGACCTTGCGCGCCTCGGAGAGCCAGTCCTCGTTCCGGATGCCGAGCATGGACACCGACAGCGTGTTGAGGAGGAGGGTGTGCGAGTACACCATGAGGGCCTCATCGGCGAGGCTGATTCGCTTGTAGCCCGCGCCCTCCTGGTCCTTGGCGAGGAGCTCGTTCAGAGTCTTCTCATGAGCGAGCCCCTGTGAGATGAGGACCTTGTACTCGGCGACCTTGTCAGCGTAGGCCTTCCTGGCCTCAGCGGTGATCTTGGCCATCAATCGCTCCCCGGCGGAGCGGATCGCTTGAGGAGCTCCTCGGCGTGCCTGAGGCTCGCCTCGCCGCCCTCGGCTCCCGAGAGCATCCGGGCGATCTCCTCGACGCGCGCCTTGCCCGAGACCCTCGAGACACGGGCGAGGGAGCGCGCGCCCTCCTCGACTTTCTCCACCTTCAAATGATTATCGGCTCGAACGGCGATGCTGGCTAGATGGGTGATGCAGAAAACCTGCTTGGCACGGGCTATGGCCGCGAGATGCCCCCCGATGGCAACCCCCACCTCCCCCCCGATTCCCGTGTCGATTTCGTCGAAGACCATGGTCGAGACGGAATCAGACTCCGCGAGGCAGGTCTTGAGCGCGAGCATCACGCGGGAAATCTCTCCACCCGAGGCGATGCGGGCGATGGGGCGTTCGGGTTCCCCGGGGTTGGGGGCGATGAGGAACTCGACCTCATCAAGGCCGGATTCTTTA
>CAZIEI010000090.1:0-297 GCA_964538705.1 uncultured Spirochaetales bacterium | reverse complement strand
ACACCGAGAACCCGGCCTTGGGCATCCCGAGGGAGCGGATGATCGAAGCAACTTTGTCCCCCAAGGAAAGGGCAGCCTTGGAGCGCTTCTCGTGGAGGACCGTCGCCCGCTTGAGGACGTCCCGCTCGAGGGCCGTTATCTCTCCTTGAATGCCTTCGCGGTCCTGCTCCAGGTTCTCGAGGCGCTCGAGCTCTGCGCTCGATTCCGCGAGCTTCCTCAGGGCTTCCTGGACGCTGCCGCCGTGCTTCTTCTTGAGCCGATGTATCGTCGCGAGCCGGGACGATACATCGTCGAGCC
>CAZIEI010000089.1:243-13642 GCA_964538705.1 uncultured Spirochaetales bacterium | reverse complement strand
GCCCCGCTTCCGCCGCGCGCGGCGCCGATCCATCAGGCGAGAACGCGCCCGTGCGGGAGCGCGCGCATCGCGAGCGTTCCCGGGGCGCCGTCCCCTCAGGGAGCCTCGTAAAGCGTCTCGATCGTCGCGCGGTCCAGGGCGCGCGAGCTGACGGCGGAGTATTGCAGATCCGTGTTAAAGGGGTCCATAGCGTTTCCCATATCCGAGATCACGCATTCTTCATAGTAATCCGATGCGTTGAAGGCGGCGTGCGTGATGGTGTCGTAAGCGCCCAGGTAGATCGCGACGTGGTCGTAGACGTCATCGAAGTCGTAGTCGAGGAAGATGAGGTCGCCCTTCCTGAGCCCGCTATAGTCCCCGGCCGCGAGGGCCGCGTCCGTCGTTTCCGAGGGAAGGGTGAAGCCGAAGGGCTCCAGCTCAGTGATGAGGTTGTCGTAGAGGCCGTCCGCGACGGTGAGCTCGAGGTCGTAGCCCATCTCCCTGAGCGTCATGATGACCACTCCCGCGCCGTCGATCCCGTAGGCGCCGTCCCCGCCGTAGGTATAGTCCTCGCCCTCCCAGAGATAGACCGCCCGGTCCGCGAAGGCTGCGCGGAATTCCGCGTCGCTGAGCCCGTCACCGGGCGCGGCGCTTTGCTTTATTGCGCAGCCGGAGAGGGCGATGAGGATGCAAAGTACGATACCGAAGGTGATTTTCATGGCGACGCTCCATTCGCGCCGTCGATCCCGTAGGCTCAGGCGACGCCTCCTCTCACTCTAAGCGAGCGGATGCGGGAAGACAAGGGAGCCCCGCGCGGTACCCCGCCCTTCCTCCAGCGTGTTATGATGGCCCCGCCGGCGTTACACGCGTTCACTGCGCCCGGGGAGGCGGACCCATGAGAATACGACGGAAAGAAAAGCTCCTCGCCTTCCTGCTCAGGACCTCCATGTGGATTCCCCGAACGGACGAGGAGTCCGTGATAGCTTTCATGCGCGGATACGAGTGCGGGATAGGCGTCGGGCGGGGATTCCCCGCCGCGCTGTCCGCCTTTATCTTGAAACGCCGCGGAATCGAGGCCCGCGCGGACGGGTGGGCGGGCCAGGTCCGGCGCTTCGCGGAGAAGGACGGTATCCCCTGGCTCCGCGCCCTCAAGCGCGCCGGGCTTTCGACCCTGGCGGCGCGGGAGAACGGCGGCCTTTCGCGCGGGATGCGCGACGCGGTGAAATGGCACGTGAAGGAATTGGCCGATCTCATGGAGGAAGAGCCCGTGGCCTTCCTGAACCGCGACTGGATTGAGGAGTGGCTGGCGATCTGCGAGGCGGATGATTCTTGGTTCAGGGCGCTCTGGGCCGAGCCCGAGCTTGACGCGATACGCGCGCTGAGCGCCGAACTGAAAGCGAATGCGTCCTTCACCGAATCCGGGACGCTCAAGCCGACCGGGCGCATGCTCGAGATCAAGGGAGCATTGCTGCGCGGTCGCGGATAGCGGCCGGTCCCGCTCGCGCGGGGAGCCGGCCGCCCTTCCCGGCGGCGGAACCGCCGGCGCGGGCGCTCAGTACCTGCTCTTCAGGTACTCCACGCTCTTGAGGAGGTTCGCGGCGCAGTCGTCGAAGCTCTCCTGCGGCGGGAGCTCTATGGCGAGGTAGTCGATCCTGGCCTTGGCGCAGATATCGAAGAAGACGCCGAAGTCGAGCTCGTTATCCCCGAGGACGGGGGTGACCTTGTGGTCCGCGGCGCTCGTCTTGAGGTGCGCGTAGCCGGTCTTTCCCGCGAACTTCTCGAAGTAGGCCTTGGCCTCGGCGGGGCCGACCGGGGCGCGCGAGACCGCGAAGAAATTCGCGGTGTCGTACTGGGATCCTATGTTCGCGCTTCCCTTGGTCTGGATCTCGGTCATCCCGAAGGTCTTCACGCCGTCGCCCTTCATGGCCTCGAAGGCGTGCTCGAGCACGAGCCTGAGCCCCACCTTCGCGGCGTCGTCTGCCGCCTTGCTCGCGACGGCGATGAGCTTGTCGAACTCCTCCTTGGTCCACGTGGACTTGGCCGGATCGGCGGTGAACTCCGGACCGGGCGCTGAATTGCGGATGACCTTGGGGCCCTTGAACTGCAGGGCGTTGGCCATCCCGCGGATGAAGGCCACGTCGAAATTGGGATCGAGGAAGCCGATCCCGAGCGCATAGACGATCTCGATGCCCTTGGAATCCGCGTACGCGGCGAGATCGCGGCAATCGGTGAGCGAGAGCGAGCCGTTAGCGTCGCGGATCTCGACCCATGAGAAGCCGTTAGCCGCCGCCCAGTCGAAGATCTTCTTGAGGTTGTCCTTTCCGAGGGGGAGGGGCTTGTAGAAGTTGTTGGCGAGGATTCCGATCTTGAGCGTCGGGTACTTGTTCAGCGAGATAGGAGCGCCGGCCTGTCCGAACGACGGAGCGGCGACCATGCAGCAGAGCGCGGATGCGAGCGCGATCATCGTGATCTTTGCGTTCATGAGAGCCTCCTTGCTGTTTCGCGTGATTTCATATGGTGGAACATGGTTCCGTAATATGAAATTCACTTGAGCAGAATAGCAATCGGCAACAACTTGTCAAGACCGGTTTTTCCGAAGTCTTCTCGTACGGTGATTGAATTCCCGACCGGGAAAACCGGCGCGCGGGTGAGGCAGGGCTATCGCGGTGATGGTCAGTCTGAGAACTTCAGGCCGAACGCGGAGAGGGCTCCGAAACCTTCGTCGTTCGTGGCGATTGACGCGCGGGCGGAAATGGCGCCGGCGGCGATCATAGCGTCCACGCGGAGGGTTCGTTTCCGCCCGGTCGCGTTGAAGAGCCGCGCGGAAAGGGCGGCTTGATTGGAGTCGAAGGGGAGGATGCGGTCGTCCAGGATGGAACGGACCGCGTCGATCCCCGCTTCATCCACGGGACCGCAGAGAAACTCGTACCAGGAAACGCTCGAGGCGCAGAGTTCTTCCCCCGCTCGGAGCCATTCCACGATGCGCGCGGATTCAGGCGAACCCGGTACCAGGGCGAGGATCAGGTAGTTCGTGTCCAGGAGGATCATTGGCCTCTCCCCCAGTCGGAGCGATCCCGCGCGACTTCCGAGAGGTAGGAGGAGGCCGTATCCGCGGCTACGCCGCCCCGCGCATGGTAGGCCTCGAGGCGCGCGATCCGCGACTCCGCCGCTTCCTCAGCGTCCGCCTCCGCCCTTTCCAGCGAACGGCGGACTACCTCCGACTGGGATACCCGCCACATGGCCGCGAGCTTCTTGAGCCGATGTATCGTCGCCTCGTCCAAAGCGAAGGTCGTTCTGTGTTCCATGATCGCCATACCATAAGTATGATATGTAAATAATAGAAAGTCAAGTCAATTTCGTAGATCCTGGCTTCGAAACGCTAATAGGAGCTTTTGGAAAGGGGGGCGCGGGGGGGAAACCTTTTCCTGAAAAGGTTTCTTTCCCGCATCTTTTCTTGAATATCGGTGAATGGCTTCTCGCTTGACGGAGCGCGGGATGGCGGGCAGGATGTCGACGAGGGGGAACGATGAACGACGCGTGGCTGCATGAGGACATCGAGGTCGGGGGCGTCAGGCTTCATTACCACCGGACGGGGCGAGGCGATAAGCCGGCTCTCGTGCTGACGCACGGCTTCACGGACGACGGACTCTGTTGGACGCCGGTCGCGCGGGTGCTCGAGCGCGACTACGATGTGATCATGCCGGACATGCGCGGGCACGGCCTTTCCGCGCGCGTGAAGCCCGGGGACGATGTAGACATGGCGGCCGACCTCGCTGGGCTTGTGCGCGCACTCAAGCTCAAGGACCCGATCCTCTGCGGGCACTCAATGGGCGCCATGACCACCTTCCAAGCCGCCGTGCGATTTCCCGGACTCGCGCGCGCCATCGCTCTCGAGGATCCACCCTGGTGGATGGAGCCCTGGCCGGCCGACAGCCCCGCCGCCACGGACAATCCTTTCGTGAATTGGGCCAAGAGCCTCCCTTCCATCAGCCTCGAATCCCTCCTCGAGGGATACCGGAAGGACCATCCGGATTGGCCAGAGGACCTTATCGTCCCCATGTGCGAGTCCAAGAAGCGCATGGATCCCGGCATCACCGACATCATGTCGCCAAAGATGAACGAACGGGAACGCCACTGGACGGCCCTCATCGGCTCGCTCTCCTGTCCGACGCTCGTCATCGCGGCCGATCCCGCCCTCGGCGGCATCGTCACGCCCGAGGTGGCGGCGAAGATACCGGAACTCAATCCCCGCGTCAGGGTGGTCAAGATACCGGGCGCCGGCCATTGCGTCCGCTTCGACGCGTTCGCGGCCTTCATGAAGGTTCTCCGGAGATTTCTGGCCGAGATCGGTTGAGGTATTTTCCTAAGCCGGATTCCCCTCATGGATACCGAAGATGGAAGCCGAATTGATGAGGCGCATCGCCATCATCAATGACGGTTTTCCGCTTGTCAGGCCTGTCCGATCGCCATACCTGTCCGAACGAGGTCATGCCAGGAGCGTCTCCTTCCCCTGACCATGGAGTGAGTATATTCATCATGCGAATGGAATCACTCCGGACCGGAAGAGAGGAGGCGCGCATGACCGCGAAAATGCGAGAGACGCTCATGGAGACCTTGCGCGAGCGTTTCGAGAAGCATGAGGACCGGCATCCAGGCATCGAGTGGACGGAGGTGCGGGCCAGGCTCGAAGCCGGTCCGGGAAAGCTCGAAGCGCTCAAAAAAATGGAGGAGAGCGGCGGAGAGCCTGACGTCGTGGGCCGGGACGAGGGAACGGGCGAGTTCCTCTTCTTCGATTGCTCGCCCGAGAGCCCCTCGGGCCGTCGCAATCTCTGCTATGATCGCGCGGCGCTGGAATCCCGGAAGGAGCATAAGCCTAAGGGCGGCGCGGCGGAGACGGCGCGGGCGATGGGGATAGAGCTCTTGGACGAAGAGCGGTACCGGAGATTGCAGAGCCTCGGGCCTTTCGACCAGAAAACGTCGAGCTGGATCAAGACCCCGGAGAATATCAGGAAGCTGGGCGGCGCGCTGTTCGCGGACCGCCGCTACGACGCGGTGTTCGTCTACCACAACGGAGCGGAGTCCTACTACGGAGCGCGGGGCTTCCGGGGGGAACTCAGGGCCTAGCGGGTTGTTGAAATACTCGATGCTTTTCAACACCCTGCTAGGGGACCTCGAGGCGTATCCGCTCGCATCGCGTCTTCGGGCTTCTTTCAGAGGCGATGAAGGATGATGCGGCCGCCCGTGGCCGGATCGCGTATATCTCCTACGCGACTCCTACCGCTTCCGTGAAGGCCTTGTAGTTGTCCAGGATGGCTTGCCAGCCGCTCCGTTGAAGCTCTATGGAATTGGACGATTCCGGATCGAAGATCACCGTGACGAGGACTTCGCTCAGGAAGGGATGGAAGATGACTTGCGCGGTCCGGCCGTCCCCCATCCGGTACGATAGGTAGGCTTTCGGTACCACGGCCTCGTAGACGCCGCCGAAATCGAAACCGGTCTTCCCGTCCCTCGATTCCATGCGGAAGCTGAAGGAGCCTCCCGGCCTCAGGTCGTTGCTCGCTCGCGGGCAACGCCAATCCGGAGATGCGAAGTTCCAGCGCGTGACTCGCTCCGGTTCGGTATAGCAGGACCATGCGCGGTCGAGATCGGCCTTGACGAGGGCCGAGACGGCTATCGGATATATCTCCACGGCTCAGGCCTCCTCCCGCCCAAGAGGCGGTGATCAATGGGAAAAAGATACTGATTCTGAGGAAATCAGAAGAACGGAAAACGCGAAGGCGATGCCCCTCCCGCCGGGCCGGACTGACTTCATTCCCAGGAAGATCGGTCGGTATCCGATGTCCGTAAAGTCGTACGCCTCGTGAAGGAGCCCTCCGCATCCCGGTAGGACTCGCCTGAATACTGAATAGGTATCAAAGCTTTCGAAAAAAGTATCACCCTTAGGCCTTCCAGGGGTTTATTCTTAGTGCATCCGATGCAGGAGGATGCCCATGAACTATTTCCGTCAAGTCAAAAGCCAAAGCGGCCTACGGGTCGGTATAGCGTGCTGTCTCATCGCGCTGCTCGCCGCGTGCAATTCCGTACCGCCCCCTCCGGAGAAGTCTTCCATCATCGGGACGGACCAGAGGGGATTCTCGCCGCTCTCCGATCGATCGAAGCGAACCATCGACTTCAAGATCGACATCGGCGAGATCGCGGCGCTCAAGGCGTGGACGATCTCGATCGTCGGCGGGGGAGGAGAGGTATGGACGAAGGCTGGAACGGCTAACGACGCTCCCTCCCTCATTTCATGGGACGGGAACGCCCTATCAGGGAGCCGCGCGGCGGACGGAACCTACACCGCCGTGATGCGGCTGGACTTCGGGAAGAAATTCTCTCCCGAGACGGTCGAGTCGTCCAGCTTTATCCTGGCCGCCGCGCCGCCGCGCGTCGGGCTCGCGATCGATCCCGCGGAGGCGATCCCGCAAGGAGCCCGCTTCGTGGCTCCTGTCTCACTACGCGTTTCCGCGGAGAGCGGACTCGCCGCCATTTCTTCGTGGTCCCTGGACTTTCAGGACAGTTCCGGGAAAAGCGTCCGGACGTTCGTCTCCGATTGGCCCGTATCCACCGCTTCCTGGGACGGCGCCGGCGCGGGAGGCGAAGCGCCCGTGCCCGAGACGAGCTATTCCCTCGTCCTGTCCGTTTGGGACGAGTTCGGCAACAAGGCCGTCGAGGCCTTCAGCCTCTCCGTGGGACGGCAAGCCGCCGCTGCAGGGGAGAAAATCGCCCCTCCCGCCGCGCCCGAGGGGTGCTCGCTGTCCGCGCGCGCGAGAGGGCTCTCCCCGAACGGGGATAAGGTTTCTGATTCTCTCGCGTTCGACGCGGCCGCGGGATCGATCGACGCCGTCGAGGCCTGGAAGATCGCCATCTCGGCCGAGGGCGGCGGCGTGGTGAGGACCCTCTCGGGGACGAGGAACGACCTGACCGAGCCCGTCGCCTGGAACGGCCGCGACGACGCGGGTCAGCTCTGCGTCGACGGCCGCTACGGAGCGACCTTGACGATCGACTACGGGAAGAAATACGCGGCGGCGACGGCGACGTCGGAGTCCTTCCTTCTCGTGGCGTCCGCGCCCGTCGTTTCCTGCGCCCTCTCCCCGAAGTTCTTCTCCCCCGACGGGGACGGAATCGATGACGAGCTCGAGGTCCGGATCGATGCGAAGAACGGATTGGCCGCGATGGAATCCTGGACCGCGCGGATCCTCGATCAGGGCGAGAGCCTGTTCGCCGAGCGCGCGGGGCGTTGGCCCGAGACCTCCTTCGCTTGGGACGGAAAGGGCAAGGACGGGAGCCTCGTGGAATCCGCGAGCGATTACCGAGTGGAGATTACCGCCCGCGACGAATTCGGGAACGTGGGGAAGGCGCAAGGAGTTGCGCGGGTCGACATCCTGGTGACGGAAACCGCGACGGGCTACAAGATCAGGGTCCCGAGCGTGGTATTCAAGGCCTACACAGCCGACTACCGCGACGTGCCGGCGGAGAGCAGGGAGCGCAACATCGAGTCCCTCGATAACCTCGCGGCCAAGCTCGCGAAATTCCCGGGCTACAAGATACTCATCGTCGGCCACGCTTCCATGGTGTATTGGAACAATCCCGCGAAGGGGAAGGTCGAGCAGGAAAAGGTTCTTATACCGCTCTCCAAGGCGCGATCCGCCGCCATCAAGAAGGCCCTCGTGGAGCGCGGCATCGAGGCCGCCCGGATCGAGACCGATGGTACCGGCGCGGAGGACCCCGTGGTCCCCGATAGCGATACAAAGAATCGCTGGAAGAACCGCCGCGTGGAGTTCTTCCTGAATAAATAAAACCAAGAGATAGGCGGGAGGGGGCTCCGGGGGCTGTATCCCGGAGCCCCTTTTTTTACGATCGCCATGACGCCGCGTCATCGCGACGGTCGGGAGGAGGGAGCGCATGGATGCCGATGTCCGCGTTTCGACGGATAAGGGAGACATCGACGTGGAGGCGGTCAGGCGCTACCTGAACGACGCCTCCTACTGGGCCAAGGATCGGAGCCTCGACGCCATCCGCAAGTCCATCGAGCACTCGCGCTGCTACAGCCTCCTCCTCGAGGAGCGCTTCATCGGCTTCGCGCGGATGGTCACGGACTACGCGACCTTCGCCTACCTCTGCGACGTCTTCGTGATCCCGGAGCATCAGGGGAAGGGGCTTGGCTCCGTCCTCCTCAAGGCGATCACGGAGGACGCCGCGTACGCGGGCATGAGACAGTACCTCTTCACCCGGGACGCCTTCGGCTTTTACGAGCATTTCGGTTTCAAGACCGACGAGGCGCTCGGGAAGAAGCTCATGGCGAGGGGATGACGAGCTAATCGGTATTGATTCCTCCCGGCGTCCGGGCGATAATGGCCCCGGTCCGCCCGCGGGGCGAAGTAATTCACTGAAAGCAAGGGGATATCCGATTGAACATCCGAAGAATCGTATTTTTAATCATCGCTCCCTGCTTGATATCCTCGTGCTCCTCCCGAGAGGCGATGAAGCTGGCGCCCGTGAAGGGCGGCGCCTTCCTGAACCAGAAATCCGCGTATTACGGGACGGACGCCGAGGTCGGCGATTTCCTGATCGGTAAATTCGAGGTAACCCAGGCGGAATGGACGAGGGTGATGGGGAGCAATCCTTCCTACCGCGAGGGCGAGGATCTGCCTGTGGAACGGGTAAGTTGGTACGACGCGGTCGAGTTCTGCAACAGGCTCAGCGAACGGGAAGGCCTGAAGCGGAAGTACGTCATTGACCGAGGCACCGTCGATCCGCGGATCACGAGCGAGGATGACGATATCCGGTGGACCGTGACCATGGATCCGTCCGCCGACGGTTACCGTCTCCCGACGGAAGCCGAGTGGGAGTACGCCGCGAGCGGAGGCCAAAAGACCAAGGGCTACGCCTACAGCGGCAGCGATGCCGTGGACGACGTCGGGTATTATTGGCAGAACTCCGGGAAAAAGCGCCTCGAAGGGTATTGGAATTGGGGGGCGATCCAAGGCAACGATTGCGGGACGCACCGCGTCGGAAAGCTCAAGCCGAACGAGCTCGGGCTCTACGACATGTCCGGTAATGTCCGCGAGTGGTGCTGGGATTGGATCGACGCCTCCGGGCCGGACTCGAGCGAGGGACGGGCGTTGCGGGGCGGAGGTTGGGCCGGCGGCGGCGAATACTGCGGAATTATAGAGCGCGACGTATCGCGCGCGAACCGCGCGAGTCCCGACCTGGGATTCCGCGTGTGCCGCGACGCGCCGCCGCGATGACGCGATCGAGGACAGTGCGCGGAATCGTCTGAAAAAAAACGGGACAGGCTCGCAGCCTGTCCCGCGCGATCGTTCACTCGACGCGAGAACGCGCGAGTCCCGTCGACATTACCTGCCCGAGAAGCCGTCGATGAAGCCGAAGCCGTTTCCCGTTCCGGTGTTGGCGTCGAACGGGGCCTCGACGAACAGGATCTGGTATGTGCCATCCTTGTTCATCATGCTGTCGCTGAGTTGGGTCCACCCGGACCTTCTCCACAGATCGACGTGGGACGCGAAGGTCATCGTGCCGGACTGCCGCTGATCCGCCCTCACGCTCCAGTACTGGTCGAAGTCCGTCCAGCCCTTGATCGACGGTTTATTCACGCGCCTGGTCTTGTAAGCCGTGTAATTGCTGCCGTCGATGCTTCTGGTCGAACCGACTGAGCCCTGGTCTCCGTCATTATCGAGCCCGTGGCCCTTGGTCCCGTGCTGTTCGATCACGTAGTACTCGATGAGCCTTGACGGATTCCCGCTGCTCCAGTTGTTGTCCGCCCAGCCGTACACGCCGAAGTATCCGTCGTCGTCCACGCCGTTTTGGTCTGCGTTGGAATAAACCCATCCGTGGAACGTGAGGCTCAGATTGACCTTTCCGGTCGACCATCCCCTGCCGCCGACGATGCCGTGAACGTTGTTCCAAAAAGCCCAGAAACCGTAGCCATTGCCGTATTTCCAGGTCTGCATGCTCGCCGTGCCCTGATTGGCGGGGAATCCGCCCTTTTCTTCCTTGTCCTTCCAGAAGGTGTAATAGAAATTATCGTCGTTGCCGTTCGCGTAATCCTGGGAAGAGCTGTCCACGCTGATAGTGGCGTTGGCCGATACGCCGGGCGTCGGAATCTTAGGCTCGACGGGATCCTGGGCCATGGAAAGGTCGCATCCCGTGAAAACCATAACGGCGATCGCCAATACCAGGAATCCTTTCATAGCGCTTTTCATACACAATCCTCCTTCCGTGAATACATGAGAAGTACCGCTGAAGCGATCGTGGCTCGTGCCGCCGATCGAACGAATGCCGTCAGAGGCCCCGCCCCTCGAGTCATTTCGGGGCGTCGGGCGATGAGGCATCCTTTACGCGTCGGTGCGTTTTCCATAATGCGGAACGGTGACTGAATCGGCAGTCATGAGCCGTTCATGTCGCGCCTCGCTCCCGGAACACTGTCTTTCGGCGCCGTGTTAGGAGCTGGCCAGACCCAACGGGGAAACGGTTTTATAACCCTTTTTACCGTTATTTTCATCGCCCACTCAGATCGTCCCGGCTCCGCGGCGCCGGTACTTCGCCTCGCGGGTGAATCATGAAACGCGATCAGGGCAAGGGCAATCGTCCTTTGATGCGTGGAGTAATGATAATCCCGTTTTTTTTTATCTGTAAATCGTATTTTTCTAATATAGTCTTCAAATTCCGCATGATTATTAGTTGCTATCGGTACACTATCGCACAAATGCGATCATGGTTCTGTGCTAGCGGGAGTTCGGATAATAGAAGGTTCGCAATGTGAAACAAGGTTTATCGATTTTCCGTTTCCTAGCCGGCTCGAGACGCGGCGAATCCGATTCATCGATGAGTGCGCAAATAAATGCCTTGAATGGAATGGTTGGGGGTATCAGAGATTCCGCCATACCATGATGGCTCGCGATGCGAATGCGAGCGGGATGCGTTCCTGCTCGAGCCGATTCCCCGAGGAGCGCGGAGCGAGGCGGCGAAAGAGGCGAGTTTCAGCTTCGGTGAGTCCCGCGGGTTCCTGAGCGAGGTCGGCCGCGGCATTCGCGCGATCGGTAGTCGCGTCCGCGCCCTCCTCCTGACCATCGACGAAGTCGCTGCTGGCTTATATCCGGAGCAGGCTGATCTTTCCTGGTGGGGGCTCGGGGAGACGTACTAGCGATCTTCCTGCCATGCCATGAGGGCTCGCGAGGCGAAGGCAAGGGAGATGCATTATGGCTCAAGACGATTTTCGAGCGATCGCGTAGAGGCGAAAAAAAAGAGGCCGCCTCGAGGCGGCCTCTAGAATCTTTCAGAATGCGTCCGTTACAGGATGTCGGATTTGAGGAAGCTCTTTGTGTAGTACTTACCCGAATCCATGACGAGAACGACGACCACGCTGCCGGTGGAGAGGATCTGCTTGGGTGTGCCGGAGAGATCGTAGGTCTGAGTCACGAAGTCGGTTGCCGAATCCAGGAAAAGGAGCTTGCCTAAGGTCGTATTGCTCAGGAGATAGATCCGAGATGCCGCGTCGTCGCAGAAGAGGCTATGTACGGGGTCCGATCTCTGAGCGCTGGAAAGACCAGCACTGGAGGTCCGTGGAGACAAGAGATAGAGGCACTCATCGTAAGTGCTGAAAATGAAGCGCGTGAAGAAGGTCAGGCTTTTCCTCCTTCAGCATGTATCCTATAAAACGACCATGCCATTTCTATCATCGCCTTAAGTCCCCTTGACAGTTCCAAACCAGCATAGGATACTTAAACCAGAAGGTGATATCTGGAAGTCTATTTCAGCAATCCTGATCTGGAGGAACTGTATGAGACGGGTTCATCCAGGAAATACCGCATGGTGCCTCAAGACGTGGTTAAGAAGCTCCCGCGAGCCGTGGACGTTCTGAGGCAAGCAATGGTCGTCACCGACCTCTGGGCTCTTCCTGCATATAAATTCGAACGTCTTGAGGGTTATCAGAAACGGTATTCCATGAGGCTCGGGCGGACATGGCGCTTGGAAATGGATATCGAGTGGAAAGACGAAACCTGCCGGGTAGGTATCATCGGCCTGGATGACCTCACGAAGCATTATGGAGACTGATATGATTAAGGAACTCCGTCCGTTCTACAACGCCGGGCCTGGGGAAATAATACAGGATTCACTGGACGCCCTCGGCTGGCGTCAGGAAGACCTGGCCGACCTGATGGGGCTGTCGCTCCAGACGGTGAATAAGTTGATTCAGAACAAACAATCCATCACCGTGGAAACAGCCAGTCTCCTCGCCGGGATATTCAAGACCACGCCCGAACTCTGGCTCAACCTGGACGCGGTCCACCGGCTCAGGAAGCATCGGATCGGCGAACGCGAATCCTTGGCGGCCATGAAGGCTCGGATGCGGAAGTACATGCCTTTATCCGAGATGCGTAAGAAAGGTTGGCTGCTTTATGACAATGACGCGGATGGCTTGAAACGTGAATGCCAACGTATTTTCGGTAATGCTGAGTTCTCCGAGGAAGTATATGAGAAGTCCGAGGAGTATTGCGCCCGCCGCGGGAAGACTGATGAAGCCTACACTTCTTGGTACAGCAAAACCTGGTACCTCATAGCGAGAACTCATGCGGAACGTACTGAGCTTCCCACGTTTGAACGCAGGAAGCTCCATGCCCTCGCCGGATCGCTCGCGGGTTATACGATCCGGGATGACGGGGTCTCCGGGTTCCTGAATGCGCTCATGGCATGCGGGGTGGGATTTTTCACGCTGAGCCACCTGCAAAAGACATATCTCGATGGCGCGGCATTCTATTGCGGGAAGAATCCCTTCATCGTATACACCGCTCGTTATGATCGCATAGATAACTTTTGGTATACCCTTGCCCACGAAATAGGGCATATCCTGGATCATCTCAAGCCTGACGGGATGCCGGTCCTCGATGACTTGGATAACGAGGGTCAGAGCGATACGGAGCAAGAGGCCGATGCCCGCGCGGCCGAATATCTCCATATCGATGAGATAGTTGTTGAGGGGCGGAAGATAGGATCCTATATCACTGCTGAACGGCTCTCACGTATGAGCGAGGGCATTGGGGTATCACAAGCTGTGATCGTGGGGATTCTCCAGCACAAGAAAATCCTCGAATGGCGACAGTTCGCGCGTTACCGCGAGACGGTGATGGATAAGATTCCTGAAGCGTATAAACTTGGGTAGCAACCCAATCAGGGAATAAAAAAGCCGCCCCGGATTTCTCCTGAGCGGCTTCATCTGCCCTGATGCCCCTCCGTCTTGGAAAGGCGAGGGTTTGAAAGGGGGAGGGAAACCTTTCCGAAGGTTGCCCTTCCCCTTTTTTCTTTTCCTAAGCTAGCAGCATTTCTTGATGCCGTAGAAGGCGTTCTTGCCGGCGTACTCGGC
>CAZIEI010000089.1:0-233 GCA_964538705.1 uncultured Spirochaetales bacterium | reverse complement strand
TGCCCTCGAGCTCGTCCTCGATGCGCATGAGCTGGTTGTACTTGGCGACGCGGTCGGTGCGGGACATGGAGCCGGTCTTGATCTGGCCGGTCTCGAGGCCCACGACGAGGTCCGCGATGAAGGTGTCCTCGGTCTCGCCGGAGCGGTGGGAGACGACGGCGGTGTAGCCGGCCTTCTTGGCCATGTTGATGGCCTCGACGGCCCCGAGCTCGAGCAGGAGCGCCGTGAGCTCG
>CAZIEI010000088.1:11958-13787 GCA_964538705.1 uncultured Spirochaetales bacterium | reverse complement strand
GTCCCGAGGGGGGGGGGGACTGCCTGATGACTCCTGAGGGCGCTTAAGGACGCTTTACGGTTGCAGGGAGGCCCTTGCGGCTTCCACGGCCGCCCTGAGCGCCCCTTTGGGATCTTTCGACTTCTTGGAAGTATCCGCCATTCCGCGAAGGAAAGCGGGAAGGTCGTTCCCGTAGAGGACCTCGCAGGCCTCCGCATAAAGGCGCTCCTCTCCATAATAGAGCCTATAAAGATCGAGGTAGGCGTTGTTGATCGATCCCATGTCGAAGCGCCCGTAGGGATTCCCCTCCCCCATGGCGTCGGCGGTCGCCTTCCATTCGGCCGCCCTTTCGGCGATGATCTCGGCCTTGCGCGCCCGCTTCTCCTCGTCCGTGAGGCCGGAGGCGTAGGCCTCGGCCAGGAGGGCAGCCGTTCCCGAGAGGTAGGCCCGGAAGGCGGCGGCATTCGCCCGTCGCTCCGCGTAGGCGGTGAGCTCGGGCGCTCCCTCGCCCCGCCGCGATTCCAGGTAGAGGACGGCGCCGCGCTCGCCGACGAAGCTCGCGAGCTCCTCGTTGAAGGATTCCGCGCCCTTCTTGAAGACCGTCGCGTGGGTGAGCTCGTGGATGACAAGCTCCGCGAGCTCAGCCTCCCCATAGGAAGCCATGTAGGACCAGAGCGGGTCCTTGAGGAAGCCGAGCGTGCTGAAGGCGTCCACTGGACGCACGATGACGTCCAGGCCCTTCTCCCTAAGCACGGTCGCCTCCCGTTCGGCCTCCTCGCGCTTGAAGAATCCTTTATACGGGAGTTTCCCCACGAAGGGGTAGTTCCAGAGGTAGCGCTCGAATGCGAGCGGGGCGCAGGCCTGTACGACGTCCGCGATGTAAGGACGGCCGGGATCGACGTAGGTCGTGTAGTTCTCGCTGTCCCGGAGGCCGATCTGTCCTATGGCGAAGGAGCGGACGTCGGCGCAGCGGCGTAGGAAGGCCTTCGTCGCCTCCGTCGCGGAGGGATCCGACAGCACCTCATCGACGGGACGCGCCTTCGCGATGATCCCCAGGTATTCCGCCGCGACGCCCGTGGCGTAGCAGGACGGGAAGAGCGCCGAAGCGCAGGCGGCGGCCCAGAGAAGGGCGGAAGATCGCGCGATCCCGCGCATCGTTCCGCGTCTCGGCAGGTTCGTCATGGAATACAGGATATCATTGCTTGTTTCTCCGGACAAGAACGCTGGCTCGAGGCGCGGACGATGAGGAGATGGCGCGCTTGAACCGCGCCCGCGAGGCCATGAAGAAGCGCGTCTTTCCGGATTAGCGGTGAAAATTTGAAATACGCTCGGAATTCAATATACTTCCCTACGAAGAGCCGCATCGTATCGCTCGAATTGCCAGTTATACCCGTTTTCAAGGATTGCGAAACGACAATCCGGCGTTGTCCGAACAAAGGAGGCGTCCGGCAGGGAGGACGAGCTCCATGAGCATTCGAGTACAGCTCAACGTGCTGATTTCAGCGTTGATCCTCTCCTTCATAGCCGCGTTCAGCCTTTATTTCGTGATACGGTCCAAATCGGACGCCTTCCGCGAGGAGAAAGCATCGCTTGAGAGACTCTCCACCGCGCTCGATCGGGTGCGCCGGGATATGTCCCTCTCGGCCTCATCGCCCGTGGGACCGAGCCTCGAGAGCTTCCGGGAGAGCCGCGCCTCCCTCCAGGGCGAATTCGACGCCCTCGAGGGCCTGAAGCGCCTCGCGAAAGCTGGCGGAGACATCCAGATCGCCCTCGAGAGCATCAAGACGCAGCGTATGCTCATCGACCTCCAACTCGGAGATTTCCAGGCGCGGCTCGCATCGGTCCTGGAC
>CAZIEI010000088.1:0-11912 GCA_964538705.1 uncultured Spirochaetales bacterium | reverse complement strand
TGGTTCGTTAGGGCTCGATGCGTCCGGGCTCAAGCCGGCCGCCCTCCTGGACCTCGTAAGCTCCTCCCGGACCCAGTCGATCGCGAGAGAGTCGCTCGTCTTCGACATCCAGGTCCTCCTCGACGAGGTGGCCCCCAACGACCAGCGCATGGCGGGCATCGCCGAGGTGATCAAAAGCCAGTACGCGGCCATAGACGCCTCAGTCGCCTCCCTGCAATCGCGGGCCTCCGTCGTCTCGATAGCTTCGGTCCTCGGCGTCATAGTCGCGGGCGTCATCCTCGGCTACGCGATCTCGTCGCGGATCCACGCCTCCTTCAAAGGCATCGAATCGCACGTTCTCCTCCTCGAGAAGGGAGACATCTCCGCCGATTTCGACTCGCGCGGCAGGAGCGAGATATCACATCTATCCAATGAACTCAATTCATTCCTGCAGAAGCTGAGGTCCGTCGTCTCGAGCATCAAGAAAGTGCTCGCGTCCAACGACGCGATCCAGCGACGCCTCAACGAGGTCGCCGCTCATTCGTCATCCTCCCTCGAGGAGATGAGCGCCTCGATCGCTTCGATCGGCACGCAGATCGGGTATCTGGACGACCGGATAGGCCATTCGTCCGAGAGCAGCGAACGGATCGCCGAGAGCGTCAAGGAACTCGACCTCCTCCTCATCGACCTCAGCAGCATGGTCGAGGAAACGTCCTCCTCCGTGGTTGAAATGATCGCCTCGATCGGCAACGTCGCCAAGATCGCCTCCGACCGCAGATCGAACGCCGCGGAGCTCGTGAACATAGCCGCCTCCGGGGGGAACAGGCTCGCGTCGATGGCCGCCTCCATCAAGGCCGTGGACGCGAGCCTCGGCGGCGTGAACGACGTGGTCCAGATCATCATGCGCATCGCGACGCAGACCAACCTGCTCGCGATGAACGCGGCGATCGAGGCCGCTCACGCCGGCGAGGCCGGCGCGGGCTTCTCCGTGGTCGCCGAGGAGATCCGGAACCTTGCCGAGGCGGTCAACGTCCAATCCAAGACAATCAAGTCGGATATCCAGAAGGTGGTCGGCCTCATCAAGGCGGCGACCCAGGAGAGCCTCTCCACGCAGGAGGCCTTCCGCTCCATAGACGAGGGGGTCGGCGCGATGGACCGGTCGCTCGAGGAGATCTCCGGCAGCATGTCCGAGCTGAACGCGGGAGGCATGCAGATCAATGAGGCCGTGACGCGCCTCCAGGAGATATCGGTGAAGGCCAAGGAGGCCTCGCGCGAGATATCGGAGAGCTCCCGCGAGACGCTCGAGGTGGCCAAATCCGTCAAGGACGTCTCCTCCTCAGTCCGGGACAGCATCTCGGACATCTCCAAGAGCGCGTCGGTCGTGTCGGAGTCGGCGGAGGCGACGCACGGCTTCGCTCGCGAAATCGCCGGCTCGTCGAAAGCGCTTACGGAAGAGATAGCTTTCTTCATCACCGGCGACGCATAGCCCGGAGGGCCGCGGAACGCCGTGCATCGAAAGGACGTCAACCAGGAGGTCAAGATGCTACGTATCAGGATCGACGCCAGGATCGCCGCGCTCGCGCTCGCCGCCGGGCTGGCCCTCTCAGTCCACGCGGCGCCGAAGAAGGACAAGATCCTCGTCGGCGCCTCGCGTCCCGTGACGGGCTCGCTCGCCGTGTTCGAACAAACGTCCTTCGGCCCCATCTACAAGCTCTGGGCGGAGGAAGTCAACGCCGCGGGCGGCATCTTCGTGAAGGAATACGGGAAAAAACTCCCCGTGGAGCTCAAGGTCTACGACGACGAGAGCGACTTCAACAAGATGGTCGCCAACCTCCAGAGGCTCGCGACCGTCGATAAGGTGGACCTGATCCTCCCCCCAGCGGGCACGGACATGCTCTTCGCCGCGGCCCCCATCATCAACAAGCTCGGCTACGTGATGATCGGCGCGGAGGGCGGAGCCGCCCGCCTCAGCAAGGTCAGCGCGCAGTATCCCTTCTTCTTTTCGGTCTTGAATTACTCAGATCACGCCCAGGTGCCGGCCCTCATCGACATCCTGGTCGAGAAGGGCGCTAAGACGGTGGGTATGGTCTACCTCAACGACCTCCACGGCATCGAGTACCAGTCCGTGGCCACGCCCCTCCTCCAGGCGAAGGGCATCTCAGTCGCCCTGTCCAAGAGCGTCCCCGTTGGAGTGAAGGACCTTTCCCCCGTCATTAAGGAAGCCAAGGCGAAGAACGTCGACGCTTTCCTCTGCTTCGCCTATCCGGACGAGAACATCCTCGCGGTATCGCAGTCCATCGAGCTCGGCTTCAATCCCAAGCTCTTCCTCTGCGGTCCCGGCGGCAATTTCGCCTTCTTCGCCAACATCTTCGGCCCCGCCGTGGAGGGCCTGATGAGCTGGGGAGCCTGGAACGCCAAATCCTCGCCCGGCCACAAGGCCTTCGCGGAGAAAATGGAGAAGAAATACGGAAAGGACATCTTCGACTGGTGGGGGCACAACGTCTACTACGCATCCCTCCAGACGCTGCAGGCCGCCATCGAGAAAGCGGGGACGCTCGACCAGAAGAAACTCCGCGACGTCCTCGCGAAGGAAAAGTTCGACACGATCCTCGGGAAAACATGGTTCGACGCTCAACACCTCCTCGCGGTCGAGTGCTACGCTGGGCAGGTCGGCCAGTGGCAGAAGGGCGTGTTCGAGGTCATCGGTCCCAAGGCCAAGGCCACGGCCCCCGTCGCCTACCCCAAGCCGGCGTGGCCCAAGAAGTGATCCCTCGTTGATCGCCGCAGGCCTGAGGAGCCGCCCGTCTCCGGGCGGCTCCTCGCTTATCCGACCACGCGGCGGCGCCTCGCTCCTCGCCGCCGCCCCCTCGTCCTTGACTGTCCCCTCCCGCGCCGCGTAGTATTCCCGGACCATGTTCGAAAAGCTCACCAGGGCCTTCGGCGACGCCATGCGGACGATCGCGGGGAAGGCTGCAATTTCCGAAAAGAATATCGAAGACGCCGTCGAGGCGGTGAAGCTCGCCCTCCTGGACGCGGACGTCAACATCCGCGTCGTTCGCCGCTTCGTGAACTCCACCATCGAGGAAGCGAAGGGCGAGAAGGTCCTCCGCTCCGTCTCGCCGGGGCAGATGTTCGTGAAGCTCCTCCACGACAAGCTCGTCTCCTTCCTGGGCGACGCTCGGCAGGACCTCGCTCTCAAGGGGCCGGACGTCCTCTCCGTCATCCTCATGGTCGGCCTTCAGGGATCGGGCAAGACCACAACTGCCGCAAAGCTCGCGCGCATGCTCAAGGCGAAGGGGCGGCGCGTCCTCCTCGCCGCCTGCGATCTCCAACGCCCCGCCGCCGTGGAGCAGCTCCGCGTCCTCGGGTCGCAGATCGACGTCCCGGTCCACGCGGTGGACACGAAGGATCCGGTCAAGGCGGCCAAGTCCGCCCGCGAGCGGGCGAAGGCCGAGCTCTTCGACACGCTCATCGTGGATACCGCGGGCCGGCTCCAGATCGACGACGACCTCATGGCCGAGCTCGGCCGGGTGCGCGCCGAGGTCAAGCCGGACGAGGTCCTCCTCGTGGCGGACGCGATGACGGGCCAGGCCGCCGCGGACATCTGCAAGTCCTTCGACGAGCGCATCGGGCTCACGGGCGTGATCCTCTCCAAGTTCGACTCCGACGCCCGCGGCGGCGCCGCGCTCTCCGTGAAGACGGTATCCGGCAAGCCCATCAAGTTCATCGGCACGGGCGAGAAGACCGACGGCATCGAGCCCTTTTACCCCGAGCGCATGGCCGGACGCATCCTGGGCATGGGCGACGTGGTCGGACTCGTGGAGAAGGCGCAGGCCGCCATCGACCGCGAGGAAGCGGAGGACCTCGCCGACAAGATGGCGACGGCCACCTTCACCCTCGAGGACTACCTGGGCCAGATCCGCAGGATGAAGAAAATGGGATCGCTCAAGGGAATGCTCGACATGCTTCCCGGCCTCTCGGGCAAGGTCTCCGAGGACGACATCGACGAGGAGGGGATCAAGCACGAGGAGGCCATCATCCTCTCCATGACGAGGAAGGAGCGCGTCAACCTCATGCTCCTCGGGCCCACGCGCCGCGCCCGCATCGCGCGCGGATCGGGCACCTCCGTGGCCGAGGTGAACCGCTTCCTCAAGAAGTTCGAGAAGACCAAGGGCATGATGAAGCGCGTCGCCAAGGACAAGAAGCTCCAGGGACAGCTCCTCGGCCAGGCCTGAGCGCGCTTCCCCGTCCGCTTAGCGGTTCGCCTTCCAGTCCCGGTAGTGCGCGCCGATGAGCGCGTCGTCGTTCGCTATGTGCGCGATGAACCAGTCGGTCAGGTACCGCACGAGCTCCTTCGCCGCGCCCGCCGCGTCCCGCGCATAAACGTCCTCGATCTCCTTGAGCCGCTCGATGAATCCCCGGTGCGCTTCCCGCTGCCTGTCGATGCCCGGATACCCGATCTCGAGCATGAAGCGCTCCTCGGCGAGGAAGTGGTACTTCGTGTAGCCGGTGAGGGCGGTGAGGACGGAGCGGGCCATGTCGCGGTCGGAAGCGTCGGCCGCCCGCTTCGCCTCGATGAGGAGGCCGATGAGGGCCTTATGGTGCTCGTCGATGTAGTCGACCCCGACGCTCATCTTGTCGTCCCAGAGTTGGTCAACGGAAAGCAAGGACATGGGCGCCTCCTCGGCGATCATTCTAACACCTCGGGAGGTTCCGCGGCGCGATTTCCATCGTCGGAAGCCTGCGGGGGATGAGCGGGAGCGGCGGCGCGCCGCTCATTCGATCCTCGCCCCGCCCTGTCCGTCCGGCCCCACGACCACCGTCCTCGGGGACGGCTTCCGCGAGGAGGCGAAGGCCGCGAGGCCGACGGGCGCCTCGTGGAGGAGTGCGTCCGGATCGTAGGAGAGCTCGAGCCCGGTCTCCCTGCCCTCGGCCACGGCCATGGCGTAGGCCGCGTGGAGTCGCGCGAGGCCCTTGGCCGCCTCGAGCGAGGCCTTCTTCCCGCGATCGGCGTGGACGCGCTCGAGGCATTCCTCCTGGAACGCGAGGATGTCGAGGGGATCGGCGTCGAGCGCGGGATACGGCCCTCGCGCCATCGCGGCGGCGACCGCCCCCAGGAGGACGGAGGGCTCCATGCCGAGCGAAGAGGCGACAGGCAGGAACCAGGCCACGGCCCTGCCCTTCGTATAGAAGAGGTCGCAGGCCGAGGCGAGGGCGGAGGCGGCCTCGACGTCTTGGGCCGGGAAACTGGGGACGGAGACGACCCCGTAGGGCGGAGAACGGTCATACGCTACGCCGAGCTCCTCCGCCCGCTCCCGGATCTCCGTGCCCGGAAGGATAGAGAGCCTGAAGACATCGAGGTGGTTGGGCGCGAGGGAGAGGGCGAAGTCGAGGCTCTTCCTGAATCCCGCGAGCGTATCGCCAGGCAGGCCGTACATGAGGTCGATGCCGTAGACGAGCCCGCGCCGGTCCATCCTCTTGACGCCGCGCGCGAAGGCCGCGCGGTCGAAGGGCCGATTGAGCGCGGCCATGACCGCCTCGTCCGCGCTCTGGAGGCCGAGCTGGGTCCAGCAGGGGATCTCCGAAAGCGCGTCGCAGATCGCGTTGTCCATGAATTCCGCGCGGGCCTCCAAGCCGAAACGCATGTCCCCGCCCTTCTCCGCGATGAGTCGGATGAGGCCGAGGGCGCGGCGCTTATCCGCGTTGAACGTGGGATCGAGGACGACCACCTCCTCGGCCCCCGATTCGCGGGCGGCGTCCAGCTCGCGCTCGAGCCGCTCGAGCGGCAAGGGCCTCGAGCCCTCGCCCCCTCGCCCCTCGTAGCAGTACGCGCAGGAGAAGGGGCAGCCGCGGGCGGTCTCCCAGTAGGCGCGGCCCCCCGCGCTCGGCGCAGCCCTCCCGTCCAGCCAGGGCGAGGCGGGCTCGCAAGCGCCGCCCTCGATGATCCGAGGGAGGCTCGCGCCCGAGAGCAGGGCGGAGAGCGCGGTGCGCGTCCCCGCCTCCCCCTCCCCCGAGACGGCGCAGTCGGCGCCCGATTCCTCGAGGAAGGGCCCGGGGTCGGCGCCCGCTTCGGGCCCGCCTGCGATGATTGCGTGGAGGCCGGCGCTCGAGCGGAGCCTGCGGGCGGCTTCCGCGAGGAGAGTGCGGTTCCAGACGAAAACCGAGAGGCCCAGGACGTCCGGGCGGAGCGCGGCGGCCCGGGAAGCGAGGTCCTCCGCCGATTCGCCGGGCAAGGCCTCGATGACGGTCGCCTCCACGCGGCTCCCGAGCGCGGGATCCGCGGCCACGGCGCTCGCCACGCAGGCGGCTCCAAGGGAGCGCGCGTCGGGTTCCGAAGGCGCGGGGGAGGCGATGATGAGGAACCGCATTCTGCTCGCTTCCGCCATCGGTACGGCCACCCCCTTTCGCCGCGGCTCCGTTCGCTCGGCGCGGCGGACATGAGGGTACGGGCCCCGCGCCCTCGTCGTCAAGCCGCGCGCGTGATACATTTGTGTGATAAAGGAGTACTTCGTGAAAAAAGCAGTTATCGCCCTCGCGGCGCTCTTCCTCACGGCCGGCATCGCCACCGCGGTGGAACCCGCGGCAAAAGAGTCTAAATCCGCAACCGACGGGGACTTCGCCATCCTCTTCGACCTTAAAAGCCTTCTCCTCGCCACCGATTCCTTCGAGGACGGGTACCAGGCCGGAGCGGGGCTCAAGTGGTGGATGCTGGACGCCTTCGCGCTGCGCGGCCTCCTCGCCTTCGAGTCCAATACCCTCGAGGACGTCACGGAGACGGTCTTCGGGATTTCGGCGGGCGTCGAGTGGCATCCCGCGCGTACGAGAGTCTCGCCCTATGTCGGTGCGTTCGCGGGAACCCGCGTGCTGGCCATCACCGACATGGACACCGCCCTCGACCTGTACGGCGGAGCCATGGCCGGCGCGGAAGTCAGGCTCTGGCAGAACATCGCCCTCTTCGCGGAATACCAGCTCGTGGTTTCCGACGACATCGACGGGGTCACAGTCCGGTTCGGCGGTCCCGATTGCGTCCAGGTCGGACTCGCCATATACTTCATGTAATGAAGACCTCCCGCGCCGCGGCCTTCGCGCCGGCCCTCGTCCTGTCGGGCTTTCTCGCCCTCTTGGGCTCCCTCGCCCTCACGGGCTGCGACGGCATCGTGATCGGCACCGGCATCGGCATCGGGAGGATTTCGGGCCACGAGCAGGCTCAGGTCGCAGGGCTCACCGATTCCGGGGTCGAGACCGCGAAGGAGCGTCTCGACATCGTCTACTGGCATACCTCGCACGGGAGCCAGATCACGGACGGGCTCGCGGGCATGGACGAGTTCTACGGAGGAACCGGGCTCTACGCGGTCGGCGGCGCCGACGCGCCCCCGGGCTTCCTCCGGTACGACGACCGTTACGAGACCGACCTCGGAAACGGCGACTGGGACGCGATCACGCGGACCTGGCTCGACGGACATCCGCAGGTGAACGTAGTGATGTGGTCATGGTGCGGGCAGGTGAGCGATGCCGACGAGGACGGAATCGCCGACTACCTCGCGCGGATGTCCGCGCTCGAGGAGGAGTACCCGAACGTTCGCTTCGTCTACATGACCGGGCACGCGGACGGCACGGGCGAGGAGGGCAACCTCCACGCGCGGAATCTCCAGATCCGAGAGTACTGCGAGCGGAACCGGAAATTTCTCTTCGACTTCTACGACATCGAGTGCTACGATCCCGACGGCGCCTACTACGGCGATCGCCACGTTGACGACGCCTGCGGCTACGACGGCGGGAACTGGGCCCTCGAGTGGCAGGACGCGCATCCGGGCGAATGGTGGGAATGCGGCTCGGCGCACTCGGAGCCGCTCAACGCGAATCAGAAGGCGAAGGCCGCTTGGCATCTCTTCGTATCGTTGGCGCGGACCCTTTAGGCGGCCGAGGATAGGCTCAGTCGACCTTTCCCTGCGCCCGGCGCTCGCTCGCCCCATGAAAGAGAAAAGGGCCCGCTCTCGCGGGCCCTTCGTTTTCTATCCGACTGTTTGTTCGCTCGATCCGAGTCGCGCGCGCCTCACATGGTAGCGGCGATCGCGTAGATCCTGCGGTAGAGGTCCTCGATCTTGTCGGTGTCCACCGAGGAGAAGGCGACGCGGAGGGTCTTCTCGTCCAGGGCGATCGTCCCGATCCCCTCGCAGAGGAGCTTTTGCCTGAGGTCCTCCGCCTTGAAGCCCAAACACTCGAAGCACATGAAATACCCCGAGTTGAAGGGGCGGGGCTTGATCTTGGATGAAGAAAGCTGAGCGAGCGCGGCCCGTACGGCGGCGTAGCGCTCGTCCATGAGGATGCGGAGGCGGGCCTTGTTCTCCGCGTAGCCCGGATCCTTGGCGGCCTTGAGAAGGATGTACTGAGCGGAGGCCGAAGAGCTGGAGACCGAACTCCGGATGGCTCCCATGAGCTTCTTCACGAGGGCCTCGTACTGCGGCGCGGTCATGCCCGCGGAGGCGAAGGTCATGAAGCCGCAGCGGAATCCCCAGACGTAGTCTTCTTTAGTAGGACCGTCGATCTTCACGGCGAGTACGCGGGGCGAGAGCTTCGCGAAGCGCGCGAAGAGGGATTCCCTTTCGACCTCGGGCTCGAAGAAGAGCCCGTAATACGCGTCGTCCGTGATCGCGAGGACGTGGATCCCGGAGTCCGCGACGCGCTTCACCGTCTCGGCGATGGCGGCGGCCTCGGCCTTCGTGGGCGAGTAGCCTGCGGGGTTGTTGGGGAAGTTGAGGATGAAGGCGACCTTGCCGCCCTTGGCGTTGGCCTTGAGGGCGCTCTCGAAGGAGGCGACGTCGAAGCCGCCCGAGGGCGTGAATGCGTTGAAGCCCGCGAGCCGCGCGCCAATCCGCTCCTCGATGATGAGGGAGTAGTTCTCCCAGAACATGTCCGGGCTCACGATGGCGTCGCCCCGGTCGAGGAAGAGCTCCATGGCGAAGGTGACGCCGGGCGTGAGGCCGGGCACGACCACGGGAAGGGAGACGGCGCCGACGTCCAGGCTCGGGTTCTTCTTGCCCATCTCCTCGAGCCAGTACTTCCTCAGGGCGAGGACGCCCGCGGTGGGCGCGTAGCCCACGGCCTCGTTCGGATTGAGGCCCGGGAGTTCCGATTGGATCGCGTCGAGGATGAAAGGCTTCCCGCCTCTCGTGGCGACGCCGATAGTGGCGTTGTAGAGCTTTCCTTTTTCCGTGGCCTCCGCCGATTGCGCGATGATGCCCTTCGGGAAAAAGAGGCGCTTCCCGAAGTCGGAGAGGAGCTTCTCAGCCGGGCTGGAAGCGAGCTGCGCGTTCAGTTCCTGGGCAAGCGGGTTCATGCGCGCGAATATACGCGCCATGCATAAAAATGTCAATTCTCATGCATAAATATTCATTTTAGGGCCGTTTTGCGGAAAATTCAGGCAGGACCCGTATCATCTTGGTACAGGAGAAGTTCGCCCGACACGCAGGCGTTGACCTTCCCCGCGTCATCCCGGAGGAGGATTTCCCCTCCCGCTCCCACGCCCTCGAGGACGCCTTCGATGACCTCTCCCCGTTCAGGCATGCCTTCCAGGAAACGAACCCGCCTTCCCCGCGCGTAGAGCCGATCGGAATAATCCTCGGGCCTGAACGGCTCCGGCACGAGCGCGTGGAGTTCGGCGAGGACGCCAGCGAAGAGAGCGTCCATGTCTACGGCGGTCCCGAGAGCGTCTTCAAGGGTCGTCGCCTTGCCCGCGATCGAAGCCGGAAACTCCTTTTTTAAGCAATTCACGCCGATGCCCGCGAAGAAGCGTCCACCGGAGGCCTCGCAGAGAATCCCGGCCGCCTTCCGGTTCCCGGCCATGAGGTCGTTCGGCCATTTAACGGCGAGGGGCGGAGCTTCCGGCCTCCACATCGGGTCGAGGGCGCGAAGGAGGGCGAGGCCGCAGGTGAGCGGCAGGGCTCCGCTGCCTACGGAACGCGATTCCAGGACGATGGTGAATTGGAGGTCGCGTCCGCCCTCGTTGAGCCAAGAACGGTCCCTGAAGCGGCCCCGCCCCCCCGCCTGGAAGAGGGCGCGGGCGACGGTTCCGTGCGCACAGCCGCCCTCCGCGAGGGCGCGCGCGTCGTCCATCGTGCTCACCGTCCCGGACGCGATGAGAACGGGCGCCCCGAAGGGATTGATCGTCTCCGCGGGGCGGTATCGGCTCAGGGGCATGGGGGCTCCTCGGTCATGCGATGGAGGGTACCCCTCGCGGCGCCGGCAGTCAACGCGGACGCCGCGGAGCAGTATACTGGACGCCGGGAGGAACGCGAGATGAAGACCCGAGACGACGCCCTGGCCTCATGGAAGAAATGGAACGACGAACCCGGCCTCCTGCGCCACGCCCTCGCCGTGGAAGCCGCCATGCGCGAACTCGCGCGGATCCTCGGCGGAGACCCGGACGCCTGGGGGATCGTCGGAATACTCCACGACATCGACTACCAGCGCTTCCCGAACGAGCACTGCAAGCGCGCGCGGGAGCTCCTCGCCTCGGACGGATGGCCCGATGAGACGATCCGCGCGGTGGAGAGCCACGGCTGGGGCATCTGCGCGGACGTCGAACCGCTCTCGCCCATGGAGAAGGCCCTCTACGCCGTTGACGAGCTCACGGGCTTCGTCACAGCCTGCGCCCTCGTTCGCCCCTCCAAGTCCCTATCCGACCTCGAGGTCAAGTCCGTGAAGAATAAATGGAAGGCGAAGGGCTTCGCCGCGGGATGCGACCGCGGCCTCATCGAGGGCGGGGCCGGGCGCCTCGGGATGACGCTCGACGAACTCATCAAGGCGACGATCGACGGCATGAGGACGATCGCCCCGGATCTCGGCCTGTAGCTGGGACGGAACCGGATCAGGAGCGCGCGACGTCGTCTAGGAGCGGCGCCGCGCTCGTTTTCCGCTCCCAGCGGGGAGACGGCGCCGGGCACGAGCGCTCAGCGAGGCGCGCGCGAACCTCTACGAGGCATCCCGAATGACGGCAGGTGGTTCCGCGGTATAGGTCCGGGCAGGCGTGGCAGAGGGCGAGCCGCTCATCGCGTTCCGTCTCGCTCGCGAGGGGATGCGTGCACCAGGTGAAATAGGCGCGGACGATCTCGTCGACCTCGGCGCGGGTGGGCCCTCCGGAATCGACGCAATGGCGGCAGACCTTCCGCTGGCCGCCGCCCGGTTCAGGCATCCAGAGTTATCGCCGCCACCGACATCGGCGGAAGCGATAACGAGAGCGTTCCGCCCTCCGTCTTCGCGGCGAGCGGCCGGGGAGCGAGCTTCGCGGGGGAATCAAAGGTGTTGCGGTCGTCCATCGCAGCGCCCGCGAGGACCCTGGATTCCGCCACCCGCGGGTTTTTCGCGAGACCGCGCATCTCGACGCGGACTTCCGCCGCTTCCTCGGTGTCCAGGTTGCAGAGGGTGAGGAGCATCCTGCCGTCCGGGCCTTTTGTGGCCGAGGCGCTCACGCCGGGCAGTGTCGTACCGTCGCGCTCGAGCTTCGGCCCCTCCACGCGGGACGGGAGGCTCGCGGCGCCCTGGTGCCCCTTGAACATCTCGAAGACGTGGTATGTGGGCGTGAGGACCATCTTGGAGCCCTCGGTCAGGATCATCGACTGGAGGACGTTGATGGTCTGCGCGATGTTGGCCATCCTGACGCGGTCAGCGTGGCGGTGGAAGACGTGGAAGCTGACCGCGGCGATGACGGCGTCGCGTATGGTGTTCTGCTGGTAGAGGAAGGCGGGATTCGTTCCGGGCTCGGCGTCCCACCAGGCGCCCCACTCGTCGACGATGAGGCCGACCCTGCGCTCGGGATCGTGCCGATCCATGATCGCCTCGGTCTTCTTGAGGAAATCGTCGAGGCCGAGGGCGGACTTGAGGGAGGAGTACCAGTCGGCGCGGGGGAATCCGGTCGCTGAGCCCTTGCGCTCCCA
>CAZIEI010000087.1:0-13811 GCA_964538705.1 uncultured Spirochaetales bacterium | reverse complement strand
CCAGGCCTGGGTGAAGCCCTTCCCGATCATGGTGATCTCCACGGGCATCCAGGCCTTGCCGTCGCGGATGATGAGGGCGTTCTGCGCGGAGAAGAAGGCGCGGGCCTCGTTCTCGGACATGTTGAGGGCGAAGGCGACGAAGATGTGTCCGGGCGTGGTGATGAAGGCGGTCTCCACGCCGATGGATTCGAGAAGCGAGGCGTAAAGGGCGGAGAGGTCGTCGCAGTCGCCTGATTTATAGGCGAGGGTCTGGGCCGGGAACTGGAGGTAGTCCACGGGGTTCTTGCCCTTGTCTATCGAGGCGTAGGGCGACTTGGGGTCCTGCACGTAGCGGAGGCCCGCGGCGTCGAGGCTCTCGAAGACGCCGATGGCGGCGCGGAGGGCCTTGTCCCCGTAGAGGGAAGGCGACGCCTGGGCCGCGGAGCCTAAGGTCTTGGCGAAGGCGAGGACGTCGGGGTCCTTGGCGGTGACGAAGGCGGCTGCCTTGCGATCGTCGTCTCAGCTCATGGCGTTGCGGTCCAGGATGCGCGCGGAGTCGGCCTTGGAAGCCTGCGCGGTCTTGTCCAGGACCTTGTAGTCCACCCTGATCTCCGCGCGGTTGAGAACGGACTCGGTGATCTTGAGGACGTTGGCGTTGAGGAGGGCCTTGAGGTCCGCCCGGGCGCTCGCGCCCTTGCGCACGAGGGGGATCTCCGCGCAGAGGGTGGGCCCGTCCATGTAGCCGGGGATGTAGAGATAGACCTTCACATCCGCGATGTCCTGGGACTCCTGGTTCACGAACTCGAGCCGCCCCACGGGGCTCGCGTCGTAGAGCTTCATGAGGACGGGGTACAGGGGATTGATGATGATTTCCTTGAACTCGATCTTGCTCCGGGCCCGGAGCTCCCCGGGATAGAGGGAGATCCCGATCCCGGCGTAGGCGCCGCGCGCGAGGGAGGGACCGGCCTCCCCGCCCAGGTTGAGGTAGTCCCGCCAGCCGCCCGAAAGCCCGATGCCGAAGGCGGTCGAGAGCTTGTAGACGACACTCGCTCCCGCGTCGTAGTAGGCGTTGGAGCCGGTGTCCCCGCCGTAGGCGGCGAAGTAGTAACCGCCGTGCGCCTGGAGGCGGATCTCGAAGGCGGAGGGCTTCAGGGAAATGCCCGCTCCCGCGCCGATCCGCGTGAGGCTCATGGCCTCGTTCAGGTAGTTGACGGCGAGGACGTCCTCGCCGAGCTGGACGTCCAGAAAGAGGGCCGAGAGCCGGGCCGGCGACAGGGATATGCCGAGGGAGCCGCCGCCCCCGAAGGTGTAGAGGGGATCGCCCTCCTCGTCCGCTGGACCGAGGGGGAGGAAGACCCCGGGATCGGCCGTGAGGGAGAGGGTGAAGGGGCTCTGGGCGGCGAGGGTCGACGTGGCCAGGATGGCGATGGCCAGGACGGCGATACGGCGGGAAGATGGGCTTTTCATGACATTCTCCAATAATTTCTCGGGATGCCCCGTCTCCGGCTCCGCTCTCCGGACGATCAAGGGCGGTTTTCCGATCCTTTGCCTTCAGGAAACAGTATATCCCTGCCACCTGGGGATGCAATGGTCGAGCGGGAAATATCCCTAAATGAGTCTACGCGCGAAACGTCGCCCTGAGTACGGCCGCTTCCAGGGAGTCCTTATTTTCCCCAAAAATCTCTAAAAAAAAGGGTGACAATCTATGTATTTCTGTCTCATCTCGTATAAGAAAGGAAGCCGCTCAATAAACCTCATTATGAGTCCCTATGGAAACGAGCAAAGCGGCATTTTCATCGGCCATGTAAAAAACGATTCGACAATCATAAGCGACCGTGATGGCTCGGAGTTCTTTTAGCTGCCCTGATAATTTATGGTTTTTGAGCTCAGGGGAGTGAGGATCGGCGCTGAATAGCTCGAGTATCCGCTTTATCGCCTCGCGGCTTTCAGGGTGCTTCGTAATCCACTTTTCGAGGGATTTCTTGAAGCGCTGAGACCATTCGAGACGTATCATCGCCTAGATGGCCCTGAATAAGTCTTCAACGGACCCGGATTCCGTTCTGCCTTGCGCCCGATCAGCCATAGCGGCGAGGTAATCTGCCTGTATTTCCGCCCGTTTTGCCTCGACTATTCTTTTCTGCATGATCTCATCGACCATTTCCTGGTCCTCAAGGCTCAAAGCAGCGATTTCCTCGAGAATCGAATCGACATTCGTCGGCATGGAATTGAACCTCCTCAATCGTCGCTCTCATAGTACCAAGATTTCGAAGGTATCTCAACCGAATTCATATTTCGCTCCTAGCCGGTTCGTCGGCAGCCTCCGCGTGAGCCGGGGCCGTCCTGATGAGCCAACGCGTGAGCGGGCGCAGTGGAAAGCCCGGCGGCAACTTAGGCCCCGTGAACCGAAGGCGAGGTGGAACCGAGCCGGAGGTATAGCGAGCAAAGCGAGCGTTAGGACTTGGAGCGGAGCACGCGACCCCGGCGCCCGGAGGGCGGCGGGGGCACGCCCTGTATTATTGAAACTTGATTCGGTTATTCAACGCTCAGGGACGATCTTCGGGAGTCTCGCGCTTGGAGCGTTTGAAGCGGCGAAGGAGGGCGAAAACGTTGGGGTCGCGGGTGACGAGGAGGAGCCCCACGCCGACGAGGGCGAAGAGGAGGCCGCTCGCGGAGAGGGGCGCGACGCGCTGGAGGAAGGCGCCGGGGAGCGACGCGGCCCAGGAGCGCGTCCGCGGAGCGAGGAGGAGGACGGGCGCGGAGGCCGCGGCGGAGAAGGCGAGGATCTTGAGCGCGTAGAGGCCTGAGCGCGCGAGGGCCTTCCGGTCGGTCTCCTGCTTGCGCGCGAGAAGGACGACGAGAATGACGGTGTTCACGAGGGCCGCGACGCTCACGGCGAGGGCGATGCCCTTCCCGCCCATGAGGCGCGAGAGGGCGAAGGCGCAGGCGACGTTGACGGCGAAGGAGGCGATGCCGGCGGCCGCGGGGGACTTCGAATCCTTGCGCGCGTAGAAGGCGGGCGCGAGGATGCGGTTCTGCCCGATGAAGAAGAGGCCGAGGCTGTGGAAGAAGAAGGCGCCCGCGGTGAGCTCCACGGAGGCCTCCCCGAATTGCCCGATCTGGAAGAGGAGGCTCACGATGTCCTTCCCCATGAAGAGGCAGAAGGCGCTCACGGGCAGGGTGACGACCGTGACGGCGTCCACGCTGGAGCGGAGGCGCGCGTTGTAGGCCTTCCAGTCGCCCGACGCGGCCTGTCCCGAGAGGAGGGGGAGGATCACGGTGCCGATGGAGACGACGTAGATCCCGAGGATGAGCTCCTGGAGGCGGAGGGACATCTGGAGGGCGGTGGCCGCGTGGTAGTGGGTCGCGAGCGATATGGATACGAAGGAATTGATTTCGTAGGCGGCCATGCCGAGGAGTGTGGGCGCGATGAGGGCCATGACCTTCCGCGTCCCCGGATGGGCGAAGGCCGCGAGGGGGTTCATGAAGCCGAAGCGGAAGCCGGCCTTGATGACGGCGGGGAGCTGGCAGAGGGCCTGGAGGAGGCCCCCTAAGAGGACGGCGACGGCCATGCCCCGCGCGGCGTTCCCGGCCCAGGGCGTTACGAGGCCGGGGACGAGGATGAAGCAGAGGTTGAAGAGGATGGGCGCGAAGCCCGCGGGCGCGAAGACGTGGACTGAGTTGAGCATGCCCTGGAGGAAGGCCGCGATGGAAGCGAGGGCGAGGAAGGGGAACATGATCCTCACTAAGAGGGCGGTCTCGGCGGGGTCGGTGCCCATGACGCGCACGACGAGGCCGGCCGAGGCGACGCCCGCTGCCACGACGAGGGCGAGGAGGACGAGGAGGACGGTGAAGACGGCGGAGAGGAAGCCCCGCGTCTCTTTGCCGCCGGGAGGGTTGCCCGCGGAGAGGTAGTCCTTGAGCGTGGGGACGAAAGCCGCGGCCATGGAGCCCTCCGCGAAGAGGCGGCGCATGAGGTTGGGGACGTTGAAGGCCGCGGTGAAGGCCTCCGCGAGGGCCCCGGTGCCCATGAGGGCGGCGCGAGTTTGGTCCCGCACGAGGCCGAGGATGCGGGAGACGAGGGTGAGGAGCGAGAGGAGGCCGGAGGAGGCGAATACCCCCTTGGAGGCGCGGCGCGCGGAGGCGTCGGAAGAAGCGGCGGGCTCCTCCGTTGGTTTATCCATGCGGACAGGCTACCTGAAAGGCCGCTACGCGCGCAAGGACGGCCCTAAGCGCCGCTCGGGAAGCCGCGGCCGCGCGCGGCGGGGGCCGGGAAATCGGTTCCGGGCGTTTGCATCGGGATGGGCGCGGACCTAGAATATGAGCCATGAAATCAGCCACGCTTAAAACATCCCTCGTCGTAACGGCGGTGGCGCTCCTCGGCTCGGTCATCATGACGCTGTTCCTCGCCTTCTTCCTCTACCGGGACCTCGCCCAGATCCCCTTCCTCTTCAGCCGCGTGGGCCCGGCCGTCGTTCCCCTCTCCATCGTGATCTTCGCGATCACCGCGACCTCCCTCCTCCCCGCGCTCAGGACGATCTCGCGGATCGACAAGGGGCAGGCGGTCCCGGAGGAGGAGCGGATCAGGGCGCTCAGGGTAATCAACCGCATCAGCATGGTCATCATAGCGGAGAACGCCTTGGCCTTCTTCCTGGGGCCGGCGGTCCAGAACATCCTCCCCGTGATGACGGGAGCGGCGAAGGCCGACTGGGGCCAGATAGCCCTCGTCATCTCGTTCAGCGTCTCGGTGGGCCTCGCCATCGTGCCCATCCAGTCGAACCTCGCGGAGATCTTCCTCGCGCCCGAGAAGCGCAAGCTCGAAATTCTTTCTTTCCCCGAGGGCCAGAAGGCGCTCGGAATCATCCCAAAATTCATCTACAGCTCGCTCTCCTGCGTGTTCTTCGGGGGGACGTCGCTCGCGATGGCGGGCGTCGGGCTCTACCGCGAGTTCGCCGCCTGGACCGCGAAAGTGGCCGCTGACGCCACGAGCGGCGCCACCTGGGCCGGGGACGCGGCCTACTCCTCCGAGGAATCCTTCGTGCTCTTCCAGATGCTCCTAATCATCGCGATGATCCTCGTCTTCACGGGCATCGCGGTCTGGCTGAGCACGGCGACGCTCTCCAAGCAGCTCAAGCGGCTCTCGCGCCGGATGACGGAGATATCCGACGGATCGGCGGACCTTGGCCGGAGGGCTCATATTGTCTCCTTCGACGAGGCGGGACGGCTCGCCTCCGACTTCAACGCGGTGCTCGACAGCCTCAAGCGGATCATCTCGGACGTGGCGGGGCTCTCCTCGGCGGTGACGAGCTCTTCCGCGTCGCTCGACGGCCTTGCGGGGCGCGCAGAAAACGCCGTGGAGTCCATGAAGGGCGAATTCACCTCGGTCCAGCGCTCCGTGACCGACGAACGGCGCGTGGTCGACGGCGCGAGCGGGGTCATCGATCGGCTCGGGGGCTCCATCGAGACGGTCGTGGGCGAGGCGCGCGCGCAGGAGGACCTGGTCCAGCGGAGCTCCGCGGCGGTCACTGAGATGACGGCCAACATCGCCTCGGTCTCTTCCTCAACGGCCAAGGCGGCCGAGCTCTCGGAGCGCCTCTCCGAAATGGCCGCCGAGGGCGGGAAGGCGGTGGGCGATCTCTCGTCGAGCGTCGCGGGCATCCAGGAGGCCTCGGCCTCCGTGGCCGCGATCATCGGCGTGATCTCGAAGATCGCTTCCCAGACGAACCTCCTCGCCATGAACGCGGCCATCGAGGCGGCGCACGCGGGCGATGCGGGCGCCGGGTTCTCGGTGGTCGCCGACGAGGTGCGCGGCCTCGCGGAGACGAGCGCGCGGAGCGCGAAGGAGATCGTGACCCTCGTTCGCGCGATGGACCAGAAGATCAAGGCCGGAGGGGAGCTCTCCGCGCGGGCCGGCGCCACCTTCCAAGGGATTTCCGCCCTGGTGGCGGACAGCTCCCAGCTCATTCAGGGCATCGCCCGCTCGATGTCGGAGCAGCGGCAGGGGACGGAGGAGGTCCTCCGGACGGTGGCCGCGCTCACGGACGCCTCATCCCGGATCACGAGGATCACCGAGGAGCAGCGCGCCCTCTCAGAGGGAATGTCCAAGGCGATGTCGGACATCGTAGAGGCCTTCAAGGCCATCGGGAACGCGGTGGATCGGCAGGGCGCGTCCTGCGAGGACCTCGTGAGCACGGTGAGCCAGGTCTACCGCGAGTCGGAGAGCAACGCGCGGTCGACGAAGGCCCTGGGCCAGCGCATCGCGGGCTTCAAGTTCGATTGAGCACGCGCATCGAGACGTATTCGCGTATCGCGACGTATTCGCGTATCGCGGCACCTAACCGTTGGGTGCGGGCGTGAACGAGGGCTCGGGGGCGGCGGCGCCGGACTCGGCCTTCTCCGCGCCGCCTTGGGCGGGGGCCGCGCCGTCGGCGGCGCCGGGAGCGGCTTCCGCGGCTTCCGCGGCGTCCCCGGCCGAAGGCGCCTCAGGAGCGGGATCGAAGTAGCGCGCGCGAAGGATCGCGTAGCGGTTATAGAGAATGCGCGCCTTCCCGAAGTCGTAGGGCCCGTGGATGACGGGCGACGAAAGGATGGTGACGAGGCGCGCGTACTGGTCGTCGTCGATGGCCGAGGGCTTTGCCTTGAAGTAGGCCGCGCTCGCCGCCTTGAGCCCGAAGATCCCCTTCCCCCACTCGGCACAATCCAGATACAGCTCGAGGATGCGGTCCTTGGGCAGGATGAGTTCGAGCTCCACGGTCACGATGGCCTCGAGGTATTTCCTGAAATACGATTTTGCCGGGACTAGGAAGAGGCTCCGCGCGGTCTGCATGCTGAGCGTCGATCCGCCGTACATGGGGCGCTTCACCTTCTTATTGAGGAGCCAGGCGTTCTTGATGGCGGGGAGGTCGAAGCCGCGGTGATTCTCGAAGTTCCAGTCCTCGATGCGGACGAGCATGTTCCGCCTGCGAAGGCTGAGCTCGTCGAGCCTCATGGGCACCATGGGCTTCACGTCGTAGCCGTCCGCGAAGCGGCGGCGCGCCATGAGGACGGTGACGCCGGGGTCCATCCGCGCGTAGAGGGCGATGAGGAGCGAGGTGGTCCCGATGAAGACGGCGTGCGCGATGATGACGCTCTTCAGGGCGATGAGGAGGATCCGACGGGCGGCGCCCGCGAAGCGCGCGGCGGTACCACGCTTCCGCGGCGATCCTGAGCGCGGCGAGCCGTTTCCCGTTTCCGGCTCAGCGTGGGCTTCTCCGGCCTCTCCGGCCCGGGGCTTTAGCGTGGACGCCGGAGCGCGCTTCTTGGGAGCGGCGTTCGCTTTCCCGATGCGCTCAGGGGAGAGGACGATGCCGCGGCCTCCGTCAATGACGGCCCTTCCGAAGTCGGGGTGGGAGAAAAAATCCATGCTGAGGAGGCTCCCAGAGTTCAGGCGCCGTTCCTTTTGGGGACGCCGGCCTTCTCAGGGACGCCGGCCCCCTCGGTAACACCGGCTCCCTCGGGCGCTCCGCCCTCGTCGTAGACGCGGGGCACGCGCTTGTTGATCCCGCAGGTGATTTCGTAGGGGATGGTCCCCGCGAGCTCGGCGAGCTCATCCGCGCCGGGAGCGCCGGGGCGGCCGCCGAAGAGGACGACCTCGTCGTGGAGGGCGGCGACGGGCTCGCTTCCGAGATCCAGCATGAGCTGGTCCATGCAGACGCGCCCGGCTACGGGGAACCGAGCGCCCGCGACCCAAGCGCTCGCCTTGTTGGAGAGGGATCGAGGATAGCCGTCCGCGTAGCCCGCGGGCACGGTGCCGATCCAGGTCTTCCGCGGCGCTCTCCAGGTCCGCCCGTAGGAGACGCAGGCGCCCTCGCCGACTTCCTTCACGAAGAGGAGGCTGGAGACGAATTCCATGACGGGCCTCACCTCGATGCCCGCGCTCCCGCCCTTCACGGGCGGATAGCCGTAGGAGAGGATCCCCGGGCGCACCATGTCGAAGAGGCCGTCGGGGTGGAGGAGGACGCCGCCTGAGTTGGCGGCGGAGGCGAAGGCGATATCCACGCCCGACGACTTGAGGCGGTCGACCGTCTTCCGGAAGGAATCGATCTGCGCCTTGGTGTAGGCGAGGTCGTCGGGATCGAGCGAGTCGGCGGCGGGGAAGTGCGTGAAGATCCCGCCGAGCTCGAGGCCGCCCTCGCGGCCGACGGCGGCGCAGAGGGATGCGGCCTCCTCCGGCCTGCAGCCGATACGCCCCATGCCGGTGTCGACCTTGAGGTGGACGACGGCTCGCTTCTCGGCCGCGCGCGCGGCGCGGGCGAAGTCCGCCACGCTCCCCTCGTCGCAGAGTATGGGCTCGATGCCGTGGGCGACGATGGAGGGATACTCCTCGGGCTGAGCGAGCGAGAGGAGGATTATGGGGGAATCGATCCCGGCCTCGCGGAGGATGGCCCCCTCCCCCGCCGACGCGACCGCGAGGTGGCTGCACCCCTCCTCAACGGCGGCTCGGGAGACCTCGACGGCGCCGTGCCCATAGGCGTCGGCCTTCACGGGGAGGAGCACGAGCCGGTCGCGACCCACGGCGCGGCGGATCGCCCGGAGATTGCCCCTCAGGGCACCCAAGTGGATGACGGCACGCGTGGCTCGCATGCGGAGAGCCTACCAGAAAAGCGCGGCCGTCCTCAAGCGCGGCGCGCCCCGCCGGAAAGGCCTCGAATTGACAGCGCCGCGCGGGCGCGTGTACACTGGCCCTGTGGAGAGGACACCCGGGTGCGCCGCGAGGCGCGCGGTGTCTCCGCCACGGACTCCGCGGGGCGCCCCGAAGCGCCCCACAGCCCCAGGAAGCGCCCCGGACATGCGGATACAAGCGAAGACAGCAATAATCCTCCTCATCATTTCCCTTGTCGTGGTCGTTCCAGCCGTTTCCGAGGGATCGGCGGCACCGTCGGCGTCGATCCTGGACAACGGGCTCGAGGTCGCGTACCTTCGCCGCGGGACGGCTCCCTGGGTCAGCCTGCGCGTCGTGTTCAGGGCCGGCGCCATCGCGCAGTCGCAGGCGGACGCGGGCGTGTTCCAGGTGTGCGCGGACCTCCTCGCGGAGGGCAACGCGGCGCATCCTGACGCGGAATCGTTCAGGGCGGCGCTCCTGGACATGGGCGCCTCCGCGTGGGAGGCCCGCGCCGCGGAGGAGTCGGTGAGCTTCGGCTTCACTGTACCCGCGTCTCGTCTCGGCGAGGGGCTCGCGTTCCTCGCCGCCGCGGTAGGCTCGCCCTCCTTCCCCTCCGCCGCCTTAGGGCGCGCCAAGCGCGCGGCCGCGGATCGCGCCGCCGCCGCCGCCGCCAGGCCCGAGGCCGCCTTCCAGGCCGCCATGGCCGCGAGAGTCTTTCCCAAGTACCCTCACCGCCGCGACGCGGCGGGATCTCCGGCGGCGATCTCCGCGCTGAGCGAGGCTGCCGTCCGAGCGGCCGCCGCGCGGTACTTCGTCCCCAACAACTGCCTCCTCGTCGCCTCGGGCGGCGTTGAGGCGGCCGAGTTCGACTCGGCCGCGCGCGCGGGCTTCGGGTCCTGGGCGCGCGGCGAGAACCCCTGGAAGGCCTCGCTCCCGCCCAACCCCCTCCCGCCCGTGAAACGCTCCGCATGGATCCTCTGGGAGGACCCGGACCTGAGCGAGGGCGAGGGCATTGTCGAGATGCGCTACCGCGGGCCCGACGCCGCGATCGACCCCAAGAACGCCCTCGCCGCCCTCCTCTTCAAGGAGCTCGCCTCCGCGCCCGGAAGCGCCTTCAAGGCCGCCCTCGCGAAGAGCGTCCCCGGCCTCGCGGGGCCCGAGGCTGTCCTCGTGGACGCAGCCTACGCGCGCGACGGCGGCCAGCTCACGATCCGCGCCGAGTTCGCGACGGATCCCTCCCGGCCCGCCTGGCAGACGGCGATGATGAGCTTCAAGGAGCAGATCCGCGGGCTCGAGATCGAATCCATCCGCCGCGATCCCGTGAGCTACTTCGGGAAGGATCGCTGGGAGCAATCGAAGGCCGCCCTGGCCTCGTGGATACCGTCCGACTCGGAGAGCCCCGCGGCCTTCATCGCCTCGTATTCCCGCGTCTGGACGGCCTCGTCCTCGGCGGCCTGGGCGAACTGGGCGGAATCCTCAGGCGCGCTCGGCCCCGATGAGCTCCGCGCCTTCATCTTCAAGTACGTGAACAAGAATTTGGAGATCGTGGCGCTGAGGCTCTCGCCCGCCGACTACGCGCGCGAGTCCAAGGCCGCCCTCGAGCGCGGCTTCACCGCGGCGTCGCACGACAAGGCCTTCTGGTGGTCCGTCCCTAAGTAATCCGAACCTTATTGCGCGGCAGCCTGAGCTTTAGCGCAGCGGCCCGCGCTATGACGCGGGGGTCCGCGCGATCACCATCCGGAACGGATCCTTCAGATTTGCTGGATCGATATGACCGAGGGGATTCCCTGGATGCTCTTCATGAGCCTCTTCCAGGAGTCCTTCTCCTCAAGCTCCATGGTGAAGAAGCCCGTGAGCTTCCCCGGCCCCGTCTCCTTGAGCTTTCCTTCGATGAGGTGTCCCTTGAATTTCCGCACCGCTCCCTCGATCTCGCTGAAGAGGTCGGGCGAGCGCTTGGCCACGATCCTGAAGCGGCGCGTGACGCCGACGGCCGCGTTTTCCCACTCCACGTCGATAAGGCGCTCCGCGAAGTCCGGGATGCGCGCGACGTTCCCGCAGTCGCGCCGATGGACGATGATGCCCCGCCCGCGCGACACGTAGCCGACGATGGGGTCTCCGGCGGCGGGGACGCAGCAGCCGGCGATCCTGATCATGAGGTTGCGCTCCCCCGACGCCGAGATGCCGAGCCTGGTCCCCACGGGTTCGCCCGCCGAGCGCGTGTCGCGCACCTCGCTCACGATGCGCTCGTCCGTCGCCGCTCCAGCCTGCTCGCTCGGGCGTTTCTCCTCCTTGGGGCGCTCGGCCTGCGGCTTCCGCTTGGCCACGATGTAACGGTCTATGGCGAGGGCCTGATCGTGCTGAATGAGCCATTGCCGGATCTTGCCGCGGGCCTTGGCCGTCTTCACGGAGCGGAGCCAGTTGATGTGCGGATGGGAGGCCGGGCTCGTGAGGATCTCGATGACCTGCGTGTTCCGCAGCTCCTCGTCGAGGGGGACGATGGAGCCGTTGGCCTTGGCGGCGTAGCAGTGGTGGCCCACGTCCGTGTGGACGTGGTACGCGAAATCGATAGGGGTGGCCCCCACGGGAAGCTCGATGGCGTCGCCCCGCGGCGTGAACACGACGATGGAGTCGCGGAGGATGTCCCGCTTCACTTCCTCGAGGAACTCGCCCGAGGAGAAGCGCATGTCCTTCCAGCTCCGGAGGCGGCTGATGATGGAGAGGTCCGCGGGCTTCTCGCCGGGGCGGCGCTTGTAGAGCCAGTGGCTCGCCACCCCGTGCTCGGCCACGCCGTGCATCTCATCGGTCCTGATCTGGACCTCGAGGATCCTCCCCTCGTAGGACATGACCGTGGTGTGGAGGCTCTGGTAGCCGTTGGCCTTCGGCATCGCGATGTAGTCCTTGAAGCGCCCGTCGATGGGCTTCCAGAGCTGGTGGACGATGCCGAGCATCGCGTAGCAGTCGTCCCGCTCGGCGCAGATGATACGGATGCCGAGGAGGTCGTACAGCTCCTCCGCGGTCTTGTTCCGCTTCTTCATTTTCACGTAGATCGAGTAGAAGTGCTTGGCCCTCGCGTGGATGGAGGCCCTGATGCCGGCCTTCCGCGCCGCTCCCTCGATGTCCGCCTTGATCCGTGACAGGAAGTCCCGGCGCTCGCCGCGTTTCTGCGAGACGATGGCCTTGATCTGGTCGTAAGCGTCGCGGTGGAGGGTCTTGAGGGAGAGGTCCTCGAGCTCGCACTTGAGCCATCCCATGCCCAGCCGCTCCGCCACGGGCGCGAAGATGTCCAGGCACTCCTGCGCTATCTCCTTCTGCCTCGCCTCGCTGAGGTGCATGAGGGTGCGCATGTTGTGGAGCTTGTCCGCGAGCTTGATGAGGATGACCCGGATGTCCTCCGTCATGGCCACGAACATCTTGCGGATCGTCTCCGCCTCCTGGACGGTCTTGTTCCCCGTCTTGAGCCCCGAGATCTTGGTGACCCCGTCCACGAGGAGGGCTACTGGCTTCCCGAAGCGCCGCTCGATCTCCTCCCTCGTGGCCTGGGTGTCCTCGAGCGCGTCGTGGAGGAGGCCGGCGATGACCGCGTCCGCGTCCAGACGCATATCCGCGAGGGTGGTAGCCACTTCGAGGGGGTGGGTGAAATATGGCTGGCCCGAGGCCCGTTCCTGCCCGCCGTGGAGCTCCTCGCCCCAGGCCAGGGCTTCGAGGATGCGCTTCTTGTCGGCCTCGTCGAAGCGGGAGAGCTTCTGTTCGAGGGCGCGCTTCAGGTTATCCACGCGCCCTCCCCTCCGGCTTCCGGGACGCGAGGACGCGGTCGAGCCCGGCGAGGTCCTTCCGGACGCTCATGGAAGCGAAACCCGAGGCGGACAGGATCGCGGAGGCGCCCTCCGCCTGCCATGAACCGATCTCGACGAGGAAGGCTCCGCCCGGCACGAGGGCGCGCAGGGCGCGGGGCGCGAGGGCCCTGAGCGGATCGAGCCCGTCCTTTCCGCCTGAGAGCGCGAGGGCGGGTTCGCGGGCGAGCTCCGACGGAAGAGCCGCCATGTCGTCGTCGGTGAGATACGGGGGGTTCGCGGTGACTATCTCGTAGGCGTCCGCCTCAGCGCCGTCCATGAAGTCCCAGGCGCGAACGGGGATAGGGCGGCCGAGGAGGCGCTCGGCGTTGCGCGTCGCGAAGGCCCTCGCCTCGCCGGACAGGTCGGAGAGCTCGACCTGGAGGGCGCGGTCGCCTAAGAGGGCGGGGAGCTCGCGCGCGAGGGAAATCCCCACGCAGCCGGAGCCCGAGCAGGCATCGTGGACGCGGTACGGTCCGCGAACGGAGCGGGGAGCCGCGACGTCCTCCCGGGCGGCTTCGAGGGCAGCCTCCACGAGAACCTCCGTGTCCGGCCGCGGCACGAGGACGCCCGGCCCCACCTCGAAGTCGAGTCCGCGGAATTCCTTGGATCCCATGATGTAGGCGACGCACTCGCCGGACGCGCGGCGCTCGAGCAGCTCATGGTAAAGGAGATTCGCGTCACCGGCGATTTCATCGGGATAGGACGCGAGGAGGCGCGTCCCGTCCATGCCCAGCGAGCGCCCGAGGAGGAGGGACGCGTCCAGCCAGGGCGAAGCGCTTCCCGTTCCTCTCAGGAGGGCGGCTCCGTCCCGGACTGCGTCCCGGATGGTCACCGCGCCCCCTAGGCCCTCTCCGCCTTGAGGAGCTCCTCCCGCGCGTGGAGCTTCAGGCCCTCGATGATCTCGGAGATCTCCCCCTCCATCGCCCTATCGAGGGAGTAGAGCGTCATGTTGATGCGGTGGTCGGTGAGGCGGTTCTGCGGGAAGTTGTAGGTGCGGATGCGCTCGGAGCGGTCGCCCGTCCCCACCTGGGACCTGCGGTCCGCGGCGCGCTCTGCGTTCCGCTTCTCCTCCTCGGCCTCGAAGAGGCGCGCGCGGAGGATGCGCATGGCCTTCTGCTTGTTCTTGAGCTGGCTCTTCTCGTCCTGGCAGTGGACCACGATCCCCGTGGGGAGGTGGGTGATGCGCACCGCGGAGTCCGTGGTGTTGACGCACTGGCCGCCCGGGCCGGAGGAGCGGCAGACGTCGATGCGGAGGTCCTCGGTCCGGATCTCCACCTCGGTCTCCTCCGCCTCGGGGAGGACGGCCACGGTCACGGCGGAGGTGTGGATGCGGCCGTTGGCCTCGGTGGCGGGGACGCGCT
>CAZIEI010000086.1:0-13920 GCA_964538705.1 uncultured Spirochaetales bacterium | reverse complement strand
CGCAATGGGTTTCATGCGATCCTGTCCCCGGCATGACGGCGCGTTTTCCGACGCCTTTTTTCTCGAGCCACTCGACGATTTTCTTCTTGAAGTCCTCGGTCCTGAGCCCGGTGAACTCTCCCGAGTTGACCGCGTAGCCGTCCTCGATGTCGCACTCGGCGGGCGCGGCGGAGAAGTCCTTGCCCGCCTTGAAATCCTTCTCCGACGCGACCACCTGGATTACGGGGAGGCCGAAGGCCTTGGCGAAGGCCCAGTCGCGGTCGTCGTGGGCGGGGACGGCCATGATGGCTCCGAAGCCGTAGGAGATGAGGACGTAGTCCGAGACCCAGACGGGGACCTTGGCTCCGTTCACGGGGTTGAGGGCGTAGGCGCCCGTGAAGACGCCGGTCTTCTCCTTGGCGAGGTCCGTGCGCTCGAGGTCGGACTTCTTGGCCGCCTGATCGACGTAGGCCTCCACGGCGGCGCGCTGGCCGGCGGAGGTGATCTTGGCGACGAGAGGATGCTCGGGCGCGATGACCATGTAGGTGGCGCCGAAGAGGGTGTCCGGGCGGGTGGTGAAGATATCGAGGGTCTCCTTACGGCCCTCGAGGGCGAAAGTGACGTTCGCGCCCTCGGAGCGGCCGATCCAGTTCCGCTGCATCTGCTTGATGCCCTCGTGCCAGTCGAGGCCGTCGAGCCCCGAGAGGAGGCGGTCGGCGTAAGCGGTGATCTTGAGCATCCATTGGCGGATGTTCTTGCGGACCACCTGGCTGCCGCAGCGATCGCACTTCCCGTCCTTGACTTCCTCGTTGGCGAGGCCGGTGAGGCAGGAGGGGCAGAAGTTGATGGGGGTCTCGGCCTCGTAGGCGAGGCCGCGCTCGAAGAGCTTCAAGAAGATCCACTGCGTCCATTTGTAATAATCGGGTTCGCAGGTGGAGAGCTCGCGGCTCCAGTCGTAGGAGAAGCCGAGGCTCTTGATCTGCTTCTTGAAGGTGGCGACGTTCTTGTGGGTCTCGTCCGCGGGATGGGTCCCCGTCTTGATGGCGTGGTTCTCCGCGGGGAGGCCGAAGGAGTCGAAGCCCATGGGATGGAGGACGGCGTAGCCCTTCATCCTGAGGAAGCGGCAGTAGATGTCCGTGGCGGTGTAGCCCTCCGGATGGCCGACGTGGAGCCCGGCGCCCGAGGGATAGGGGAACATGTCGAGGACGTAGCGGCGCCGATCCTCCGGCACCGAGGGGTCTTCGGTTGCCTTGAAGGTGCCGTCGCGCTCCCAGACGGTCTGCCACTTCGGTTCTATCTCCGCGAACGGGTACTTGCCCATGATAACGGCTCCTCGCGCTGCATGAAGTATTGCGCGATGATATAACGGAAGTTCGCGATAGGTGAAGTACCTGCGGGGGCGCTCGATGAGGTCCCGAGTCTTCTCGAAGGCTCCCGGTCCGATCGGTACTCCAACGCTCGCTCGGGGGTGGCATTATTCGCGTGCGCGGTGGCGTCGAAGGAGTGCCTGCTATTATTCTGTGTAGAGTAGACAGCCGCTTGATCGCGGCGGAAAAAGGCCCTACCGGGGGAAGCATGAAAAGAGCGAGTTTTTTACCGTTCGTCCTATCGTTCGCGGTGATGGCCTGCGCGGCGAAAAACGCTGGCGCGTTTCCATGGCGTCATGGAGCCGTAGTATTGAAGGCCTCGCACGCTTATTTATCGGAAGGGAAGGGCTTCGAGTATACGGCCCTCGTCTTCGAGGACGGTTTAATCGAGATCGAGGATTGCGGTTTCGGGCTAGGGATGCATCGGTACCTGTATTGCGACAAAGGGTTGGTCGATCAGCTGAAAAAGGAATTGAAAGCCATATACGCGATCGAACAGTACGGATTATTAGATGATTATTTAAACGAAATCCTCATCGAAAGCGCGATGGGCTGTAAGAGGATTATTTTCGATGGCGATGATTTCAAGCTGAAAGAATATTCCGGGTACGATAACCTCGCCGCGCTCCGCCGGTTCATCAGGAAGAACCTGATGACGATACTGGATGGCAGGGGCGTGAATTCAGGGTATCCGGTTCATTCGCTGGAAGCGCGTCCCGCAGGACAATAGGCGAGCTAAGCCGATCTATTGATCGAAGTAATGCGAACGGGGCGAGCATTGGCCGCGGGCGACCGCTCTGCGGCGAACCAGCGCCGCGATGAAGCGCCGGAGATATGCGGGTTCGATTGAACTAGGAGGGCGTCGCATGGTGATCCTCTTCGTCAGGCACGGCGAGAGCAAGGCGAACGTCAAAAAGGTTTTCTCCAACACCGGGTATAGGCACGGCCTCACGAGGAAGGGCGTCCATCAAGCCGAAGCGCTCTCGAAATCGCTGGCGGAAAAATACCGGAAAATCGATGCGATCTATTACAGCCCCCTGAAGCGAGCGCACGAGACCGCGAAGGTCCTCAACAAAGCGATTAAATCACGCCTTGTCGTCGATGATCGCCTCATCGAATTCGGCGTCGGCGGCCTGGAGGGCAGGAGCGACTCCGCGAGCTGGGCTCTCTTCTCAGCGCTGTGGAAGGCATGGGCGACTGAACGCGAATATTCCGCCATGCTTCCGAAGGGCGAATCCCATGATTCCATCGTCAGGAGAGCCAAGGACTTCATGACGCACCTGTCGGCCGTCCACGGGGATGATGAGACCGTCCTCTGCGTCAGCCACGGCGGATTCCTGAAGATGGCTCTCCCTCACCTGGTGAATGACATGGAATTCCTTAAGGATGCATATTTGAGGAACGGCGACGCCGTGGAAATAGTCGCCGAAGGCGGCCGTATCACGGCATATGGTATAATATCCCCGGGCTCTATAGCGGGACAGAGCCCCTAAGAATCCTGGTTCGGTGATTGATGATAGGACTCCCTCTCGGTAGTGTATTTTACCCTGAATAGTGCGTTGTAGCCGGAAGCATCCCTACTTCATTCTAAATCTTCAGGACTGTAGGTCAAGGGGATCTCCGTATCGCCGAATAGAACGATGCTCACGGGTGGATCCATTTTTTCAAAAATATAACTAATCATCCAATCGGTCTTTTTTGGCCAAACGTAGATTAGCATTGGGATTTGGACACCAGCGTTCGATTCTTTAAAAAAAGTGTCACTTGGAGTGCCGAACCCGCCTGGATGTGCAATGTCTGGGAATAATTTTTTTCCGGATTTTGTTATAACGATGATCTTATTAAGATCAAGCTGGTGGCTTTCCTCGCTTGGATTATGGAAAATAGTGTGGAATGTGATAAAAAGTTCTCCGTCTTTGGTTTCATAAGAAATATGCCGGTTTCTACTAGAGTCAATTATAATTTCATTTCCAATAAAATGGAATTCTTTGATTTCAATATCAATGTTGCGCGTCAGATCATGATATATTCTTTCAATTGGCAGGAAGGATATACATGAACTGAGGCATACGGCGAAGACGCAGATAAAGCAATAAAGAAAACGCTTCATTTCCCCTCCAATAATTATAAAAGTGCATATATTTATATCAGTTTTTTGAAGATAATTCAAGAAAATAATAGATATGTGCAGTTCGATGGCAATGGGTAATTTTCTTACTTTTTCCCATCGGCCGTTCAATTTTCCCCCGTCATGGCCTATAATGAGGCCGTTGATATAGGTTTTCTGTTCTAGGAGAGTTTATTATGAAGAAAGCGCTTTTTTTTTGGATATTGATACTCGTTTTTTTCTTCCTATGTGCCGCGCTGTATTCGGAACTCAGGGACCAAGTATGTATTGTCTATCCGACGGTAGACCCCGATGTCCGCGCTTCGTTTAAAAACATATCTTCTCAGATGAAGGTAGCTGGAGAGGAGGCTCTCTCCGGCTTTTTTGAAAAATACGCTGATGGCGGATATGGCAGCGGGTTTATAGTTTTGGATACAGAAAAAAAACCCTGGGTGATCACAAACCGGCATGTCGCGGCGATGGCGAAGGAGGCGGCGATAGAATTCCAAAAAAGCGATGGAACAAAGACGCGACATGACAATTGCCGTATCATTTATATGGACGATAATACGGATCTCGCATTTATCGAATTTCCAGAAGGCAAGATAAATGTATCAGATGTTTTACCAATGTCCTCTGGTTCCCTCGAGGACGGCGCTGATGTTTGGTCGGCAGGATTTCCGGTTCTTTTTGAGAAGCCGGCTTGGCAGTTGGGGAAAGGAACGATAACAAACGCCCGCATTGAAGTTGTCGAACTCGCGAATACCCACGCGGCATGGTTCATTCAGCATTCGGCGACGATAGATCCGGGCAATTCTGGCGGGCCTCTTTTAAAAAGAATCGAAAGAAATGGGAATGTAACGTATTCGGTTGTAGGAGTGAACTCATGGTCGTTGGCTGGGCGACAGAATACGTTTTTTGCGATACCTGCCGAGAATATCGCTTCACTGTTCAAGAATGCAAAAAGAACAATCGAGATGCAAAATGATGAAATCGATAAGGAACTCGAAGAATCGGCGTTAGCTTTCACTGAGGCGCTGAACGGTAAATCTTTAGATCCTGTTTCCGATTTCAGGTTTATATCGTATAGCAACGCCGCTCGATCGGGGTGGAGCGATCTCGTTGTTCTAGAAATGACACTCTCAAAAAGTGAAAGTGAAAAACTTCATAAGCGTATGAATACAGGGCTGCCTATTGAAATCCTTAGGCGGGCGGTATGGGAGAAGCTAAAACTCAGCGTATCTCGTACATTTCCCAACCCCGATGTGAAATATGAACAAATATTAAAATATCCAAATGACGGAGAATTCGGGCGTACTTCTAGGCTCCTTTTTAGTGTCGGAGGTAAAAAATTCTACATTGATTGGAAATGGGAAGGAGGGCATTGGAGAATCCTCGAAATGGATACGAGTGGGATCATTGACCCCGGCGCTCTTAAAGCAAATCCTGATAAAGTTGTGGATAACAAGCCCGATGAGAAAACGGTATCAGGTCCGGCGATGAATTACATAGGTGTAGATGTGACCGGTGGTATGGGCATTAGCTTTTTCCCTGATAGGTCCGTGATAGGCTATTCATGGGTTGGCGCTTTCGAGAAAGGGAAAATCAAAGATGCTGAGAAATATTGGACAGCAACGTCGAGTGTTTTTCGGGCATGGGGGAACGGGAACGAATTTGGATCGGATGCGGAGGTAGTTACCGGCATTGGATATATGCTCAGATTTTCTCTTGGTTTCGGGCAAAGCGTGGCGAGGGCATATCCTGTATTATTCGGTGGATTGGGAATTTCTTTAGTCTTTCCATATTTGACGACTTTTGATGCTGAAGCTGGCTTTGGATATGAATTCGGAAATATAAATAGCGATAACAATCGATATGGAGTCGCGGTAGTTGCGGGCCTTTCATATTCAGTTCCCGCAAAATGCTTAGTATTGAATCCGGGACTAATGATATGGGCAAAAATACCATTTAAGGCGAAGGAATAGTGTTGCATTTTTTCTAATGACAAACTTTTGGGATTGTTGGAAGATTTTTAGGCCTGTGTCAGAAATATCGATAGTTGGTGGGCTGATATAAATCGGTTTCAACGACAGACTCACTAAGTTTCATTCGCGCCGGAAGGCACCCCTTCCAGCGCGATGAAGCGGATACGCTCAGCCCAGCGCCGCCCCGTTCGCGAGGTCGTCCAGGAACCAGACGAGCATCCGCGAGAGAACTTTATGGCCGCGCTGGTTGACCAGGGGGAGGACCTCTGCCCTCCACTTCCTGAGCGCGGAGAGCGCGAAGGCGGTGGGATTCGTATGGTACGAGACGAGGTTGTAGAGGATCATACGGACCTGGCCCGCGAGGGCGTCCAGGATGCCGTTCGCGTAGAGGCGCTCGAGGTCGCGCTCGAAGGCCAGGAAAAACTCGTCGCAGCCGGGGCCGAGGTCGGAGAAGAAGGATATGGCGGCTTCGCGGTGCTGGCGGTAGCCGCGGCTTTCCGCCTTCACGAGGCTGTCCGCGGGGAATCCCGAAGCGACGAGGTCGACGAAGGCCTGATAGAAGGCGCCGCGGTCGAAGGTGCGGCCGTCCGATTCGGGAGCTGCTTCAGCGGTATCCGCGTTTGTGCGTCCGCGTCCTCGCGGAGCGCTCGCGCCGGCCGTCTTCTGGGCGGGCGCGCGCGTCCGAGCCTGATCATCTTTCGTCCCGCGCTTTCGTAGTTCGCCGGGTCCGGTAGCCGTCAGGGACTCGAGGGCTTCCTCGTACTCGATCCTGAGCTTGAGGAAGGATGCGCCTCCGTCGCCGCGTTTCACATCGGGGTGGCAGGTCTTCGCGAGAAGGCGGAAGCGGCGCTTCAATTCAGTCGAGTCCTTTATCTCGCCGCGCTTCATCGCGGAAATGAACCTGTTAGCGATTGTCGTCCCCCTCCCCGGGCGGAGTCTAGCACATCGTCCGCCGGAGAGGAACGCCATGCGTCGAATCAGGCCGTTCCGTCATGCGGCGTTCAGCGGGGCGGGTGCGTTAGCCGAGGCGGGAGCGGATCCTCGCGAGCGCGAAGCCCATCCACGCGGACGGCGCCTTCTTCTGCCCGAAGTCCCAATCTTTCATCGCGAGGTAGACCGAGCCCGGCACGATCCCGTCCTTTTTCGCTTGGGACTCGAGGACCTTGAGCATTTCCTTGAAGCGCTTATCCTTTCTCGCCGCGGAGGAGCGCGAGAGGACCTCCAGGACGTGGACGATGTCGAACCAGATCCAGGGGAGCTTGGGTTTGCGGAAATCCGTGCCCATGTAAAAAATGTAAGGGTGTTCCTCGCGGCTATGCTCCCAGAGCGATAAGAGGCATTCGACGCCGCTGGCAATTTCTTTTTTCCAGGCTTCCTCATCGAGGAGGAGGAGCTTCAGGGAGACGAGGGTGGCGTAGGGGCAAGGATCGGATTTCTTGCCGGGCCCGCGCCAAGCGCCGAGTTCCGGAGAGACCGCGCAGGGCCAGCCGCGTTCGAATGAAAGCGAGGCTATCGTTTTAATCCCCTTTTTAAGCGACGCCTTGGGGGCCCCGAGGAGCGAGAGCGCGTACATGAGCGTCGGAGCGTCGCAGAGCGCCCATGCGGCGCTTTTCCCTTTTCCACCATGGCTCTCGCCTATGTCGAAGGGGAGTCGGGGCAGGCCGTCTTCTCCCATCGTCTCGATCACGCGGTCGACTGCGGCCGAGAGTCCCCCATCAGTCTTCCTGAACCCGAGCTCGGCGAGGAAGGCGAGGGTGTGGAAACCCTGGTTGGCGCACTTGTGGCTCGCGATCACTGGCCAGGGCCAGGCGAGGGCCTGTGAAAGGAGGGCCGCCACGCGGGGGTCGGCGAGGGCGGATTTCCGGAGAGCGGGGGAGGGCTTTTGCCCCGAGAAAGACATCGCGGCGAACGCCAAGACGGGGTCCTCATGCGAAGCGTAATCAATCGACTCCATAGTGACGGCATTGTAACAGGGGAAACGGATCCCGGGGCGCATTTTTCAGGGCATGCGGTTCTTCGATGCGGTATACTACGCGTGAGGAGAATCGATGGAATACATGCAAAAAGACGATAGCGCGATCAGCGCTCGAATCGCCACGCTCTTCATCGTGGCGCTGTCCGTCGCGCTTCTCGCGGGTTGCGGATATGCGTCCGATCCGGCTCCCTCGCTGGCCCCGTCTCCGGAGCCGCTGACTGTCCCTTATGCGGTGGGCGCGAGGGCTGAAATCAGGGATGACCTATGCGTAGGTGAAGTATTCGTGGCTCTGCAGGGGAGCGATGATCTAATTACGACGGGCATCGCATGCTCGATGAACGGGGTCGATCTGCCATATGTTTCTGGCTCGCCATATTATACTGCTACCCTGCCTGGCGTTGAGGCTGGAGATGTGGTCGAATTCTCCATCGATTGCGGCGCCGGCAACGTCGCTACGGTGACCGCGATCGTCCCCGATGCGCCTTCATTGACATCGCCCGTGCCCGGGGGATCGTATGTGTCCGGTAATAACATTTCGGTTTCTTGGAATACCGCGATGACTCATCCGGCCGCTTCGGTCTATATCGCGGCCTTTAGGGATGGCACGCTATTTAGCACTTTGAATGAGCCCTTCGCCGACGGAACGTACGAGTTCATTGGAGGGTTCTCTCCGAGCGGGCCTTACGAACTAACGGTTTCCGCCACGAACTCGACGGCCGTGACGGGGGTGAACTTCTATCACTCGTCTTTCTGTGCCGCGAATCGATCATCCGTCGCTTTCAGCGTGAACTGAGCGGCCCATCGGAATGTGAAGAGGCCGCCCTTTCGGGGCGGCCTCTGTATTCCGGTCCCGCCTGACGCCTCAGGCTAGGACGGTGATGTCCTTGTTGAGGAACATGGTGACGATGTCGATGATCCAGCCGATCCCGAAGAGGCCTCCGGTGATGATCCAGATGATGCCGATCACGACCCGCCCCCGCAGGATCCTGTTTATCCCCATCACGAGAGGGTCGACGAAGATCGTGAGGATGAGCTTGATGATCCAATCCAGTTTGTCGATTTCGGTATTCGCTGCCATGGCTTTGCCCTCCGTTCGGTCGTGTAGCGCGCGCGGCGCCCGTATTCGATTTTCGGACGCGCGGCGGCATCCGTCAAGCCCGGGGACGCGCTTGCGGAAAATCATCGGTCGGGCCATAGTCAGGAGAGCCTGAAGGAGGAGCCATGGCGCCGAGGCATTCCGTCCGCATCGCGCGGGTCGCCGCTCTCATCGCCGCGATCCAGGGCCTCTCGCCGCGGGGCTTCTCCGCCGGGGCGGCCCCGAAGGCCGCTCCGCGTCCGCGCGCGGCCGTCGAAACCTCGCTCGAGGAGGCGATCGCGGCTGCGGATACCGAGGTGGATTTCCTCTTCTACGTCGAAGGTGCGGATGGGCGCGGATTCGCGCGCGCCCGCGGGGGCCTCGCTCCGGAGAGCGCGCTCGAGTCCGCGTCGACTTCCAAGCTCCCTACCGCCGTCATCATCCTCCGGCAGGTCGAGAAGGGACGTCTCAAGCTCTCGGACAGGCCAGCGGATCTCCTCCCGGATTGGCCGCTCAAGAAGTCGCACGCCCTCTCCGCCATGACCCTCGCCCATCTCCTCTGTTTCACGTCCGGACTCGAGAACGAACCCCTCATCCTCAACGCCAAGCGCGCCACCCTGGAGGCGAGCGCCCTCGCCGCTGTGCGCCAGAACGCGGGTTCGACCGCGGTTCCGGGCAAGGCCTTCTACTATTCCGGATCGCACTTGCAGGTGGCGGCCCTCATGGCCATCCGTGCCGCCGGCTTCGATGATTGGCAGGGCGTATTCGATGAATTCAGGCGGGAGACCGGGCTTTTCCCGGATTCCGTCTACGATCTCCCCTCCGATAGCAATCCGCGGGTCGCGGGCGGCATGCACTGGACCGCCGCCGACTACATGGCCTTCCTGAGGAAGCTGACCCGAGGAGAGCTCCTGGGCGAGGCAATGATGGGCGAGCTCCTCCGCGACAGGACGCCGCGGCCCGCCGTCACTGTCGGTTTTTCCCCCGTCAAGGAGGCGATGGGCGAGGACTGGCATTACGGTTTCGGCCTCTGGATCGAATCCCGCGATGACGAAGGCTCGGGAACGCGCGTGTCATGTCCGGGCGCGTACGGCGCCTATCCCTTCTGGGATCGCGATAAGGGCTATTTCGGCCTCGTCGCCCGCCAAGGCCCCCTCGGCTCCTTCCCCGAAGGCATCGCGCTCGAGCGCGCCCTGCGCCCCCTCGTCATGGAGTGGCTCGATGCCGAATAAAAAAGCTGGATGTCCTTCGATATTCGATGTGGGGTCCTGTCAGGGGGAGTGTACGCGTTCCAGGTATTCACCCGTACACTCCCCCTGACACCCCCTCAGATACTTCGCGGACATCCAGCTTTTTTTCGATTTACCCTTCTCTGACGCGCGGCGCATCTCCCTCTACTCATGGTTCGCAGCGCGGAGATGACGTGACGATTTGATCGCCGGCGAGAAGCGGCCCAAGAAGTCGTTCGCGGGGTCTATATCGCGATAGCGATATCTTGGGAATCGAATGCATGAATACCTGGAGTGCATTCGATTCCCCTGCCAGGACCCCACATTGAATATCTTGGGCCGATAATATTGACGCGTATCAGATCGTCACGATCTTATCGGCGTCCACTTCGTTGACGAAAATCTGCTCGTACCTCCCCGAGGGCTCAGCGACGCGGACGTCGGGGGCGTAGAGGCTCATGAAGAAGAAGAGGACGTCGTTCATGTCGTTCAGGGATTCCGTGAGCGAGTATCGGTAATAGATCTCGTCCTTGTGCTCGAGGAGGATCTTCAGGCGGTGGGGGTCCTTCTCGATGAGGGGGTCGGTGAGCTCGCGGATGTTCGAGCGGAGGCCTCCGTACCATGAGCGCGACACGCAGAAGAGGTTGAGCTTCCCCTCCTTGTCCTTGTAGTAGAGCTCGCACATGCCCCCCATCGCGGGCACGGCCTTGTGTATGTCGTACTTGTCGGCTTTGCGGATTTTCGACCATTTAATGGTAAAATAGGCGGAAGGTCCTTCCTCGGTTTTCCTGATGACCGCGTCGGTATCCAAGGGCTCTCCTCCCGTTCCGGACCGCGCCGGTCGGCCTCGATGCCGTCAATCTATCGCGTTCCGGGCATCCCGTCCGGCGGCGCCGCCGACGTTCCGCCCCGGGCGGGGGCGTCGCGGGCGCGCTCCGGCGTCGGGCCATTCTGGACCTTCCTATGGAAAAGGGCAAGGAGCGGGCTTATCATGGAGGAAGCGCGGGAGGAACGGCGTCCAGGGCCGCCCCGCGCGATCCAAGGAGGAGGCCCATGCGGATCCATGCGTCATCCGGCGCCGCGCTGCGGAAGGCGTTCGCGTGCGTCGCCCTGTCCCTGGCGGCGATCGGGGCGGCCCAGACTCAGGCTGAACGCTATTCCCGGAGGCTCCGGGACGCCGTCGACTGGGGGGAGCGGAAAGCCGTCCTCGAGGAAATGCGCGATTCGAAGGACGCTTCGCTCGCCGCGGCCTTCGGCGCGGTCCTGGACCAGGCGCTCGGCGTGGAGCGGTCGCGGTTGGACGCGCTGGAGCGCGAGCAGTACGACGCTTCCCTGGCCATCGTCTGCGCCGCCCTCGGCGCGGCGAGGCGCCTCGAATCCCGCGAGGGCCTCTTCAGGCTCGCTTCCTCGTCCGCCGCGCCCGTGGTGCGGTCGGAAGCGTTGATAGCCCTGGGGAGGATGCGGGCGAGGGAATACGCGAGCCAGATCGCGGAGATCCTCGCCCGCGCGAACGAGGGCATCTCCGGCTCCGCCGGAGCCGGGTCCGGCGTGGGCGCGGGCGGCAGGTCGGGTCCCACCGACCGCGACGCGGCGGAAACCGTCGCGTACGGCTGCGTGGTCTCCCTGGGCGCCATGGGGGGCATCGTCGGCTGGCGCGAAGTCCTCGTCGCCTCGCAGGGAAGGTACGGTCCGCTGGTGCGGAAGGCGGCGGAGCAGAGCCTCGCCTCCATGGCGGCCGATCCCACCGAGGCGGTCATCGTCTCCATCGACGCCGAGGCTCCCGCGATCGGCGAATCGGCCCTGCGCTACGAGATGGCCTCCAGCGCGAGCCCTGCCGCCAAGACGAGGGCCGCCATCGCCGCCATCTCGGCGGGCAGGGCCAAGGACGCGGGAACCTTCCAGGAGCGCGCCGCCGCGAGGGCGCTCAGGATCTCCGGCGTCAACGCCCTCTCCGCCATCGGCGGAAATGATCCCGCGCCCGCTCCCTTACTGCGCGAATCCTGGCGCAAGGGCGACGGCGACGAGCGCATAGCCGTCATCAAGGCCCTCGGCTCCAACCAATCCGCCGCCTGCGTCGACGAGCTCTATTCGATCATCGAGGAGCTCGACCAGGCGAGGCGCATCGGCAACGCCCGCGAGGACTCCGAGCGACTCATGCGCGCCGCGCTCGCGAGCGCGGGAAGGTCGAAGAACCGGCGACTCGAGCCCGTGGTGCGGACCGTGCTCGCGAACGCGGCCTGGACCGGCGCGGTGAAGGCCGCCGCCAACGAGGCGCTCGCCTCGATGGGGGCGAGATGACGGAGGCGGACGAAGGGGGCCCGGACGGGGGAGGCGTCGATCGCGCTCCCCGGAGGAAGCGGCTCGCGGAAGCCCTCTCCGCGGCCGGCATCCCCTGCGCCTGCTTCCGCGACGAGGAGGGCGCGCGCGATCCTGCCATACGGTATCTCACCGGACATCCCGGCGACGCGGTCCTCTTCCTCTCCTCGAGCGGGGAATCGGTCCTCGCGGCCTGGGACCTCAACCTCGCGCGGCGGATGGCCGACGCCGATCGCGTCATCTCCTACGGCGACTACGGGCGGACCCTCCGCGGAGCCGTCGAGCGCCTCCTCCCCTCGTTCGTTCCGCTCGAAGGCGGCGCTCTCGAGCTTCCCTCGCGGATTCGCCATGCCGAGTACCTTGAGATCCGCGCGGCCTTCCCGCGCCTCGAGCTCCTCTGCGATCCGCCCGGCGGGGGCGCGAGATCGGTAGCCCGCGCGCGGGCGATTAAGGACGCGTACGAGATCGATCTCTATAGAAAGGCCGCCGCTATCACGGATGCGCTCGCTGACGAAATAGCCGAAGGCGTTACGTCCGGCGGGCTGAGGACTGAAGCGGACGCGGCCCTTGCTCTCGAGCGGAGAGCGCGCGAGCTCGGTTGCGAGGGCATGGGCTTCGAGACGCTCTGCGCGGGTCCGGCGCGGAGCTTCGGCATCCACGCCTTCCCGCCGTGGACCGCTGGCCCCTTCGGCGCGCCGGGACTCTCCATACTGGACTTCGGTGTGAAGCTGGAAGGCTACGCGACGGACGTGACCATGACCGTCGCGCGCGGCCGCTTGGGCCCCCGCGCGGAGCGCATGCTCGCCCTCGTGGAGGAGTGCGCCGCGTCGATCGAGGCCCTCCTCAGGCCCGGCGCAGGAGCCGCGGAGCTCATGAGAAAAGCGCAGGCCGTCTTCGGGCGGGAGGGATTCTCCATGCCGCACGCGCTCGGGCACGGCATCGGGCTGGAGGCGCACGAGGATCCCGTGCTCCGCGACCGGCCTGGGAACGATTGGGTCCTGGAGAGCGGGATGGTGATCGCGGTGGAGCCCGGGCTCTACGATCCCGACGAGGGCGGCGCGCGCTTCGAGAACGACTATCTCGTCACGGAAAACGGCGCCGAGCGCCTCACCCGCTCGAGGATCGTCCGGCTGTAGCGGAAGAGCGGGGACGGCCTGATGGCCGCGCGCGCGGCCCGAGGGCCGGGCGTCCTTCGTTGCGATCCTGAGTCTCCGGCGTTAGAATGGACTCATGCGCTGGTCAATCGAACCCGGTCCCTCCGCGACGCACCTCGACCTCCCCGGATGCAGGCTCCACGCCCAACGTGTTCGGGGCCTCGTGCGCCTCGTCCTGGAACGCGGGGGCTCGGAGGAGAGCGTCGACGTCGCGTGCCAGAACGACTCCCAAAAGCTCTCCGTCAGGTTCAGGCTCCCCAAGCCCCCGGTGCTCTTCATCGCCGATCCCGCGATCGTGGTGCCGGCGGAGTCCATCGTCCTCCTCGGCGCCGACCTTCCCCTCGACGTGGCCGTGGAGGACCGCGCGGGGGCGCACCTCTGGGAATTCGTGTCCCCCGAGTACCGGAAGGCCTGGTCGGGGGACTTGGACGGAGGGGAGCGCGGCTTCGCGCTCACCTTCGAACCCCGGGTCATAGAAAAGCCCCTCGACGCGCGGCCCCGGCCGGGACGGGCGGGACTGAGCGTCCTCGTGGCCAACCAGGGGCGGCGGCGATCGTCCGAGTCCCGATTCTCCGTGCCCACGCGTAACCTGCGCCTCTACGAGGCGGGGAACGAATTCATCTGCGACGGAGTCGCCGTGGTGCGCGAGCCTGAGGGCGGATCGAGGACGACCGTCCGTGCGCTCCGGTCCATCGTGCCGGAGCTTTCCTTCCCCGTCGTCGAGGACGCCAGG
>CAZIEI010000085.1:0-14435 GCA_964538705.1 uncultured Spirochaetales bacterium | reverse complement strand
GTGAAGAGTACTTCAATTCCTCGCGGTTGTTTCTTCCCGCCACCCGCGCCCTTCCTGAAGGGCTTTTCTTTCCTTACCGCGTTCGCGAGTGATCCTCCGCAGGCCCGCGATCGGGCTTTGTTTTTTGTTAACCTGGGCAACAAGAGGAAAGGGGGAAGAGAAGGGCATCCCTTCCCTCCCCCCTTCAATCCCCTCGTCCATCCCCTTCGGCCAATCCCCAATACCGAGATTCCTTCCCTTAGGTATAGATCCTTGCGTGGCCGTACCATTTTCATGCGCCACATAAACACTCTGACTGCGCTACCGCGGAGGCGGCTAGAAAAAACGCGGCGGAGCCGAAGGCATAACGGAGCGAAGCGGAGTGTTAGGGAATCAGAGTACTCTCTGCCCGACCGACGACGCGTTTTTTCTGGCCGCCTCCGCGCATGGACGATTAAGTGATGTATAGTTGCCTTCATGAACAAGGGACGGCCGCGGGGGATCAGGGCGGGTATCACGGAGGCGTTCGCTTCCGCGTGGGCCCTCCTCTCGGACACTGACGCCTACCTCTCGCGCACCTCGGCGTTCGCGCAGTACGAGAGCGAGCTCAAGCGGCTCCGCGCCGCCCTTTCCGCGGCCGCGCACGACGTCGAGGCGCAGGCCGAGGTCCGCCGCGCGATCGTCAGGCTCAGGAAGAACCTCCGCCTCCAGGGACACGACCTCTCGCTCGGCTCCCTCGATCTCGCGCTCCGCGGCTTCCGCTCCGACTCCGCGCTCGCCGAGGGGTTCACGCGAGCCGTGGCAATGCTGGGCGCGGGACGCGTGCTCGTGGTCGCGGGCCAGGACAACCACGTGGAGATCTTCGCGCGCGCGGAGGCGGAGATGGCGCGGCGCGGATGGGATTCCCCGGGGGGGCCGCATTCGCTCTGGTTCCGCTGGACGCGGAACCTCCTCGAGCTCTCGGGCGCGGATTCGGAGCCCAAGGAAACCTTCGAGGAATTCACCGCCTACTGCGAGAAGCCCGAGAACCGCCTCAGAATCTTGGAGGCCTTTAAGAGACTCCGCTGACGCGGAAGCAGGGCTCCCCCGCGGACGCTCCGCCCTACCCCAGCCAGACTGTCGGGCTCGCGTCCGAGGGCATGCGCCAGTCGCCGCGCGGGGAGAGGCTCACGGACCCGACCTTGGGGCCGTCGGGAACGCAGGAGCGCTTGAACTGCTGCGCGAAGAAGCGCTTCAGGAAGACGGCGAGCCACTTCGCTACATCGCGCTTCGCGTACCGCCCCGCGAAGGCGCGCTCGGCGAGGAAGGCCGTCTTCCCGGGCGAGGCGCCCCAGCGGACGATGTGGTACAGGAAGAAATCGTGGAGCTCGTACGGACCGATGATCTCCTCGGTTCGCTGGCTGATCTTCCCGTTCGCGTCGGGAGGGAGGAGCTCGGGGCTCACGGGCGTGCCGAGGATCGACCGCAGGGCCGCCGCCGCCTTCTCCCCCGCCTCCGCGCCGGCGACCCAGGAGACGAGGTGGCGCACGAGGGTCTTGGGGACGCTTGAGTTCACCGCGTACATGGACATGTGGTCGCCGTTGTAGGTGGACCAGCCGAGGGCCGCCTCTGAGAGATCGCCGGTGCCCACGACGAGCCCGCCCTCCTTGTTGGCGAGGTCCATGAGGATCTGCGTGCGCTCGCGGGCCTGGACGTTCTCGTAGGTGACGTCGCGCGCCCCGTCCGAGAGGCCGATGTCGCGCATGTGGAGCTTGCAGGACGCCTTAATGTCGATCTCGCGGAGCTCCGCGCCCAGCGCCAGGGAGAGCGCCTTGGCCTGCGCGAGCGTGCCCGCGGTGGTCCCGAAGCCGGGCATGGTGACGGCGAGGACGTCCCGGCGCGGACGGCCGAGGAGGTCCATGGTCTTGGCCGTCACGAGGAGGGCGAGCGCGGAATCGAGCCCGCCCGAGACGCCGATCACGGCGCGTTTCGCTCCCGTATGCTCGACGCGCTTAGCGAGGCCGGCGCACTGGATGGAGAATATCTCATGGCAACGCGCGTCGAGGGTCGCCCCGTCCTTTGGAACGAAGGGATGGGGATCGATCCAGCGCGAGAAGCTCCGCGCGTCCCAGGCTTTCGCTCGCACCGCGATCGGTTCAGTCCCCGTAGTCCCCGCGGCTCCGAAAGCCCCCGCGGCCGCGCGCCCCGCGGCGTCCCCGAAGCTCGTGAGCCTCCTGCGCTCGCCCTCGAGCCGCTCGACGTCGAAGTCTACGAAGAGGAGCTCCGTCCCGCGCGCGAACCTCCCGCTCTCGCCTAAGAGGGTGCCGTACTCGGCGGCGATACAGTGGCCGGAGAAGACTACGTCGGTGGTGGACTCGTGCGCGCCCGCGCTCGCGTAGAGATAGGCGGCCGCGCAGCGCGCGGACTGCTGTACGACGAGTGACCTGCGGTATTCCGCCTTCGCGACGATTTCGTCCGAGGCCGAGGGATTCAGGATGAGGGCGGCTCCGCGGAGGGCCATGAAGGAGGAAGGAGGGAGCGCTCCCCAGAGGTCCTCGCAGATCTCCACGCCAAAGCGGAAAGGCCGTCCCGCGGCTGGGCGCGTCTCGAAGAGAAGGCCAGGCCCGAAGGGGACATCCTCGCCGTTCACGGTTATCACGCATGAGTCCGCGGGCGAAGCGGGCGCGAACCAGCGGGCCTCGTAGAATTCCTTGTAGTTCGGGATGAAGGACTTGGGAACGACGCCCGCGACCTTCCCTCCCGCGAGGACGGCGGCGCAGTCGTAGAGGCGGCCGCCGCGCGAGAGGGGGAGCCCCACGACGGCTACGATGCCCGCCGCGGACGCCGTACGCGCGAGGCCCGGCAGGACGGACTGGGCGGCGTCGAGGAGGGCTTCCTGCTGGAAGAGGTCGGCGCAGGTGTATCCGGTGATCGAGAGTTCGGGGAAGAGAACGAGGCGGGCGCCGCCCCGCGAAGCCGCGCGCAGGGCCTCGGCGATCCGGGCCGCGTTGAATGCGACGTCGGCGACGCGGAGCTCGGGACTCGCGGCGCAGGCGCGGAAGAATCCGAAATCCGTCTTGGCTGCCATGCCTCCAGTATAGCCTATCGGGCCTCCCGCGCGAAGAGCGCGGCGGCGGCCTCGCGGAGGCGCTTGGGCCGCTCGAGGTCCACGGGGCTCGTTCCCCGGAAGGGGATCTCGCCGAGGGCGGCCCTCAGGGAGGCCCGCATGGAAGCGGGATCGGGGGAATACGCGTTGATCCAGGTCCCGGCCCAGGGCGCCTCATCCGCCACGTAGGGGCTCCCGAAGGAGACGTTGACGAGGGGGCAGGCAGGGTACTCGTGCCGCACGAACCACGCGATCCGCGTCGCCGCGTGGCTGGGCCGCACGGTGTTGGAGCCCCAGGTGGGGCCGTAGATCCAGAGGATGAAAACGGCCTTATATTTGGAGTAGTCCTGCGTGCGGAACCAGAAAATCGGATCGGCCTCGGTCTTCCGCGTCACGATGGCACCGCGCTCCCTGAGGAGTTCGTCGAAGGCGTCCACGTTGTACTCGGGGAAGGAGCGGAGGTGGACGACGAGGACCTCGTCGCCCTTTTCGATGCGGAGCGGGAGAGCCTTCCCGTAGTCGCGGACCAGGGTAACGGCGCGCTCGGCGATGGAAAGGGCCGCCGCCCTGTAGCGGATCGCGTCCGCTTCGGAGGGGAGCTCGTTCCCGCGGGGAGCCGCGCCGTCGCGGCTGGCTGCCGATCGAGGGAAACCCCCTCCGCCGGAGCCCGAGCGCGCCGCGGCGGCCGGAAGCGCCGACTCGGGATCCCGCGCGAAGCCGAGGGTCTCCTTGAGCGCAAGCACACGGGAGCAGGCTTCGTCGATCCGCGCCTCGCTCACCCGCCCCTCATTCACCGCGCGGAGGATGAGGGCGAAGTCGCGCGGGGCGTTGGAGAAGAGGAGCATGTCCATGCCCGCGTTGAGCATGGACACGAGGAGCTGGTCGGGAGACGAGGCGCGTCCCACGGCGCCGGCCATCTCGATGGCGTCGGAAATGGCGACGCCCTTGAAGCCGAGCGTCCCGCGGAGGAGGTCCGTTAGGATGGCGCGTGAGAAGGTCGCGGGGGGCGCGCCCAGAGGATCGCCGGGGACGCCCGGATCGGCCCAGGGCAGGGCGATGTGACCGGGCATTACGGACCAGGCTCCCGCATCGAGCGCGGCGCGGAAAGTCAGGCCCGAGACGGCCTCCCAGTCCTCGCGCGAGAGCGGGTTCACCGTGGTGCAGAGGTGCTGGTCGCGGTCGTCCCAGCCGTCGCCGGGGAAGTGCTTGGGCGCCGCGCAGAGGCCGTGAGCCTGCATCGAGGAGACGAGCTCTCGCGCGAGGGCGGCGACGAGAGCGGGCCGGTCGCCCATGCTCCGCGTGTTGGCGATCGGATTCCGCGGATTGGCGTTCACGTCCACCACCGGACCGAAGCACCAGTGCACGCCGCGCGAACGCGCCTCGCGCGCGGTGGCCTCGCCCATGAGGCGAGCGAGGGAGAGCCCCTCGGGCCCGTCACCGCAGGCGGCGAGCGACATGGGGTCGGGGAAGAGCGTGCAGTCCTTTATCATGCGCCCCGCGCCGGATTCCAGGTCCGAGGACACGAGTACGGGGATGGCGTCCGCGGCCCCGCCCGTCATGCCGATCCCGGACTGGATCGCCTCGACGGCCGCGAGGTACTGGCTCGTGTCTCCCGGGAAGAGGAAGACGCCGCCCGGCCGCACGGGGGGCATGGAGGCCTTGAGCGATTCGAGGTCCTGCGCGGGACGCGCGTTAGGATGGAGGAGCTGGCCGATCTTCTCCTCGAGGCTGAGGGAGGCGAGGGTCTTCCGGACCCAGGGGCCCGCGGGGTCGGCGAAGGGAGCGGAGGGAGTTGCGCGCGTATCGTCCATGCGGGGAGCATACTCCCGCGCGCCCCCTTGGGCAACGGCGTGACACCCTGTCCCGGCCTCGCGTATAGTGGGGGGCATGGACGCCCGCGCCATCGAGATACGTTCGCGCCTCAAGACGGATATCCGCGAGTTCTTCCTCTCCCGCGGCTATCTGGAGATGGACACGCCCCTCCTCGCCCCCTCCCTCATCCCCGAGTCCTGCCTCGAGGTCTTCCGCACCGAGTACCTCGATCCCTTCCGCGGCGCCGAGGAGCTCTACCTCGTGCCCTCCCCCGAGGTATGGATGAAGCCCTTCATCGCGGCCACGGGGAGAAGCGTCTTCCAGCTCTCGCGCTGCTTCCGCAACTGCGAGGCGCGGGGCAGGATCCACGGCCCCGAGTTCACCATGCTCGAGTACTACACCGTCGGGGGGAGCGCCGCTTCCTCCATTCCGCTCACTGAGGAGCTCTTCCGCGCCGTCCTTCCGCCCGGATCGCCTGAGGAGCTCCGCCCCCCCTTCAGGACCATGACGATGGAGGAAGCCTGGCGGGAGCACGCCGGCCTCGAGCTCGCCTCCCTCCAGGAGGACGGCGCCATGCGCGAGGCGGCCCGGGCGAAAGGCCTCGCCGTCCCGGACGGCGCCGCCTGGGAAGACGCCTTCAATCAAGTCTTCCTCACGCACGTAGAACCGGCGCTCCCGAGGGACCGCCCCCTCGTGCTGGACCGCTTTCCCGCGCGCATCGAGTGCCTGGCGGCGGACATTCCCGGGACGCCCTGGAAGGAGCGTTGGGAGCTCTACGCCGCGGGCATGGAGCTCGCGAACACCTACACCGAGGCGGCGAGTCCCGAGGCGGTTCGCGCCTCTTTCCTCAAGGAAGCGGCCCGCAAGCGTGCGCGCGCGCGGGTGCCCCACCGCGTGGACATGGATTATCCCCTGCACTTCGATTCCTTCCCGCCTTGCTCGGGCGTGGCGCTCGGCTTCGATCGTTTTTTGATGGCCATCCTGGGCGAGCGCGACATCTCCGCCCTCAGGGGGGCATGACCGAGCCGCCCTTCTGTGCTAGGCTTTCGCCGATGGCGGAGAAAAAGCCCTACGACTACCGACCGGAGCGGGTCAAGACGGTCCTGGTCGACGCGTTCAAGAAGCGCAAGCGCGAGGCCACCCTCGCCGACCTCGTCGCGGAGACGGCCCTGCCCAAGATCCAGGTGGAGGAGCAGCTGCCCGCCGTCGCGGACGAATACGGCGCTCGGCTCAAGGTCTCCGAATCCGGCGAGATCCTCTACTCCTTCCCCGGGAGGATGCGGAGCCGCTACCGCGGCCTCGGCCCCTCGCTGAGGCGCGGCCTTAAAAAAGCGGGCTCCGTCGCCTCGAAGGTCCTCTCCTGGATCTTCAAGGCCTGGATCGTCGTGATGCTCGTGGGCTACTTCGTCCTCTTCCTCGCCCTCACCCTCCTCTTCCTCGTGGGCGGCACCGCCCTGCAGGCGAACAACCGCAACAGCCGCTCCCGCGGCGGCGACTTCAACATCGTGGGCGGCCTCCTCAACGCCTTCATCCGCATCTGGTTCTACTCCGAGCTCTTCAAGAGCCCCGAGGACCGCATGCGCCGCGCGGTCGCCCGCGGCGGCCAGCGCCGCTTCCTCCACAAGGCCGTATTCTCCTTCGTGTTCGGCGACGGGGACCCCAACGCGGACTGGCCCCGGATCGAGCGCAAGGCCTTCCTCGCTTTCCTCCGCGCCAACGCGGGCCTCATCACGCGGGAGGAATTCGCGGCCCTCTCCGGCCGCGCCCCGGACGACGCCGAGCGCACCCTCAATGCCTACTGCCTCGAGTTCGAGGGCTCCCCCGAGGTCAGCGAGGACGGCGTCATCTACTATGAATTCGCGAACGTCCTCCGCGGCGTCGACGTCGCCGATCCGCGCGCGGCTTCCTCGCCCCGGGCCAAGTCCCTCGAACCCTTCTCGTCCAACTCGAAGGCGGCCAACCGCGCCTTCGCCGCCATCAACGGCGTGAACCTCGCCTTCGGCGGCTTCTTCCTCGGGGCCACGGCCGCCTGGGGCCCGATCATCGGGAGTATCATCGAGATCCTCATGAACAGTCGGGCGGCCCTCGCCCAGCTCGGTGTCCTCAAGACCTTCTACGGCTTCGTGGTCGCCCTCGCCGCGTCCTTGAGCGGCAACCCGGTGGCCCTCGTGGCCGTGGTCCTCGGCATCGTGCCCGTCGCCTTCGGCCTCCTCTTCTACCTCATCCCCCTCCTCCGGAATTCAACGCGTAAGCGCCGCAACGAGCTCGTGAAGCGCGAGAACCTCCGGAGGATCGTCTACGGGAAGGCCTGGGCCTCGCCCGCCGCCGCCGTCCCGCCCTCCCCCTCCGAGCTCCCCGAGCCCGCCAGGCCCGCTTCCCCGGACGCCCCCGCCGAACTCATGGACGAGCTCGCCTCCTGGTCGGGCGCGGAGATCGAGAGCGGCCCGCGAGGGAACGAGTACCGCTTCACCGAGCTCGAGCGCGCGAAGCGCGCGATAGCCGCCCTCAGGGAGGCGCGGGGCGAGACCCCCTTCGACCTCGGGAAAATAGTGTTCGATACCGATTCGCGCGGAGACGAATAGCATGATCGCAGTCATCGTGAACGTCGCGGCCGTCATCCTCGGCTCGCTCATCGGCCTCCTCGTCGGGAAGGCCTCGCCCCGGAACGCGGAGGCGGCCGACGCGGACGAGAGCCCCGCGAAAGCCATGATAACCGCGGCCGCCGGCGCCTTCACCTTCTTCATAGGCGTGCGCATGGCCTTCAAGTCGCAGCGCGAGGTCTACGTGATCGTCTCGCTTCTCCTGGGGGGCGGCATCGGCACCCTCCTCGGCATCGAGTCTGCCATCCTCAGGCTCGGCGAGTCGATCAAGCGGCGCCTCCCCGCCACCGGCAACGGCCACCTCTTCGCCGAGGGCTTCCTCTCATCGAGCGTGCTCTTCTGCGTGGGCGCCATGGCCATCCTCGGTTCGTTCAACGCGGGCACGATCGGGGACAACCGGCTCATCTACATCAAGTCCGTGCTGGACGGATTCCTCGCCGTCGTGCTCGCGGCGCGCTACGGGCTCGGCGTGATGTTCTCGGCCGCTTCCATCTTCGTGTACCAGGGCGCCCTCACCCTCCTCGCGCGCTGGATCAAGCCCGTCCTGCCGGAGCTCGCGCTCGCGGAGATATCCGGCGCGGGGGGCGTGATGGTGATGATGATCGGTATCAACCTCCTCGGCCTCAAGAAGATCAAGACCGGGGACTTTCTCCCCGCCATCCTCCTTGTGGTCGCCTTCTGCTTCCTCGATCCGTGGATCGGCCGCTTCGTAACTGCCTGAGCTGACCGGTTAAGCCGATCCCGGGATCGGCCGCTTCGTTACCGCTTGAGCTGACCGGATACCCTAAAAAAAAGAAAGAGGACGCGCCGACGAGCGCGTCCTCTTTTTTTTCGCGGTTCGAGCGGCGTACGACGGCCTACGGGGCGAGGAGCCCCTCGAGGCGCGCGAGGTCCTCCTCGAAGATTCCGAGGGCGGTGCGCACGGGCCCGCTCGAGGCCATGTCCACGCCCGCGAGGCGGAGGCTCTCGATAGGATAGAGGCTTCCGCCCGCCTTCAGGAACCTGAAGTAGTCCTCGCGCTCCTTCTCCCCGCCGGAGAGCACCCGCCGTGCAAGGCTCATGGCGGCCGCGAGACCCGTCGAGTACTTGTAGACGTAGAAGGCCCGGTAGAAGTGCGGGATCCGGAGGCATTCCAGGTCGCTTACGTCCTCTAGGACGGCCTCGGGACCGAAGTACTTCTCGAGGAGCTTGCGGTAGGTCGACCGGAGAGCGTCGAGGCTCAGGGGATTCCCCGCCTCCAGGAGGGCGTGGGTTTCCCGCTCGTACTCCGCGAACATGGTCTGCCTGAAGATGGTGGCGATCACGTTGTCCACGCGCATGTTGAGTACGTACGCTTTGAGTTCCCTCGATTCTGAGTCCTTCCAGAGGCGGTCGAAGAGGAGCTCCTCGTTGAAGGTGCTCGCGACCTCGGCCTCGAAGATGGAGTAACCGTAGCACATGAAGGGATTCTCGAGCGACGCGTAGTGCGAATGCATGGAGTGGCCGGCCTCGTGGGCCAGAGTGTAGACGTCCCTCAAGACGTCGGACTTGTAGTTGAGGAGGATGTAAGGAGGCTTCCGGTATGCGCCGGCGGAGAAGGCGCCCGAGCGCTTCCCCTTGTTCTCGTAGCGGTCCACCCAGCCCGAACGGAGCCCCGCGCCGAGGGTCATCACGTAGTCCCTGCCGAGCGGGGCGAGGGCTTCGAGCGTGATTTCCACGGCCTCCTTGTACGAATGCTCGACCTTGACTCCCGGCACCATGGGGACATAGGCGTCCCAGTGCCTGAAGTCGCTTAAGCCGAGGGCCTTCTTCTTGAGGCGGTAGTATCGGTGCAGGGCGGGGAGCTTCTCCGTAACCGCCTCCACGAGGGCGTCGTAGACCTGCTCCTCCACGGCGTCCGGGAAGAGCGCCGCAGCGCGCGCGGAGGGGAAGTTCCTGGCCGTCGCCTGGAACCTGTCCGTCAGGACCGAGCCCTGGTAGAGGGCCGCGAGGGTGTGCTTGTGTGTGTCGAAGACCGCGTAGAACGAGCGGTACGCGCGCTCGCGGACGCCGCGGTCCGGATCCTGGAGGAAGCGCGAGAAGGTGGACTGGCTCAGGGGCATGGGGCCCTCGGCAGTCTCCACCGTCCCGAACTCCATGTCCACGTTGGTGAGGACGCTGAAGGCCTCGCTCGCGGTGCGGGCGTGCTCCGACTGGAGGGCCATGAGGCGCTCCTCCGCCTCCGAGAGGACGTGAGGCTTCCAGCGGAGGAGCTTCCGGAGGTAGACGGCGTAGGGTCCGTAGGCGGGGTCGGCTATCCAGGACTCCACTTCGGCGGGCGGGAGGGACTGAACGGCGGGCGTGAACCAGCTCGACGCGGCCTCCTGGGCCGCGTTCAGCATGATGAAGCGGGTGAGCCGCTCGCGGGAGCGGGAGTCGCCCTCGTCCTCGGTCTGCCGGAGGTGCGCGTACTCGCCCAGCCGCTCCGCGAGCATGCCGAGCTTCTCGAAGAAGGCGAGGCATTCGAGGAGGGCGGCCTTGTCGAGGCAGTTTTTCGGCTTGAGGGCGGGAATACGCTCGCCCAGGGCCTTCATCTCGGCGAGTCCGGCCTCCCACGCGTCTTCAGACGCGAAGAGGGGGCTCAGGTCCCAGCGGTCTTCAGCGCTCACGTCCTTACGCTCGGGGAGCGTCCGTTCGGCCATGTCCACCTCCGATTTTCCGCGCCGCGCGGAGCGGCGGCTCAGCGATCCGCGGCACCCCGCCTCGCCGAGGGCGTCCTCGCGGAGGCGATCGCCCCGAGGAGGGCGCGCATCGCCTTGAAAGCGTCCGCGTCCAGGCTCTCCGGCGAATCATTCTTCCCGTGGATGAGCTTCCAGGTGCGCGGCGTCGCGGCAGCGAGGATCCGCTCGCCCTCGCGGGTGCGGAACTCGCTCCGGAGGAGAATATGCTCGATGAGAGGGTTCTCGGCAAGGGCTCTCGCGTAGGCGAAGGCCTCCGCGCGCGGGAGGAAGGTCACCGCGACGGCCGCGAGCCCTCCCGTAAGGTAGCCTAAGTTGTCCGAATAGGGCGTGGGGAGGCTGAGCCATGAGCCGCGGAAGGCTTCCTCGAGGATCGAGGCCGTGAAACGATGGAGGGGGGCGATGCGACGCTTGAACGAGGCCCCGGGCGCGGCCGCCCCTCCCCGATCATGGGCGGATCCGGCCCGCGGCGCCGGTTCCGCAACCGCCCGCGGCCCGCCTCCGGGAAGCGGGGACGAGAAGACCGACGACGAGAGGACCGGCACGCTCCCCCGGCCCGTGCAATCGAAGGTGAAGGCCCAGGGCCGGCCGACCCCGCCGCGGAGGAAACCCTCAGCGAGCGCGAACGAGCCCTGGGCGGAGCTCCGGCCCTTACCCATCATCTCCTCGTTGTCCGTGAAGGCGATCATGCAGTCGTGCGGGCCGCGGAAGGCGAGGAGCTCCTCCGCGAAGGAGAGGAGCTGGCAGCAGGCGGCCGAGTTGTCGTTGGCGCCGGGGCTTCCCGGGTGCCGGTCGTAGTGCGCGGAAATGCACTTCGCGCGCCGCCCCGAGTACGCGCCCTTCCCGTAGCGCACGAGGACGTTCCGCGAGCCCGCCATTGAGAGCACGGAGTGCGGCACGCGGGCCGCCTCGAGGCGCGAGACCACGTAGGCGAGGCGGTCCGCGCCCGGGGCGATGAAGGACGCGAAGTCCGGGGGAAGGAAGCTCTCCATGGGCCTAGCGGCCTTTTCCGTCAGGGCGGAGAGGGCGCTCAGGCGGCGTTCCGCTCTCCGCGTCCCGCCGGCTCCGCCGCGCGCTCGCGTCCATCGCGCGATTATAGCATGGAGCGAAAAAAAAGCCGGACCCCGCTTCAGGGGTCCGGCTCAGGGGCTCGGGGAAGCCGTTCCGTTAGGCGATGTCGATCTTCTGGGGCTTGGCCTCGGGGAGCTTGGGAACGCGGATCGTGAGGACGCCGTCCTTCATCTCGGCGCTCACCTTTTCCGCGTCCACCCGTTCGGGCAGGGCGATCCTGCGCTCGAAGCTGCCGGCCCAGGTCTCCCTTCGGTAATATTTGCCTTCCTTCTGCTCCTCGGCTCTCCCCTTCTTCTCTCCCTTCACTGTGAGGACGCCATCCTTGATGCTGATGTCCAGGTCCTTCTTGTCGATGCCGGGAAGTTCGGCGCGGGCGATGAAGGCGTCGTCCTCCTCGTAAAGATCCACGGCGGGAGCGAAGCCGCGGCCGACGACGCCGCAGCCCGAGAGGTTGGAATCCAGCTCGCCGAACCAGTCAGTGAGCTCGCGCTCGAGCTGGCGGATAGGATTGTGAAGCGTTAGGTAATTCATGGCATACCTCCATACTGAAGTCATCCGTCCGGCATACCGCCGGGGGAATCCGTCCGTTCACTGCGGCGCGGATTCAAGGCCTTGTGAGCACTCACGAGTACTATTGCAACATGCGTGCCAAAAATGGAGTGCCTTGGGGAGAAGACAGCGCGGGCAACGCTATTTCCTTTTATTATATTGAATAATTGCAGGCCAATATCGATCAGAGGCATAATGCGTACTCACCGCATGGACAAACGGTGATTCGGGTAGTTGTATTGATTCCATACATTCCACCGAATTTGCTGTCTTAACTTCACACAATATGAAAGCATTCTCGCCATATCGCTCCCAAGATAGGGGGATGACCGGCGCAGAGAGCCGCCTCCGAGGGGAGAGAGGCATCGGCGCCGGGCAGGGGGAAAGGACGGGAGTCCTTGCCCCCGCTCAGCAATGAGCCGCGAGAGCGGAGCGATCGGGCATCCTCATGGTCAGGGGACGGCAGAAGGACGAAGGACTACCTCAAGGGCCCTTCGATCGGTATATTCAGGGGACGATGAAAAAGATCACCGTGAGTTTTCCGGACGGAACGACCGAGACGCTTCCCTCGGGCATCCACGCCGCGGACGTGGCCCAGCGGCTCGGCGCGGAGGGCAAGACGATCGTCGCCGTCCTCGTGAACAACGAGCTCAGCTCCCTGTACGCGAGCATAGACGTCAACTGCAGGATCCAGCCCGTCACCCTGGACTCCCCCGCGGGCGCCCTGGTGCTGAGGCGTTCGCTCTGTTTCCTCCTGGCCATGGCCGCGCGCGAGATCTTCCCGGAGCGCACCGTGGTGGTGGGACATTCGCTCTCGAACGGCTACTACCACAGCTTCGACGACGAGCTCCCGCTCACCGAGGACGACATCAAGCGGATCGAGGCGAGGATGCGATCGATCGTGGCCGAGGACCAGGCGATCAAGCGCTCCGTCATGTCCTACGAGGACGCCCTCCACCACTTCGAGGCCTCGGGCCAGGACGATACCCTCCTCCTCCTCAAGCAGATGAACTCGCCGCGGATCCCCGTGAACGTCTGCCGCGGCTTCATGGACCTCTTCATCGCTCCGCTCGCGCCCTCTACGGGGATCATGCGGAAGTTCGAGCTCTACCCCTACGCGGACGGCTTCCTCCTCCGCTACCCCTCCGCGGCGCGGCCGGACGAGATCGGCCCCTTCAGGGACAACCCCCTCCTCCTCAAGATCTACCGCGAGTACAAGCGCTGGGGTAAGACCCTGGGCGTCACGAGCGTGGGCGCGATCAACAGCATCAACAAGCCCGCGACCATCCGGCCCTTCATCCGCACGGCGGAGGCCCTGCAGAACAAGAAGATCGCCGAGATCGCGGACATGATCGCGGAGCGCGAGGGGAAGGTGCGGGCGGTCCTGGTGGCCGGCCCCTCGAGCTCGGGAAAGACGACCTTCGCCAAGAAGCTCTCCATACAGCTCACGGTCCTGGGCATGGTGCCGGTCCCGATCTCGCTGGACGACTACTTCGTGGACCGGACGCGCACCCCGCGCGACGCCAAGGGCGAGCCCGACTACGAATGCCTCGAGGCCCTGGACCTCGAGTACCTGAACGCCCAGCTCGTGGATCTCCTCGCGGGGAAGGAAGTAGAGCTCCCGATCTTCGACTTCAAGACGGGGAACCGCTCGGCGGGCCGGAAGCTCCGCCTCACGGGGCGCGAGGTGCTGATACTGGAAGGCATCCACGGCCTCAACGACAAGCTCACCCACCGGATCCCCGCGGAGCAGAAGTTCAAGGTGTACGTCAGCGCGCTCACCCAGCTCAACCTGGACGACCACAACCGTATCCCCACCACGGACAACCGCCTGGTGCGGCGCATCGTGCGGGACTACCAGTTCCGCGGCCGCTCGGCCGAGGACACTCTCAAGATGTGGCCCTCGGTGATGCGCGGGGAGAAGCTCTATATCTTCCCCTTCCAGAACCAAGCGGACGCGGCCTTCAACTCGGCGCTGGATTACGAGCTCTCCGTGCTCTCCATCTACGCGGAGCCCCTCCTCAAGGAGGTGAAGACCTTCTCCCCCGAGTACGCGGAGGCCTCGCGCCTCCTCTCGTTCCTCGAGTACTTCACTCCCCTCCCCCCGAGCCACGTCCCGCGGGATTCCATCCTCCGGGAGTTCATCGGCGAGAGCGAGTTCAAGTACTAAGCCCCCGCCCGAGTGCGGAGGCTCGCCGCGGGCTCAGTGCCCGAAGGAGGCCAGCCATGGCCGGACACAGGCATTCGATATCCTCGGCCGCGATCGCGGCCCTCATGCTCGCCGCGGCTTTCCCCTCCTGCGCCCGCGAGAAAGAACCGAAGGCTACGGCCCGTCCGGTTCCCGCGGCGGAGGCGGGAGCCGCGGGCGGCGAGCTCGCGGCCCTCCTCTCCTCGCTCAAGGTCATCCCGGTGAAGGAGCGGCTCCAGGTGCCGGACATCGACCTCTCGCCGCTCGAGGGAGGATCGAAAAAGCTCTCCGACTACCGCGGCAAGGCGATTCTCCTCAACTTCTGGGCCACCTGGTGCCCGCCCTGCCGCGCCGAGATGCCCTCCATGCAGCGCCTCCGCGACGCGCTCCTCTCAGGCGGCGTCGCCTTCGAGATCATCGCGGTGGACGTCCAGGAGGACGCCGCGACCGTGAAG
>CAZIEI010000084.1:9736-14478 GCA_964538705.1 uncultured Spirochaetales bacterium | reverse complement strand
GGGCTCATTACCGTCGCGCTCTCCGAACCCGACCTGCAGTACCTCTGCGGAGGGCCCGTCGAGCGTGAGATCCGGAAGATGCGTACCTACATGATCGACGAAGAGCGTACGACGATCCATCACGAGATCCCGTCTTGCAGGAAGCGGCGCTTGTAAACAAAAAAGCCCGGGGGATCGCTCCCCCGGGCCGTGCGCTTCCCGCGATTCGAGTGGATCAGGAGGCCGAGGGCTTCTCCGCCTTCTTGAACTTCGTCTCGAGCGCGATGAAGAAGAGATAGACGATGATCCCGGCCATCACGAGGAGATCGAGTGGTTTGGAGAAGTCCTTGACCTGCACGAGGAGGGGGTAGGCGACGCTGAAGAAGGCCGTGAGGCCGATGACGCAGTATCGATGGAAGAGCTCGAAATGCCGAGCGAGGACGAAGGCGAGGGCGCAGGTCGCGCCTGCGCCGATGACGAACGAGCCCCAGAAGCCGAGGAAGCTGTCGCTCAGCGCGGCGGCGAGGATGTGCATGAGGCAGTAGGCGCCCGCGACGAGGGCGATCTCGAGGAGCCTCACGGGTTTGTCGGCGAGGATGAAGGTAAGGGCGAGCGCGAGGAGAAGCATCATGAGCGCGTAGGAGCTCCCCGAGAGCATGGCGCTGGTCCGCTCGCCGGGCTGCTCCGGCTTGGGAAGGGAGATGCCCATGCCGGCCGTGGTGATAGTGTCGTCGAACTTCCACTCGAGGATCGATCCCTTGCCATCGGGCGTGGGCTTGATCTCCTCGGTCGGCGGAATGCAGCTGCCGGGGTAGTTCACCTCCTTGACCGGGAGGTCCAGCGCCGTGAGGACGAGGTCGAAATCCTTGATTTGGCGCGGTTCGGGGATCTGGAAATAGAAGTACTCCATGCCGCGCGTCCGGTAGCGGATCTCGACCTCCCAGGTCTCGCCGGGATCCATCTTGGCAGTCCACCTGACGTCGTCCTCGGAAACGCGGAGGTCGTCCGAGATGTCCGTGCCGTCCACGAGGAAGACGAGGCCGGAGAACATGGATTGGTTGGAAGGTAGGGGGAAGCTGAAGGCCGCGTCCGTCACCGTCGCGGAATCGTTCTTCACCGAGTATTCGATGGCGAATTTCGTCTCAAATCCGTTGTAGTAGGCGCTTCCCTTCTGGCGCTTGTTGGGGACGAGCTCGACGGAGGCGTGGCAGCTCTGGATGGAATTCTGCTCGACCTCGAAGGTCTTCATGACCTTGCGGTAAAGCGGGGGCTTGGTCTCGTCCTCCCGGGGGAGTTCCTCCATGACCTCTTTCTCGATAGTGTGGCGCACGGAGAGGTCGCGCTGCGCCTGGGGGCCGCCCCAGATGTCCTGGACGCTCTGGTAATTGACCTCGCTGACGCGGCCGTGGCCGAACGAGAAGTTCCCGTAGTTCTCGTTGAGGATGCCGCGCGCGATCCACAGAAGACCGAGGAAGAGGAGCGCGGTCCCGACGGATTCGAGGAACCTGCGGAGCCATTGCCAGAACCTGCCCGAGCCCTCGATCCCCGAGGCCTTGTAGGTCCTGAGGAAGATGGTCATGGCGGCGATGATCATGAGAAGGGTGAGGAAGGGCTCAACGGTGAGCCATGAGCCGAGGCGGTCGAAAATAATCGACATGTTCGTTCTCCTTTTTGTGATCCCGATTGGCGATATGATATACCCGCGCGTTGGCGTTGTAAACAGCGAGCCGCGCACCGCGGTGCGGCCGCGGACGCGACGCGGAGGTCCTCCCGTTGGCGCGGAGGCGATTCCGTGTGATACTCGGGGCATGAACCTCCTCGCGCACGCCCTCCTCGCCTACGCGTTCCTCCCAGACACGAATGGGCTCGAGACGACGGGCGCGATCATGGCCGACTACTTTTCGGGCGAAGCCGCGGAGGATTATCCCGAAGGGATGGCCCTCGGCATCGCTCATCACCGGCGGATCGACGCGTTCACGGACACCCACGCGGCCTTCGCCGCGGCGCGGGAGTCCCTCGGCGCGGACGCGCCGCCGCACTCGAGCGGCATCCTCGTCGACCTCTTCTGGGACAACGTCCTCGCTTCAGGCTGGGATAGTTACGGCCGTCCGCTTTGCGCCGCGGGCCTCGCGGACTTCTCGAAGGCCGTCTACGCGCGTATAGAAGAGGCTCGCGCTCATTGGAGCCCCCAGTTCGAGCGCGTGGCACCCTGGATCATCTCCATGGATTGGCTCGGCTCGTATGCGTTTCCCGAAAATGTAGATAGGGCGCTCCGCGGCCTCGCGTCGCGGCTTCCCCACGGCGCGCCCCTCGCGGAGTGCGGGCGGCTCCTCCCCGTCCACCGCGCAAGCCTCGAGGAGGCGTTCCGAGCCTTCTGGCCTGAGGCGATCGCCTTCGCGCGCAGCGCGTCTGACGGTCGGTAGCCCGAGGCCCCGTCCTTGCGGGGGCGGCGATCGCGGAGTAAACTCGCGCCGGAGGTCCGCGATGATCCACGGAAACGTCGAGCTCCATAACGTCGAGGACGCCGTCCGAAGGCCGGGCGCCGAGGGCGCCTCGCTCTGCCGCTATCCCGAACGCGTACGCGCCCTCCTCGACGACCCCGCCGTCGAAGCGCCCTTTTTCTGCGCGGGCGCCGAGATCCGATTCAACATCCGGAGCGGTAAGGCCCGATTCCTCCTCGCCCGCGACGCGGCGGCGCCCGTGAACGAGATCGGGATCGCCGAGATTTGGTTCGGCTCCTTCCAGGGCGATTGGCGCGTCTCGCCGCGCTTCGTCGATCCTGAGGGAACCTGGATCGAAGTTTCGATGCCGTCCGACGTCGAGGCGCTCGTTCGCGCGGCGGAGGCTTCAGGATCTCCTTGGGACCCGCGACTCGTACGGCTCGTGCTCCCCTACGATTACGTCTGCCGCCTCGTCAGGATCGAGGGAGACCTCGAACCGCCCCGCCCCGGGCAATGTCCCCCGCGCCGCTTCCTCGCCTACGGTTCATCGATCACGCACGGCGGCACCGCGGTGCGACCCACCGAGACCTGGGCCATGCGCGTCGCCCAAGCCCTCGGAATTGATCTCGTCAATCTCGGCCTCGCGGGGAATTGCCGTCTCGAGCCGGGCATCGCGGAGTGGATCGCCGAACGGCGGGATTGGGCATTCGCGACGCTGGAGCTCGGGATCAACCTCATCGACCGGATGGAGGCGCCCGAGTTCGCCGCGCGGGCCGACCGCTTCCTCAGGATCCTCGGCCGAGCGCGGCCCGAGGCGCAGATCTTCTGCATCGACCTTTTCACGAACGGCCGCGACCTCGCGGGCGACGATCGCATCGCCGCGTATCGGAACGCCGTGCGAGACGCGGTCGCCTCCTCGGGATCGGATCGCATCGTGTACGTGAACGGGAAGGACTTCCTCGACCCCGCCATCGGCCTCTGCGAGGGCCTTCTCCACCCCTCCTCCCGCGGCCACGAGGAGATCGCCCGGAAACTCGCCGTCATCATCAGGGCCGAGAGATTCTGAGGAAGAGAACGAAAGGTAAATACGCTGGTTACAGCGAGCTGAACGCCGCGCGCGTCGGAGCGGCGAAAGTGAATCCCATGGATGCTAGGCGTCTACATCGATCGAGGATGGGGTGGCGCTTGGGAAAAATGCGCGAAAACTTGGAGCGCGTTTTTTCCAAGCGACAGGACCCCTCATCGTAGTTCGCGCGACGCCTAGCTTTTCGGCGAAAGCGCTTCCGCCGCTACGCCCGCGCCGCCGCCTTCTCGAGCAGCTCGGGGAAGTCGTAGTTCTCCTCGACGAAGTACTTGAGGTCGAAGTCCTCGTGGGTCACGACGAGGAGGATGGTCTCGTTCTCGGCCATGTAGTCCGAGATCGCTCGCATCACCTTGGCCCGGGCTTCGAAGTCGATGTGGGCGAAGGGCTCGTCGAGGAGGAGGATCTCCGGCTTGGCCGCGAGGGCCCGCGCGATGTCCATGCGCTTCATCTCGCCGGAGGAGAGGGAGCGGGGATAGGCGTCCAGGTGGGCCTGGCCGAGTCCGACCTTGGCGAGCGACTCGTCGAGCCGCTTCTTGGATTCGGCCTCGTCCTCCCCGAGGGCGGCCTCGATCTGCTTGAAGGAATCGCGGACGCGGAGGTCGGGGAAGAACGAATAGCGCGAGTCCTGCTGGACTACGGTCATCTTGCGCCTGAACGGCTTGAAGGCCTGGGGGTCGCCGCCGCGCTCGCGGGGCTTCAGGGCCACGAGGTCCTGGCCGTCGAGGATGATTTTGCCCTTGGTGCCGTCGAGGAGCCTGAGGATGGCCTTAATGAGGCTCGACTTGCCGCAGCCCGAGGGGCCGGTGATGCCGTAGATGGTAGAGCGGTCGAAGCGGAGAGTGAGGCGGCTGAAGGCCTGGAAGACGTGCTCGCCGAAGATACCGCGCTTGAAGTAGCTCTGGGAGAGGTTATCAACGTGGAGGCCCTCTTCGTTCGATTTCTTGGCCTCGCGGAGGTCGAAGCCCTCGGAGCGGGGGATGGCCGCGAGGGCGCCGAGCTTGCCGTTCTTGAGCTCGTACGCGCGGTCGAGCCTGAGCGCCTGGATGAAGTCGAGGTCGTGGCTGACCATGAGGACGGTCTTCTTGCGGTCGGAAAGGATCTCCTCGTTGAGGAATTCCACGAAGCGCTTCCTGAGGTTGCGGTCGAGGTTGACGGTTGGCTCGTCGAGCATGACGAGCTCGCCGGGGCGCGAGAGAAGGATCATGAGGGTGACGCGCTGGAGCTCGCCGCCCGAGACC
>CAZIEI010000084.1:0-9726 GCA_964538705.1 uncultured Spirochaetales bacterium | reverse complement strand
GAAGTCGAGGTTGAAGTACTTCTTGAGGCGCCGCTCGATGACCTCGCGCGCATCGGGCGCGAGGAGCTTGAGGTTGTGCTCGAGGGTGAGGGCCGGATTCATGGCCTGCGCGCTCTCCGCGGGGATGAAGACGAGGCCCTGCTGGCGGATCTTGCGCCAGGCGTCGTCGCTCGTCTTCTTACCGTTCCGGTAAGCGGGGAGGCCGTGGATGCTGAGGGATCCTGAGAGCTCGAAGGGGCTTGCAGGGAGGAGCCCTGCGATGGCCTTGAGCAGGACGGACTTGCCGACCCCGGTGGGCCCGATGATGACGCTGGAGCTGCCGCCCTCGTGGACGTAATCCACGGAATCGGCGAGGCAGCGCTTCCCGAGGCGGATCGTGAATCCCTGGAGCTGTATGGGGGCTGAAGCGGTCATTTCGCCTCCCTTTGGTACTTGTCGTTGAGCATCATGAGGAAGGCGACGCTGATGGTCATGAGGAAGGCCGCGGGAAGCCAGAAGAGGACGGGTCTCCCGCCCTCGAAAAGGGCGTCGCGGTTGGCGGCGATGAGGGCGCCGGGGCTCGCGTGGGCCGGGGTGCCGTAGCTCCCGAACCCGAGCTGGATGATGAAGCCGAAGGAGCAGTCGAGGACGAGGGTCTTGAGGAGGATGCCCGCTACCGCGCGTTTGAGGACGTCGCGCATGGACCGGGAACTCATGAGGACGAGGAGTATCCTCCGCTTGGTGAAGCCGTAGGAGCGGAAGGAGAGGCTGTACTTGCGATTGTAGAGGTCTCCGAGGGGGATCGCGATGCCGCGCACGGCCTCGGGGAGCGCGGTAACGGTGGCCGCGAGGATGAAGACCGCGAGGGACGCGAACGAGGAGACGTTCCCGGTGTGCCGGGCCAGGTAGCCCGAGACGGGCGCGTAGAAGAAGAGGGCTATGAGGATCGCCGGGACGGACTCGAGCGCGTTGAGGACGCTCGTCGCGCCGCGGCCGAAGGGCATCGATAGCACGCTGAGATAGCCCAGCACAAGGGTCAGCGTGGCGGCGAAGGCGATGGTCGATGCCAACGTGATGGAAAGCTGCTTAAAGGACGCCATGAGCGAATGCGCGTAGGCCGGATCGAAGCCCGCGGTCAGGCCGGAGAGGCCGGAGGCGGGGATCCAGGAAAGCGCGAGCGGCGAGAGCAGGATCGCGAGCAGTATCCACCTCAGGACTTTAAATAGACTTTTCATACCACCTCGGATAGATCATGAACAGGAACGATTTGACGATGAACGCGACGATGGCGTTCACGCAGAGCAGGATGAAGACCGACGCCACGAGGAGGTCTGAGTTGCGCGCGAGCAGGGCGTCGAGGAGGGTGGAGCCGAGGCCGGGGAAGGAGAACACGATCTCGGCCACGGTCACGGCGCCGATGATGGCCGGAACCTTGCCGGCGAGGTAAGGGATGAACCGCGGCAGGCTGGAGGAGAAGAGGTAGCCCGAGAAGGTCCCGGGGAGCGGGAAGAAGCGCCCGAGCCCGTTCCCGAGGGTGCTGAACACGGTGGCGTGGGTGGATTCCACCTGCGCCACCATGTCCGTGGTGAGGAATCGCGTGGCGTCCCAGCCCAGCCCGCCGAGGAGGATCGTGCATAGGACGATGAGGATGTAGGGAGCCTCGCTTCCGAAGCCGGAGGCGATCACCCAAAAGCCCACGAAGAGCGGGGCGGCCGCCAGGGCGGCGTTAGCGAGCGAGAACGCCTTATTCGTCCGTTCCTGGCCCCTGGCCCCGTGCCCCCCGTCGAGGTAGCGCGCCGTCGTCGCGAAGGCCGCCCCGACGAGGGCCGCGAGGGTCAGGATGAGGAGCGACGCGAGCGCCAGCGGCAGCGTTATCTTCGCGCCACTGACGATGATGCGTCCGGCCGTGAAGCCGGGATGTTCGGTCGAGAAGTCCTTCGATCCCGAAACGAGGAGGAGGAACGACCGCCCCGTGCCCAGGTAATCCTCGGGGGGCGCGCCGATCGAGAGCAGGTAGAGGCAGGTCAAAGCGACCGTGCCGACCACTGCGAAGACGACGCCACGGAGCAGGAACTCCCGCGTCAAGAATCGAAGGAATCTCATCGACCTACCTTCCGAACGACCAGTCTTCCACGGACAGGAACGGATTGTCCGACGCTATCGCGATGTCCTTGATGCCTCGAGAATACACGTCCTTCTCGAGCTTGCATAGGTACGCGGCCGGGGCCAGCTCGGCCACGCGCTTGTTGAGCGCCAGGGTGAGGTCCACCCAGTCCTTCATTACCACGGCTTTGTCCCACTGGTCGAAGAGCTTGTCGAGCCTGTCGTCGGAGACGCCGGAAACGTTGTTCTTGCCCTTGGCCCGGTACCAGTCGCCGACGCTCGAGTAAAGGTTGTCGAAGCCCTCGTTGTAGGTGAGAGCGAGGTCGTAGTCCTTCTCGGCGAACACGAGCCGCTTGAAGACCTGGTCGCCCGTGCGCTTGGCCTCGACGGTGAGCCCGATCTCGGCCCACTGCCGGACGACGCCGTCCGCGAGGCTGGCGCCGAATTCGCCCATGGAGTCTGGGTAGAGGAGTATGGCGGTCTTCCCGGCCAGGCCGCCGGAGGCGGCGAGCTTCTTGGCGCCGGAGAGGTTGAAGGGCGCGTAGTCGGGGAGGGGCTGGTCGACGTACTCGGGCATGTTGCTCGAGAAGATGTCCGAGGGGAAGAGGCCCGTGTTGAGGACGGCGCCTTCGGGGCGGTCGGTGATCCCGGGCACGAGGGCGGCGCGGTCGAGCGCCATGGAGAGGGCGGTTCGGGCGTCGGGATCGGCGAAAAGCGGGTTCCTCAGATTGATGTTCACCTGGTAGAAGGCGTAAGGGAGGAAGGAAGTGATCTTGACGCCGTTCACCTTCTCCGCGATCGGGCGGTCCACCGGGGAGGTCTCGAGGATGAGGTTGATGCGTCCTTTGCGGAATTCGTTCATCCTGATGACGGGATCGATGATCTTCTTGACGATGAGGTTCCTGGCCGAGGGGCGCTTCCGGAAGTACTTGTCGTTGGCCTCGAAGCTCACCCACTTGCCGATCTCCCAGCTCGAGAAGCGGTAGGGGCCGGAGCCCACCGGCTCGGTGGCGAAGATGCGCTCGTTCTCTCCCGCGCGGAGGTCGACGTCCAGCTTCTCGCCCCGGTAGACGGAGGGGATGATCTTGAAGGTCAGCACCGGGTAGGCGCGGAATTCGGGGAGGGGCTTGTTGAATTCGATCTCGACGTTCTCGTCGTCGATGGCGCGGACGTCGTTGATGAAGGACACGAGGTAGTCCCGGTTCGGGGACTTGTTCTCGGGGAGGGCGTAGGCCGCGAAGGAGTAGGCCACGTCGTCGGCGACGACGCGGTTCCCGTCGTGCCAGTAGGCCTCCTTGAGCTTGGCCCGGTAGGTCTTCTTAGTGGCCTTGTCTTGCTCGATCGTTTCGGCGAGAGCGAATTCCGAGTAGAGCTTCCCGCTCGCGGGATCCACCTCGAAGTTCACGAGCCCGTCGTAGAGGAGCTCGTTGGCGTTGAGGCCTGCGACGTTCTGCTCCAGGATGGGATTGAGCGAGTCCGGCAGAGCGGACGAGCCCACCATGACGCCCTTGGGCTGGGGCTTCCACACGAGGAAGAAGAGCGCTCCGATCGCGAGGACCGCGAGCGCTACGATGATTATGATGACCGCTGTCTTGCTTGACTTCATTAACGCATCCTCACGACGAACGAGCTGTAGATGACGACTTCGCCCTCGTAGCTCCCGTCCTTGCCGGTATCGATCTCGAAGAAGTACTTGTCGGTGGGGAACCTGGCGCCGGCGTTGAGGACGGGCCAGGAGTTACCGATCTTCGAGCCCTTGTTGATGAGGTCGGGATTGTCCTTGCCGACGATCTTGCCCGACTTGGTGTTGCTTCCGAAGGCGCGCACGCCGCGCCCGTCCTTGAGCGTGATCACGAGGTCGTTCATGGTGCCCCTGGGGATGGAGTACATGCCCCACCAGTATTCGGGCTTCTTGGCGCCCTCGGCGCTGAAGACCGCAGGGCGGCTCTTCTTGGCCTCGTCCTTGCTGCCGGGCTGCGGATTGAAGAGGCCGATGATGATCGGGAAGACGACCTTGCCGCGGCTCGCTATCTCCTTGGCAGTGCGGATCTCCGCCTCCACCTGGGCGATCTTGGCGTCGAGGTCCTTCTTCTGCGCGGCGACCTCGTCGAGGAAGTCGGGGTCGATGGCGTCCGGGTACTTCTTGGCGAACTCGAGGAGGTCCTTATAGGCGGCGTCGACGTTGGCGCGGACGCTCTGCTGGTACTCGAGGATTTGCTCGAGCTTCATGGAGCCCGCGTCCTTGCCCTCGGGCACGCGCGCGAACTCCTCGCCGATCTTGTCGCGGTACTCGTAGGCCTTGTCGCGGATCATGGACTCCTGCTCGACCTCGATCTCCTGGCGCCGCTGTTTGAGCCTGAGGGACTGCGCCGCGACGATGGAGGAGTCGGCGACGCCCTCGGACTTGGCCTTGGAGAGGAGCGAGCTCCTCGCGGCGTCGCAGTCGGCGGCCGCGGCCGAATAGGCGGCGACCTTCTCGTCGAAGTCCTCGGTCCCCCGCGCCTTCGCGAGCGAGGCGTCGAGGGCGCCCTCGCCCTTGCGGGAGGCCTCCACGATCTCGACCTCCTTGAGCATCGAGTCGATGGCGGGATCGGCGCCGAAGAGGTCGACGGCCTTCTTGCCGGTCTCCTTGGCCGCCGCGAATTTCTCGGCCTTCACGAGGCCGCGCACGCGGCGCTCCGCGAGGGGCAGGGCGCGCTTCTTCACTGAAGAGGGCGGTGGAAGCTCCTTGGGGATAGAGGAATAGGAGGAGACGACCGTGTCGTAGGACGCGGCGAGCTTGGACTCCGAGGGCTTGGGCTTCTCGAGCTCGGCGTCCGCGTTGGCCAGCGCCGCATCCGCGGCCGCGGCCTTGTCCACGTAGCCTAAGTACTTGTCCTTGAGCGCCGGGTCCTTGATGGTGGACCAGTACGGCTTTGCGGCGGAGGGCTGACGCTTGTTCCAGGCCTGAACGCCGCGGGCGACCGCCTTCTCGTCCGGCGTCTGCTTGGGGCCGGTCGAGAGGCACGAGGTGAGCGAGATGAGGGCGGCCAGCAGCGCGGCCGCCGATACGCTATGGAAGATACGCTTGTTCATTTGGACACCTCCCTGACGAGGCGGATGCCGACGTCGACGTAGGGCCTGTCGGCCCTGATTTCTTTCCTGTTCGAGACGCGGAGGTCGACGGGGCCGTCCATCCAGGATCCGCCCTTCGCCACGAAATAGCCCTCAGCGCCGGACCTCGGGGTCGAGGTCCACTGCCACACGTTGCCGGCCATATCGACGAGACCGAGCGCGTTCTTGCCGGATTCGAAGCTGCCTACGGGCGAGGGCCCGTCGAAGGTCCCGTTTCCCTTGTAGTTCGCGCGGACGCCGTCGGTCGGGAGCTCGTCGCCCCAGGGGTAGACGACGTCCTGGCCGCCGCGGGCGGCGATTTCCCATTCAGCCTCCGTGGGGAGGCGCTTCACGACGCCGAGGCGCTCGGAGAGCCAGGACGCGAAGGCGACCGCGTCCGAGTGCTTCACGCCGATGACGGGCTGATCGGGCTGGTTGTAGTCCGGATTGTCCCAGTACTCGGGATAGGCCGCCTCGGGGACCCGCGCGTCGTGGAGGTACATCGCGTAGAGCGCGTTGGTCACGGGAGCGGAGTCGACGTAGAAGTCGGCGACCGAGGCCTCGCGCGCGGCTTCTTTTTTGGACGCGCGCTTGTCGCGCGCGGGGGCGCCGATCGTGTAGGTTCCGCCCGCCACGAGGACCTCGCCGGAGAAGTAAGCGGCGACGTCGTCGAAATAGCAGTAGCGGAAATCGGCGGCCGCCGCGGCGTCGATCTTCTTGAGTCCCGCGAGGCTCGAGGCCGCCGCGGCGAAGTTGGTGGAGAGGACGAGCTTGACGGCCTTGTTGCGGAAACCCTCGTCCTCGGGATACGCGATGGCGACCTTCCCGCCCGCGCCCGTGACGAGATCGAGGACCACCGGATCCTCGAGGCCGACGTAGCTCCATTCGGCGCGGACGGAGACCTTCTCGACGGGCGATCCGTCCTTGAGGGCGACCGTCGCCTCGTACGCGGTGTCCTTGGACACGAAGCCGAGCGCGGGGGCTACGGAGAACGCGAGGCCCTTCGCGCGGTCCGCGAGGTAGCGCTCGATGGTGGCGGTGAGGAGCGGTGAGCCGGGGCCCGACTCGGTGAGGACGTCTCCGAAACCGGAGGCGCGGATCGACTCGAGGAGGGCGCTCGCCGCGGCCAGCTCGGCCGAGACGGAACCGTTCTTGCCTTCAGTCAGCTCCTTGAGCTTGGGGATGAGCTCGGTCCTGAGCGTCCCCTCGCGGGCGGCGAAGTACTTGTCCCAGTCCTCCGCCTTCATCTTGAGGAGCACGTTGTAGGTCTTGGCGACCTTCTCCTTGGCGGCGGTCTTGGCCTTTGGCAGGGCCATCCGCTCCGCGGTCTCCGCGGAGATCACGATGTCGCCGCCCTTGAGGCCGAGCTTCTCGCGCGTGGCCGCGAGGGCTTGGGCCGCGAGGTCCCGCTTGGCCTCCGCGGTCGCGATCTTCGCGGTCTCGCCCGACCCGGCGCCGTAGTAAAAACCGCTCTCGCGCTTCACGCTGTCCGGGCTCGCGGACATGAGGAGCGCTAGGGCCGCGAAGGCGAGGCCGAACATGCCGGCGACCCGCGCGGTCCTCCTCGACTTGGTTGAAATTTCCATAGATGCCTCTCTCGTGAGCTCTTGATTTGTAACCCTGAACCGGGCGGACCGTTGGCCTGACCGATTCAACGTTAGGGAAAGGCCGACGCGGAACGCTGGCGCTCTCGCGCAGGATGCCGCGCGCCAGCGAGTCGATGACCTTTCAGCTCTTGGGATAGAGATACCACGCCGGACCCGGCAATTCAGGCCGGGGTGCGCGCATTTCCCCGCGCAAGCGGGGGAAGGGCCTTTTTTCCATGCGATCCCCGAGTGAAGGCCGCGGGTCTGGCGTTTTTGTTGACAGAATGTAAATGACCGCGGAGCTGTCGGCGGCGGCCGGGATCGGACTCGCCGCGCGCGACGCCGCATCCTCCGCGTTCGCGGGCGTCTTTGTCAAGCGGGCGATGGAAAAAAGCGTCGAAGGACGGAGCCGGCCTCCCTCGGCCGGTCAGATGAAGAACCGGGCTTCCTTGTCTTCCTGAAGGCCGGTCGCCTTGCCCGCGATAAGCGAGACGGCCCCGGCGACGATGACGTCGAGCGAGACGCCGATCGCGATGATCGGGACGATGACGGGCTTCACGATGAGGTACCCGGATTCGAATCCCCTGCCGAAGAGCGCGCAGAGGTTTATTACCGCCGAGAGCGCGCCCGAGCCGGGCGCGGAACCGAGCGTGAGCGAGAGGAGGAGACTCGCGCCGATCACCCAGAGCACTTGCAGGAATGATATGCCGAGGCTCGAGTAGGAGCGGAGAATGACGACGAACGCGATGGACGCGACCATCGAGGTCCCCGCGCGGCCGATGATGAGGCCCATGGGGACCGAGACCGCGTTGACCCTTCGCCTCACGCCCAGGCTCTCCTTAGCGTGCTTCATGAGCGGTCCCATACAGAAAGTCGTGTCGCCCGAGAGGAGGCCTGCGAGCGCGGGGGCGGCGAGGGCGTAGAGCCACTTGTAGGGATTGCGCTTGCCGCACGCGAAGTACAGCACGAGGGGCACAGCCCCGAGGGCGACGATGGCCGCGTCCGCGAGCGCGAGCGCGAGGAGGCCCCCGTAGATGCTGAGGTCAGGAACGCTCCGGAGGCCGAGGACCGAGTCCGCGGCGAGGGCGACGGCGATGATCGCGAGGAATTCGACCACGTAGCTGTTGAGGTGGTAGAAGACGCGGGAGAGCGAGTCGAAGAGCGAAAGGGCCGGCTTGGCGTTGACGCGCTCCGCCTGGAGCGCGAGGCCGATGAAGAGCGCGAGGATGAAGGCCGGGTAGAGGAAGTCCGGAGAGAGGAACACCGAGGCCACGCTGTCGGGGAAGAGCCCGCGGAAGAAGGCCGCGGGATCGAAGGCCGCGGATTCCACCTGGGTGTCGGCCAGGATGGGGATCCGGTCGGGAGAGATCACGAGGATGGAGAGCACCCCGAATACGCACATGCCGGCGGTGAACGCGAGCGAGAGGCCCGCGGACAGGGCGTGCACCTTCGCGGCCGCCTTGTCCTCGTGGAGCTGGTACACCGCGATGGCGAGCGAGAAGAAGATGAGGGGCGCGGCCAGGCTCCGCCCGAGGCGGAGCGCGAGGGAGGCGATAAACGAGACGGCCTCGACGGCTTTTACGGAACCCGTCGGGATGAGCAGTCCGATGATAACGCCGAGGGCGGCGCCGATGCAGAGCTTAAGCCATATCTTCATGCGTGGATGGAGGATATCCCAAGGCGGCCGGGCGCGCAAGGCCGGCCGCGGATGCCGCGGCCGCTCGTGCTCAACGCCCGAGGCCGAAGAGCCCGGGTTTCCCGGCCTTCGTCCAGCGGCCCTCGGCCCTGGTCCCGCGCCCGTCGAGGACGTCGAATACGGCCTCGGCGTAGGTCCCCCAATCGGCCGCCGGCCCAGAGAACGCGAAGACGGGGAGCGCCGGGGTCGACTCCGCGAGGCACGCGTCCGCGATGGCTTCCAGCATGGCGTCCTCGGCGCCGCGGAGGCCGGGAGGCGCGTCGTCGCCGCGCTTGGGCCTGCCCGAACCGGGGACGCAGAGCGCGAGGGCACCTGAGCCGGTTTTCCTGAAGTGGCGGACGACCTCGCGGATCAGCTGGAGCCAGGCTACGGGCCCCTCGTCGAGAGATGCCTGCGCGGAGCGGGGATCGCCGTCCAGGATCGGGACGAATTCCGCGTGCGGTTCAACGGCTATCAGGACCTCCGAGATCGGGCCACGGCCGGATTGGGCCTCCAGGACGAGCCCCCGCGCCGAGAGGGCGGATCCGGGCCGGTACTCGGCAAGCGCGACCCCTTCCGGCAAGGGGAGCGCCCCGTCACTGGCCGCTGGGGGGCACGCGAGGACGACAGTGCGCGATCGGGCGGCCGCGGCCGCGGCGAGGGCGGCGAGGAGCGCGTCGCCTGAACCCGCGACGAGGGTGTTCTTTGCCACGGCGGGAGTCTACAACGGAGCGGCGGTGGCGCGCAATGGAAGGGCCGCCCCCGATCGTTTTACTCGGGCAATCATTCGCCCGGCCGGTTCGTTCCGCCCTGTTCTTCCGTTTGACGGGCGCCCGCGGTTTTTCGTACATTGGACCGACACGGAGGACCCCATGCGCACGAGAACTGTTTTCGCCGCTTGCATCGCCCTAACCGCCGCGGCGGGACTCTCCGCCCAGGCGGCGAAGCCCCTCGACCTCGTCCCTGAGCTCGACGTGCAGCGCTACCTCGGCCGATGGTACGAGGTGGCCCGCTACCAGCACCCCTTCGAGAAGAGCCTCGTGGGGGCGACCGCGGAGTACTCCCTCAGGCCGGACGGACGCGTCGCCGTCCTCAACAGCGGATTCAAGAAGACCCTCGACGGGAAGTACACGGACGTGGAAGCGGTCGCCTGGGTTCCCGATCCCGCGAAGCCCGGCGCCCTCAAGGTGAAGTTCTTCGGGCTCTTCACGTCCGACTACCTCGTGTTCGGCCTCGACTCCGAGAATTATCGGTGGGCCGTCGTCGGCAACAACGATCGGAAATTCCTCT
>CAZIEI010000083.1:0-14593 GCA_964538705.1 uncultured Spirochaetales bacterium | reverse complement strand
AGTACTCGCCCGTCTTGAAGAGGCCCATCTCCGGGCTCGCCTGATCGTCCTTCTCGAGGAGGTTCTCCACCTGGCCGTGGATCCGCCGGAGCTGATTGGAGAAGACCTTGAGCATCTTCATGATGATGCGGATGTTCTGGGAGGCGAACTGCTCGAACTCGGGAACGGTGAACACGAGGACTCCGGCGTCTTGGAGGACGACCGCATTCTCCTCCCGGGGATACTTGCCCATCGCCGACTTCACGCCGAAGAACTCGCCCGTCTGGATGAATTCCCGGACGTCCGCCCCCGTCTCGATGTCCGAGTAGCTTAAGCTGACCTTCCCTTTCTGGAGGATATAGATCTTGTCCGCGGGATCTCCCTGGAAGTAGATGACCGAGTTGGTTCTATAGGTCAGGGCCTTAGGCATCCGTTCTCCGTTCCGCTCGGTTCTTCGATCGCCGGGTCGCCCCGGAGCGGCTATCCGGCAAAAGCCGCGCCGCCGCCGATAGAATTGTAGCCTCCGCGCAGTTCCGCTGTCAAACAGCGGGGGAGAGCGTCCGCGACGGGACCGAGGCGGAGGACATGTCTCAATATCGGCATTCGGGGTGTAAAAATGAAGGAACCGGGGCTCAGGAGGCCGCTACGCCCCGGCGCCCTCCGCAGGCGCGGAGGTCGCCGGATCGCCATCGGCGGCAGCGGTTTTACCGTCGGCGTCGGATGCGCCGTCGGAAGCGTCCTCGTCCCCGGCTTCCTCCTCCGGCGGCCTGATATGCTTCGCGTACATGAAAAAGTCGTCGCCCTTCGCGTAAAAATCCGGGATATGGCCTATGAGGGAGAAGCCGATGGACGCGTAGAAGCCCTCGGATACGATAGATTCCTTGCGCGTCGAGGTCTCCACGGAGAGGATGGCGTTGGAGGTCTGCTTGAGGATCTCCACCTCGATGCGTTCGATGAGCTGGCGGCCGATCCCCTGCATGCGGGAGAGCTTGTCCACCACGAGCCATTTCACGTCGAAGGTGTGCTCGGTGCCGTGCACCGGGCTGAAGTACGCGAAGCCGGAGACCCGCCCCGAGGAGGAGAGCTCGATGAGGGTCGAGAGGCTCTCGGGGCGGCTTTCCCACTCCTCCAGCGTCTCCTTCATGATTTCGAGCTCGATATCCTTGAATACGCCCGTCTCTCCGGCGAGCAGTATATAATACCTGATATCGGTCATAGGGCTGCGGCCCCCGCGGTGAATGCCGCTTGCTTTGCCATTTGCCGCAATTATACCCGAGGGCCGGACCTTGTCCATACCCGGCCGGGAAATACGGCGGAGGGGCGAGAGACCGAAGGAGGAGCGCGTGGAAAAGGGATTTGTACCGGAATTCTTCGACAGGATCATCCCGCCCATGGTCCAGTACGATTATTTTCTCGGCATGGAGGATGCCCCCTTCCCGGATTCGGGCGAGCGCTTCTCCCTCGCCATGTCTTGGTGGCTCGCCGAAGCGGCCCAGCTCGGGTATGAGGAGCCTAACTTCATCGCCAACGTGATGCGCTTCGCGGGCTTCCCACGCTTCAGGTTCTTCCACAACCTCTCGACCGAGGCCTTCGTCGTCCATAGGCCGGGCGCTAAACACGCGCCGGGCGCCGCCATCGTCATATTCCGAGGAACGGAGCTCAAGAGTCCCCGCGCGCTCCTCGACCTCTACACCGACGCGCGCTTCACCAAGGAAAGCCTCAACGGGGGCCACGTACACAAGGGATTCAAGGACGGCCTCCTCGCCGTCTGGGAGGGCAAGGCTTCTCAGTCCTCGTCCAAGGACTCAGGCTCCTGGGAATACCAGGACGGCCTCCGCCCCTACCTGGACAGCCTCGCCGCGGAAGGCGTGGCGCGGATATACCTCACGGGGCACTCCCTGGGCGCGGCCTTGGCGACCGTCGCGGCCTCCCTATACCCGACGGCCGCGGCCCTTTACTCGTACGGTTCGCCTATGGTAGGCGACGCCGCTTTCGCGGCTTCCATCAAGCCGCCCGTCTATCGCTGGGTCCACGGCCGCGACCTCGTCACGCAGATCCCCCCTCCCGACATCATGGAGAAGCTCCTCAAGTACTCGTACGTCCACTGCGGGGAGCTCCATTGCATCGATTCGAGCGGCCGCCCGGCGGATCAACCCCAGGACGCCAGCTTCACGGGCATGCTCATGAAGGACGTGAACAAGGTCATGGAGGGCCTCTCGGATTCCTTCACTCAGGCCTTCAGCTCCTTAGAGAGCGTCAAAAAGACCTTCAAGTCGCTCAAGGAGCGGCGAAAGCGCAAGGCGACGAAGCGCCGCCTCAAGGCCGCGGGTGTCCCCTTCCTGGATAGCCTCTACGACCACGCCCCCGTGCAATACTCGGCGAAGATCCGCAACCTCCTCTGCGACGAGCTCGGATCCTAGCGGGGGCCGGCCCCTCACGCCTGGGCGGCGCGCATCTCCGCGTAGAGGCCGCCCGAGGCCGCGAGTTCCTCGTGCGTTCCCGACTCGGCGAGCCTCCCGCCATCGATGACGAGGATGCGGTCCGCGGCCCTGATGGTCGAGAGCCGGTGCGCGATGATGAAGCTCGTTCGCTCCTTCATGAGCGAGGCCATTGCCGCCTGGATCCGCAATTCGGTCCTGGTGTCCACGCCGCTCGTCGCCTCATCCAGGATGAGGATGGAGGGTTTCGCGAGCACCGCCCGCGCGATCGCTATGAGCTGGCGCAACCCCTCGCTGAGCGACGGGGCGCCCTCCCCGAGCCTCGTGTCGTAGCCGTCGGGCAGGCGGCTGATGAGATGGTCGGCGTTCGCCGCCTCCGCGGCCGCGACCATGTCCGCTTCGCTCGCTTCCGGATCGGCGTAGAGGATGTTGTCGCGCACCGTTCCGGAAAAAAGGTAGCTATCCTGCGGGACGATGCCGAATAGGCGGCGCAGGTCCGCCCGCGCGTACGACGAGAGCTCCTTCCCGTCCAGGAGGATCGATCCGGAGTCCGGGTCGTAGAAGCGCGCGATGAGGTTCGCGATCGTAGTCTTCCCCGCGCCCGTGGGGCCTACGAGGGCCGTGACCGTCCCCGCCGGCGCGAAGAACGAGAGATCGTCGATGACTTTGCGGCCAGCGCGGTACGAGAAGGACACGCCCCGGAATTCGATGTCGCCCCTGATCCCGGCGGCACGGCCGTCCTCCGCGCGGAATTCGATCTTGGCCGCGCCCTCGGGATCAACAGCCTCGTTCTCCTCGTCCAGCACCTCGAAGACCCGCTCCGCGCCCGCCACGGCCGAGAGCAGCGTGTTGTACGCGTTCGCGAGCTCGTTGAGCGGGCGGGTGAATTGCCGCGAATACGCGATGAAGGCCGCGATGGCGCCCGCGGTGATGGAGCCGCGAATCGCGAGGAAGCCGCCGACGAGCGCAATGCCCGCGAGGGCGAGATTGGAGATGGCGTTAGTGAAGGGCATGATGATGCCCGACCAGACGAGGGCCCTCGTTCCAATATCCTTCAGCGCGCCGTTCTCCCTCGAGAAGACCCGGAGCGACGCGTCTTCCCGACCGAAGGCCTTCACCGCTTCGATTCCGGAGATCGTCTCCTCGGCGACCCCGTTCAGCGCGCCGAGGGCCGCCTGCTGGCCGGCGAAGAGCTTCCGCGTCCTCATCGAGACGGCCTTCGCGAGCCCCAAGACCGGGGGCGCCGCCGCGAGGGCCGTCAGCGTAAGGATCGGGGATAGCGCGAGCATGAGAGCAATAGCGCCAACGATGGTGAAGGCGGTGGAGACGATCTGCGTCGCTGATTGGGCCATCGTCGAGGAGACGTTGTCCACGTCGTTCGAGAGGCGGCTCATGAGGTCTCCCCGGTTCATCGAGTCGAAATAGGAGGTCGGAAGGCGCCCCATCTTGGAGAAGAGCTCGAGCCTGAGAGAGCGCGCGATCCGCTGGGTGACCGCCGCCATGATCCGCTGATTCATGGAAGACGCGCAGGCGGCCGCGGCGTAGACCGCGAGGAGGGCTCCCGCCGCGACGGCTAGCCCGCGGAGCTCCACTCCCGGAATCATCGCATCCACGCAGGCGCCGATGAGCCTCGGGGCGGCGAGGACGGCGGCGCACTCGGCGAGGATGAGGGACGAGGCGGCGGCGAGGCCGGGCTTCTCGCCCCTGAAGCGCCCGAGGAGCCTGCGGAACGAGTGCCGCGCGGCCTTGGGACGCTCGTGCGGTTCGAGGAAGCGCGCTCCGCCCAGGCCCGGCCCGCGATGCGTTCCGCGGCCGGCCACCCTCGACGCGATGTCCGCGACCGAGGGCGTTCCCGGCTCCGCGACGCCTCGCTTTCCGGCCTCAGCCACGGATCGCCTCCAGAGGGAGGTCCTGGGAACGGCAGATGTCCCGATAGGCTTCGCAGGAGCGCGCGAGCTCGGCGTGGGTCCCGAACCCCGCGACGGCTCCCTCGTCCAGGACCAGGATCGCGTCGGAGCCGCGGATCGACGATACGCGCTGGGCGATGACGACGATCGTCGCGCCGATCGCCTCTCCGCGCAGGGAGGCCCGGATCCTCGCCTCCGTGAGCGAATCCACGGCGCTCGTGCAATCGTCAAGAACGATGAGACCCGGCTTCCTGACGAGGGCCCGGGCGATGGCGATCCTCTGGCGCTGGCCGCCCGAGAGGTCGAGCCCTCCCCTGCCGACAGCGGTATCGTAGCCGCGCGGCATCGCGGAGATGAACTCGTGGGCACAGGCGGCCATGGCCGCCCTCCTCACCTCTTCGTCGCTCGCGGCCTCGTTCCCCCAGCGGATGTTCTCCGCCACCGTGCCTGTGAAGAGCAGGGATTTCTGCGGTACGAGCGCGATGGCCTCCCCGGGCACCCGCGGATCGCTCGGATCGACGGGGAGGCCTCCCAGGAGGAGGCGCCCGCGCTTCGGCTCATAGAGGCGGCAGAGGACGCGGGCGATGCTCGACTTCCCCGATCCCGTCGACCCGATGATCCCGAGTGTCCCTCCGGCGCGGCAGGCGAAGGACACGCCCTTGAGCGCGGCCCTGGACTCGTCGCCGTCGTACCAGAGCCAGACGCCGTCGAACTCGACGGAGAGGCCGCGGACGGCCCCGCCTTCCCCGGCCTTCGCGGCGGCGGGACCGTGCGCCCCGCGGGCCGCCCCCGTTGCTCTGGCCGGGATTCCGGCCGTTCCGCCGTCCCGCGCGCCTCCGGCCGCGAACACCTCGGATATCCGCTCCGCCGACGCCCGCGCCCGCACGAGCGCGTTGAAGATGAACGCGAGCAGCGTGAGGGCGTGGAGGATCAGGATCATGTAGTTCACGATGGCGACGGCCTTGCCCGCTTCCGCGCGGCCCGCCACGACGCCGGCGCCCCCGAACCACAGGACCGCCGCGATGCCCGCGTTCAGGGCGAAGGCGGCCGCGGGCGAGGAGAGCGCGAGTATCCTCAGCGCCTTGAGCGTTCTTCCGGTCAGTTCCTCGTTCCTCCCGGAGAAGCGCGCCTCCTCGGAATCGTGGCCTCCGAAGGCCTTCACCACGCGGACGCCGGCCAGGTACTCGCGCATGGAGGAATTGATCCCGTCCAGCGATTCCTGGATCCGCCGGTAGACGGGGAAGGACGCTCCGAGGCCCAGCGCCACGCAGGCGATCGCGGCGGGGAGCGAGAGGGCGAGCGGCAGCGCCATCCGCGCGTCGAGCCTGATGGCCATGACGGTTCCGCCGATCGCGAGGAGCGGCGCGCGCACGAAAACCCGCATGAGCCCGTTCACGAGGTTCTGCACCTGCGTCACGTCGTTCGTGAGCCTGTTGACGAGCGACGAGGGATCGAAGCGGTCCGCGTCGGGAAGCCCGAGCGAGAGGATCTTCCGGAAGAGGTCGGCGCGCAGGGACGCGCCGAAGGACTGCGACACCCGCCCCGATATCGAATTACGGGCCGCGGCCGCGCAGGCCCCCGCGGCCGCCACCGCGAGCATCCAGCCCCCGAGCCTCAAGACGATGGAAAGGTCGCGCGCCGCGATCCCCTCGTCGATGATCCGCGCGACCACCGTGGGCAGGAAGAGGTCGCACGACACCTCGATCGCCAGGATCGCGACGGCCGCGATGAAGGGCAGCGCGTACGCGGGGACGTATCTCCTCAGGAATACGTATTTCGATGGAATCCCGGCGCGTTTGATCGGCATATCCCGGCCAGTCTATTCCCTGGCCGGGCTCTCAAGCAATCCGCCCTCGGGGGCATCGATCCGCGTTACGCCTGCTTCACGGGCTCGGGTTCTCCGCCCTTCACGAAGCCCATCACCACATAAGCGGCCGCCATCGCGGCGGCGCAGAGGACGAACATGCCGGGGTAGCCGACGCTCGCGGGCACCTCGGCGAGAGCCGCCCCGCCCGATGACGTCGTGCGGATCAGGTCGATGATGGCGCCCGAGAGAGGCGGCGCCACGATGGCCGCCAATTGCGAAGCGGTATAATAAAGGCCCGTATAGACGCCCATAGTGTCCTGGCCCGCCATCTGCCAGAGCATCGGGAAGGAATTCGTGACGACAGTGACCCAGAAGATCCCGAAGATAAACAGGATACCGAGGTACACGGGGAACGCCGCCTTCGATGGGATGAGCCCGCCGCGAACGGAAAGATCGAAACCGAAGAGGCAGGCGCTCACGAACACGAGGGCGACGAGGGCGAACCTGATGGTCTTTTTCCTTCCGACCTTATGAGCGACGTACCCGGACGGAATGGCGCAAATCGCGTAGGCGACTCCGACGGCGCCGGCGCCGAAGCCGGCGAGGCCTTTGCTGACGCCGATCGTCTCCATGGCGTACTTCCCGATGTACGGAAGGACGCCCTGGTATCCGATGAACCAGAGGAAGATCGAGACAAGTATGAGGAACGCGCCGCGGTTGCCCTTCAATGCCTTCTTGATCGCCTCGATGACCGGGATCGGCTCCTCCTCCGGCTCGTTCCCGGCCGCCTTCGAGAGCGCGTTCTCGCGGATCATGGAGAAGACCGCGATCGCCGCGAGGACGACCAGCGCTCCGGCGATGGGGAAGGGAAGGCGGCCCTCGGCCTGGCCGATGACGGGCAGGACGGCTTTCACGTTCATGAGCGGCGCGAGCGCTAAGGTTCCCACGATCGCCGCTATGCCTCCCATCGTATTGATGACCCCGTTCGCCTCGGATCGGAATTTTCCGGGGACGAGGTCGGGCATCAGGGCCACCACGGGGCCCCGGGCCGCCTGCTTGAAGATATTCAGGAAGAAAATGAGGGCGATGAGCGTCGTCAGGACGGGAGCGGCGTAGGGAAGGAGCGCGAAACAGGCCGCGGTGGGCGGCAACAGGGCTATAATCCAGGGCATGCGCCGCCCTATCGGGGACCGCGTCCTGTCGGACCATACGGTGACGATCGGGATGAGGAGAATCGCCAGGAGGTTGTCGAAGGTCATGATCGCGCCCACGATCGTCATCGACGAGATGTGGTCCCCGAGGAACTTGGGCACGTAGGTGTCGTAGAGGGGGTCCATGAGCCCCATGGTGAAGAAGCCGAAGCCGATGAGGAAGGTCAGGCCCAGGTACTTGGAGAATCCCTCGCGCTTTTCCGCCATATAGCCCCCTTGCGGCGTTCCGGCGCGGACCGCCCGGGGCAGTATAGCACGGCTCGGGCGGACGGGGGCCGCGGCATCGAACGGGGGCGTTATGGACCGATGAAACCCGAGGCCCAGTGCCAGAGGGGCTTGGAGAGGGACGAGCTGAAGGGCGCGAGCAGCGAGAAGTCCGGGAGCCAGTCGTCGCCGGGAACGAGTTCCTGGTAGAAGCCCCCCTCGAGCCCGTACTCTTCGAGCATCGCCACGAGCCTTTCCTGCTCCTCATCGCGAAGCTGGCGCCCGGGGGCGCCGCTCCCTTGCCCCGCCATCGCCTCGATGGGCGTGTACTGGCTCATCACGGAGATGAGGGCCCGTCCCCCGAGGTTCTCGGCGAACCACCGGAAGACGGGCTCGCTCGCCTCGAGCATGCCGGGCAGGACGAGATGCCGGACGATGACCCCGCGCTTCATGAGCCCGTCCCGCATGACGATCGGACTCGCCGCGGCCATTTTGAGAATCGCTTCCGTCGCGGCCTCGGGATAGTCACCGGAGCCGAAAAAGCGCCGCGCGATTCCGGAGTCCAGGGTCTTTAAGTCGGGGAGCCAGACGTCCACGCTTCCCGTCAGCGCGTCCACGCCCAGCGTCGTCTCGTAGCCCGAGCCGTTCCAGAGAACGACGAGGCCGCAGCCCCGCTCCCGCGCGCGCTCGACGCCGCGGACGACGGAGGGGATGAAGTGCCCGGGCGTCACGAGGTTGAGGTTCTCCGCTCCCATGGCCTCGAGCCTGAGCGCGATCTCGGCGAATTCATCGATCGAAATTTCTCGCCCCATGCCGTGCTGGGAGATCTGGTGATTCTGGCAGAAGGCGCAACGAAGGGCGCAGCCCGAGAGGAAGATCGTCCCCGATCCGCCCTTTCCCGTGAGGGGCGGCTCCTCGCCGAAGTGGAGGCCGGCCCAAGCCGCGCGCATGGACGCTCCCTCGCCGCAGGCGCCGCGCGCTCCCGCCAGGCGGTCGACGCGGCAACGGCGGGGACAGAGTTCGCAGGAGCGATAGAGCTCCTCGACGCCGCCGGCCATCAGTGGATGGCGCCCCGCTCGGTGACGAGGGACATGATCGACATGAGGGTATCCAGGGGGAGCTCGTCGCCCGCGGCGTTCGCGGCGTCGCGGATGCCCGTCCAGTCCTCGCGGTCGAGCTCCGCGCCGTCGTAATCCCCCGCGACCGCGCTCGCGATGCCCGCGAGCCTGTCCGCGTCGCGCTCGCCGAGGACGCCGTCACCGCCGCCCGCGCGGTCGAGGAATACCCCGAAGGCGTCGGCCGCGAAGGCCTCGGGCAGGCCGGAGACGTGCGCCATGAAGAGCGACCGGAGGGAGGCCTGGACGGCGGGATCGTCGACGCGCCGCCCCTCGAGGCGGGCGGCGTCGGAGATGAGCTTGTCGAGGGCGCGCATGGATCGATCCTAGCCCGCCGAGCGGGAAGCGACAAGGAGGCTCAGGGCCATCGCTATCGAGTTGTAGACCCCGTGCGCGATGGCGATCTCGTGGAGGTCGCGCCGCTTCGCGTATCTCCAGGCGAAGAGGAAGCCCACCACGGTGGTGGCCGCAATGCCTCGCCAGCCCTGCCACATGTGGAGCACCCCGAACATGGCCGCGGAGAGGGCGACGGGGGCCCAGCCGCGCAGGCCCGCGTCGGCGAAGTCGGACTGGAGCCAGCCGCGGAAAAAGAGCTCCTCCCGGTAACCCGTGATGAATGAGGTCGTTATCGCGAGCGGGAGGTACGAAACCCGGGTGAAGACGTACGGGACCGATTTCCATTCCGAAGCGTCGCCGAAGCCCAGGACCGAGGGCATGGCCAGGAAGATGAGGACGATCCAGCCCGCCCCCAGAGCCGCCAGGGCGAGCGCGGGCGCGCGAAATGCCACGGATGGCGAGGGTTTCGCCGCTCCGCGCTCGGCGATCACCCCGCGGCGCTTAAGCCCCCAGCCGAGGAGCCCTATCTGAGGCAGCCCGAGGATCCAGTACGTGACATACCAGGACAATTCGTCGAGGGCGGGAGCGGCCCCGGTCGCCATGAGGGCGGGCATGAAAAGGACGGCGTAGAGGAGCAGGGATTCGATCAGCCCATCCCGGCGGGGGCGTTCGCCTGTAATCATCTTCGCCGGCATGATATACTCTCAAGCAGAGGATAACAATGAGCCTGACCGCGCTGCTCATCATCGTCGTCTCCGCCCTGGGACTCATCGTCCTGGCCCTCGCGGGCCTGGGCGGCGAGCGGTCCCCGTGGATACGATTCTACGCGCGCGGCAAGGCCTCGGGTTTCACCCTCGCGGAGCTCAACTACCTCAAGGGAATCGCCCTCGAGCTCAAGCTGGAGGACCCGCTCTCGCTCTTCTGGTCCGACAAGAGCCTGGACAGGGCCATCAAGTGCATCTCGGCCCACAAGCGGCTGGACGGGACCGAGAAGGACCCCGAGGTCCTGGACTTCATGTCCAAGCTCTACGACCACCGCAAGCGCGTGGAGTTCGAGCGCCCCAAGACGAGGCTCGGCATCAGGAGCACCCGTTCCATACCCCCGGGCACGAAACTGCGCGTCCTCGTGGACAAGCTGGGGGTCTACAACTCGACGGCTTTCCAGAACACCCAGCAAGCCCTCGTCATATCCCTGCCGGGCGGGAGGCGCCTCCCCGAGGGCTTCCGCTGGCCCGGCAAGCGCGTGTCCATCTACTTCTGGCGCGCCGAGGACGCCGGCTACGTCTTCGATTCCTACGTCATGGAAGAGGGCGCCGACGGCAAGGTGCCGATCCTCCGGATCGGCCACACGGATACGCTCTTCCGAACGCAGAAGCGGAGGTCCATCCGCGCGAAGAGCCGCATCCCCGCCTACCTCTACGTGCTGAGGCGCATCGAGGGGGCCTACGAGAAGCCCGAGCGCGTGCCCGGCATGAAGTGCGTCGTGGAGGACATCTCCGAGGACGGCGCCGCGGTCTTCATCGGCGGCCGCGCCAAGCCCATGATGAACCTGAAGCTCCAGTTCCGCCTGGGCGACGTGCAGGTCGTGATGAGCGGGACGGCCAAGGGGGTCGAATACGACGCGGATCGCAACCAGTCGCTCATCCACGTTCAGGCGGTGCCTCCGAGCCCGCGCATGAAGAACATCATCCTATCCTACGTCTACAACGTCTTCGAGGAGGACGAACAAGGATGAAGGGAGCCCGTATGCATATCAAGGCCGCGGCCCTCGCCGTGCTCATCGCTTCAGCGGCGGCGGTTTCCGCCCAGGAGGCTGACGAGCTCGTGAGGAGCTATCAGAGAAATTTCGTCCGCTCCTCGCTGAGCATCAAGATCGACGTCCTACGCCAGGCCGCAGACTACAAGGACGCGGACATGGGGCCGCTCTACCGGATGGGGGTCCGCTTCGCGCTCGACAACGCCCAGTACCTCCAGTCCGACGTCCAGCTGCGCGACGTCGCGGCCCTCTCGGTCGCGGGCCTGCGCCGCAACGGGACGGTGGACGCCGTTCCCGACCTCTGGGCCCTCTTCCAGGTATTCAAGGAGCCTTACGTCCGCGTGCCCGTCCTCGAGGCCCTCGGGGACCTCGCCGCCGGCAACGCCCAGGCCATCCTCAACATCAACACCTTCCTCTACAACCAGAACGCGATGCGTAGAGCGGGCACCATGCCGGATTTCCAGGTCATCGAGGCATGCGTCCTCTCCCTGGGCAAGCTGGGGAGCGCGACTTCCTATTCCGTGCTCTTCAGCACCTACGCCACGGGGTACTCCGAATCGATAACCCGCAAGTCGCTCGAGGCCATGTCCCGGATCCAGGGCGATTACAAGGGCTACCTCGTCGAAGTGATACGCGAGGATTCCACGATAGAGAGGTCGGCGGCCCTCAAGGCCGCCATCGAGAATCCCTCGTTCTCGGACGCGGACAAGGCGGAGGTGGCGGAATCGGCGCTCGACATGGCCCTGACATACACGTCCTCGAACGCCGTGGACCTCCAGATCGTGAAGGAGATCAGGAGCCGCGCGATGCGGGAGCTGGGAGCGCGCGGATGGAGCAAGGCTTCGAACCTCGCCGTCCGGGCCTTCAGCCAGGCGAACGCGGAATACGCGCGCGGCTCGGGCACCAAGGCCGCAGTGCTGGAGGCGATCTCCCTCCTCGGATCGATGAGGACCACGGAAGCGGCGGAGGCCCTCACCCTCCAGCTCCAGCTCCTCAACGCGAAGGAGGACGCCGGGGATGCGCTGGACGAGCAGATGACCATCGCGGTCATCAACAATCTAGGCGCCCTTGGGGACAAGGTCGCTTTCGAGCATCTCCTCTTCGTGGGCTATCTGGGCTATCCGGAGACCATAAAAGTAGCCGCCCGCGAGGCTCTCAAGAAACTCCAGCTGTAATATCCCCCCCGGGGACGGGTCCCGCTCCGGGACCGCGTCCCGTCGGCGGACGGGGCCGCGTCCCTACGCGCGGGCGCCCGCGTCCCGGAGCCCTGGTCCTCGGGCCGGCGGCTCGGGCTGGCATCGCGGGCGCCATCTGCGCCTACCTTCCACCCGTCCCGGGCGCGGAAGCCTTCGATTCGTCACTCAGGCTCCTCATCGGAATAGCCTTCTCCGCATTCGGTGCCGCGATAGCCGGACCGACGGCGGCCATACTCGGCGGGGCCTCGCGGAACGAGGCGGCGCTCCCTCAGAATGCCTTTCGCGGTGGCCGCAATGGCGGTACTGTCGAGAGGAATCGTCCCGTACCCTTCGTGCCCGCGCCATCGAACCGGGAGGCGTGGACGCGAACGCTCAGGGCGGGACGCACGTTCACCGCGATCGGCATCGGCATCGCCGTGGCGGCGGCGTCTCGGAGCGCCGCCTTGCGGGAGGCACGGCCCTGGTTCGGGATACCGCGGGATCGGATAACGGCGATGAGCGGCATGGTCACGGGACAGCCCTCGCAAGCCAGGAACGGCGGTACCGTCATCAGGATGTCGATCGACGAGGTCAGGGGCGGGCCGGCGTCGAAGGCTAGGCCAGGGACGGGATCCGCGCCCGTATGGACGGGCGGCGCCCGCCTGCGCGTCGCCGTCCTCGTGCGCACGGGAACGGGCGCCGCTCGCCCCGTCCCCTCGGAGGGGGAGCGGCTCGTCCTGCGCGCGCCTCCCCCCGAAGAGGGCGACCTCGTTTTCGTCGACGGAGACGGCGTGGAATCTCTTGGCTTCGACTCCCCGGCGCGTGCCTTCCTCGCGCGGGCACGCGGGGGTTTCAGGAGCGCGGTGGCCCGCATCCCGTTCTCCGGCTCGGGTCTCCTCGTCGCCCTCATGACGGGCGACCGGTCGCTCCTCTCGCGCGAGGAGTCTGAATCGTTCAAGAAGGCGGGATGCCTCCATATCCTCGCGCTCTCGGGCCAGCATATCGGCATGCTCGTCTCGCTCCTCGCGCTCGCGCTGAAGCCCCTCGCGGGGAAGAAGGCCGCCCTCGCCCTGAGCGCCCTCGTTGCCTGCGCGTATCTCGCCGTGACGGGCGTCCAGCCGTCGATGCTCAGGGCCGTCCTTTCCTTCTGCCTCGCCTGCGCCGCCTGGGCCATCGGCGCCCCCGCTTCCGGGCCCGACCTCCTCGGGCTCACCTTCCTCATCGCGGCCTCCGTCCTGCCGGGCGACCGGACCGAGGCGTCGTTCATCCTCTCCTACGCGGCCACCGCCGGCATCGTCCTCTTGAGGCCGAGCATCGCGCGCCACCTCACGCGCTGGCTCCCGCCCAAGGCCGCCAACCAGTTCGCCATCGGCATCGCGGCCTCGGCCGGGGCGATGCCCGCGAGCATCATCCTCTTCGGCACCGCCGCGCCCGTATCGATCCCGCTCTCCGTGGCGACGGGCCCCTTCGTCGAACTTCTCATGTGGGGAGGCTGCGCCTTCGCTCCCGCCGCCGCCGCGATCCCCTCGCCGGCCTTCCATCGATTCCTCGGGAGGATCCTCGACATCCCCTACCGTATCCTCACGGCGCTCGTTCGCCTGGGAGCCCGCGCTCCCTCGGCTAACGTGCCTCCCGGAACGGCGCGCGCCGTGGCGTCAGCCATCCTTGCCCTCGCCTTCGTTGCCCTGTATGCTTGGCGGAAGCATGGTTATCCCGGACTACGGCTCGCCCCGCGCGCTCAAGGCATTTCTCGAGGAACGCGGCCTCGCGATGAGCAAGCGCTTCGGACAGAACTTCCTCGTGAGCCCGGACGCCCGCGCGCGGATCGCGGCGGCCATAGCGCCTGAGCCCGGGATGCGCGTCTGGGAGATCGGCCCGGGCATCGGCTCGCTCACGGCGCCCCTCCTCGAATCGGGCGCGATCGTCACGGCCTTCGAGATCGACCGCGGATTCATCCAGGCCCTGACCGCGCTGTTCGGGGGGCGCGAGGGCTTCGGCATCGTGGCGGGGGACTTCCTCAAGACCTGGAAGTCCGCCCTCGCTTCCGGAGGCATGCCTGACGCGGTCTGCGGGAACCTGCCCTACAACGCCGCGAGCGCCTTCATGGGGGACTTCGCCGTCAACGCCTTCTATCCCGGCCGAATGGTCTTCACCGTCCAGAAGGAAGGGGCTGACCGCATGCGGGCAAAGGTCGATTCGGAGGGCTATTCCTCCTTCTCCGTCCTCTGCCAGTCCTTCTACGCGATCAAGCGACTCTTCGACTTGCCGCCCTCCTGCTTCTGGCCCGAGCCGCGGATCATGAGCAGTGTCATATCAGTCACGCCCCTCGCCGATCCCGTGTCCCCCGCAGATCGCGCCCTGTACCTCGTGCGGGCCCTATTCTCCTCCCGGCGGAAGACCGTCCTCAACAATCTCAAGGCTTCCGGGAGGGAACCGGGCCTGATCAAACGCGCGCTCGATACGGCCCGCGTGGATCCGGGCGTCCGAGCGGAGACCCTGGCCCCCAAGGACATCTGCCGCATAGCGGATGCCCTTTCATTGACAGGAAAAGCCCCTTTATGATAGATTTTCGGGACTGATCGGCCATCTAGTTCGGTTTGCACCATTACTGAAAGAAAGCTTAGTCGGGCAATAGCGCAGGTGGTTAGCGTACAAGTCTGGGGGA
>CAZIEI010000082.1:0-14647 GCA_964538705.1 uncultured Spirochaetales bacterium | reverse complement strand
ATGTCGAAGCCGCCCGTGTTGCGGTAGGCGTCGATGATCGCGGCGTCGAGCTCCTTGTACGTGCCCGTCATGATGCCGATGGGGCCGCCCAGGAAACCGTAGAGGGCGGAGGAGGCGTTCGCCTTCTTGAGGCCGTCGTAGAGGCCGGTGATGACGTTATGGCCGCCGGGCGCCTGGCCGCCCGAGAGGATGACGCCCACCTTGAGGGGCCGGTCCCAGCCCGCGGCGGGCTTGCCCGCGACGAAGGACGCGATGGGGGCGCCGTAGCTCTTGGGGAACATCGCCTTCACGTCGGCCTGGTCGGCGACGGAGGCGGTAGGCGAACCGAGCTGGACGGCGACGGAGCCTGGCCCGGCGGCCAGGACGGGCGGAAGCTTGGGCTTGTAGGCGTAACGGGCTTTCTGGAGGGCAGACAGGTCCATGAGGGACTCCTTCAATGCGTTGGAATTTCACCGGGATGGTAGCGGAAAGGAAGCTGAGTAGGCAAGGGGAGGGATGGGCCGTTCCTTGACGGACATGGCGAGCGGCCCCATACTCGGTCGCATGGAAGAACCATTGGGAAAGGCGTGCGCGATGTGCGGCGAGGCGGTACCGAGCGAAGGCGGCGCCGTCGTGCTCGGAAAGGACGTATGCGCTTCCTGCCACCGTAAGCTCCTCAAGCCCAAGATACCGGCCTGGGTGAAGGCCTTCGGGATCGCGGTCCTTGTCGCGACTGTCGCGGGCTGGACCGTGAACGCCCGCTTCTTCAAGGCCTACGCCGACTACAAGGCGAGCTTCATCCTTTACGGGAAGCTAGAACTCAAGGCTGCATCGGAGCGGGCGGAGCGGGTGCGGCGGGCGGGCGTGACGATCGACGCGGACTACGCGACGTACGCCGACTACCTGGGCGCAGTCGCTAATTACGACGACGCAAACCGCGCCCCGGCGAGGGAAGCCGTCGGGAGGTACGCGTCGCGTTTCCCGGACGACCCCTTCGCGAAGGTCATGTCCCTGTCGATCGCCATCGGCGATGCCTTCGACGCAAAGGACTACGCGCTCATGCACGAGAAGTCCGTCGCCCTCCTCGAGTTGTTCCCCGGAAATCCGCAGTTCATGCTTTCGCGGGCATCAGGCGCGGCCGCGAGATACGCTACGGGGGAAGGCGACGTTTTCCGGGAGGAAGCGGAGGAATGGCTCCGGAAGGGCCTCGAGCTCAGGACGCCCGAGAACGCCACCGTGCTCGATGAATACACCGCGCGCATTCGGTACCGGATCGATAAGCGCGTTGTGATCGATACGGACGAGTACGAAGAGCTCAAGGCGAAAGGAGCCCTCCGATGATCTTGATCCCCGGCATCGTCATATCGGTCCTCACGTTTCCGGGCGTCATCGTCCATGAGCTCGGCCATCTCGTATTTTGCATGCTGAGGAAGGTTCCGGTTTTCGAGGTCAAGTTCTTCCAGTTCGACATGAAAGCGCAGGGCTACGTCCTCCACGCTCCGACGGAATCCTATGCGACGACCTTCCTCGTCGCCGTCGGCCCCCTCGTCCTCAATACCCTGCTCTGTCTCCTTATCTGCTTCCCGGCATCGCTGCCTTTCTGGGTCTTCGAGGACCGCGGCCCGGTGACCATCGTCCTCCTCTGGCTCGGGGTCTCGATCGGGATGCACGCCTTCCCTTCCACGGGCGACGCACAAGGCCTCTGGAAGGCGACGAAGGAGGCCATGGCGCTGAAGAATCCGCTCGCCATCGCGGGCGTTCCCGTCGTCGGGCTCATCTATCTCGCGAATATTCTCTCAGTCGTGTGGTTCGACGCGATCTTTGGCGCGGCTGTGGGGCTCGGCATACCCATGCTCGTGTTCAGGGCGTTCTAAAGGGAGGAGAAGCCCGGCGGGGCCGAGTCGGCGTCTTCGCGTCGTTCGCCGGGGCGCGAGGCGTTTCAACAGAGGATATCGGGATACATCTCCTCGAGCGCCCCCGCGATCCCGTCCTCGTCGTTGCCGCCGATGACGTTCCGGGCGACGGACTTCACGCCTTCGGGTGCGTTGCCCATGGCGAAGGAGCGTGGGAACGAGGAGAGCATCTCGATGTCGTTGACGTCGTCTCCGAAGACGGCGATCTCCTCCCTGTCCAGGGAAAGGCGGCGGATCGCGGATTCGATCCCAGTCCTCTTGCTCACGCCCTTGCCAACAGCCTGAACTACGGTGTTACGGTCGGAGAGGTAGATGGTGCTCCGATCCCCGATCCCGCGCGAGAGTTCCGCATGGAAGGCCGTGAGGTCCTTTCCGTCCACGAGCCAGTTCCCGACGGAGAAGAACACGATTTTAGCGACCGCGTACGGAAGGGGGTCGGAGGGCGCGGGGAAGGGGACGACCTCCTCGGATTTGATGCCGCGGAGGCCCCAGAGACGGTATTCCTCGACGGGGAGAGGATGAAGGAAGGCATGGGCGTTCTTGGGCATCTGGAGGGCGATGTTGAGGCCGGCCACGCGCCGCGCGAGGTCGATCGCTTCCTGGACGGCGCCCGGATCGATCTGTTCGTAATAGCATTGTCCGCCGAGCCGGGTCACGGCGCCGTTCATGAAAACGCCCTGGGCGAGGAAGAGGGCGCCCATCGCCTCGAGGGGGAGCTGGCGCTCGACGTGGGGAGGGCGCGCCGTCGCGATATAGGACTCCACGCCACCGGCCTTGAGGCGCTTGAGGGCGGACAGGGTGCGGGGAGAGACTTCTTTCCGCGAGGTGAGGAGTGTTCCGTCGAGGTCGAAGAAGAGGGCGCGGGGGGCTGAGGGCGAGGCGGCGAGTGTTTCCATGCGGAAGCCTAACAGGTTTCGCGGCCCCTTAGCAAGCGACGCGTACTGGAAGCCTTGCCGCGCATCCTCAGGGTTTGCTATCTTTTCCTCGGGCGGGCGCTTGACCGCCTTCGATTCTAATACGCCAGGGGTTGCCTTTATGCCCACCTATGAATATGAATGCACGAGCTGCGAACACGTCTTCGAGGCGTTCCAGAGCATGTCGGATGAGCCCATCAAGGTATGCCCTGCCTGCGGCAAGACGGTCCGCCGCGTCATCGGCGGCGGAATGGGGGTGATCTTCAAGGGTTCGGGCTTTTATAAGAACGACTCCCGCTCTTCATCCTCCGGATCCTCGGCGGAAAAGAAATCGGACGCTTCGCCCTGCTCCTCCTGCAAGGCCGAATCCTCCTGCCAGGCCGCCTCGTCCTAGCGCCTCCGTGGTAGAGCTCCTCTACCGGCCAGCCTTCCTCCAGGCACTCGACATCCTCCTAAAGGGCGAGGGCGACGCCTCCGCCGATGCCTTCGCTGAAGGGGCCGCTCCCGTTGAAGGCTCATTCTCCTTCTCCACGAATTCGCCCGATGCCCTCGTCTCCGCCGCGGCGCTCGCGGTGAAGCTCTCGGGCGCCGACGAGCCGCCTACGGTCGAGGCCTCGGGACGGAGCTTCGTCTTGCGATCGGGCGGCGTCCTCGTTTCCTGCATGCCTTCCCCCAGCGGCGAGGCCGCGTGGACGGGAGGCGGAGAGATCGGGAACGGCCTGACCGCGCTTCGCGTGGAGGTCGGTGATACCGATCGACTTTTCGTGCTATCCTCTGATGGGAAAAACTGGGAGCGGCGCTTCCTCCCCGAGGGGGATGGAATACGCTACGCCGAGCTCGACGCCCTCGAATGCGGGCGAGAGGGGAGGCCGAGCCGCATCCTCGACGATCGGACGAGGGAGGCCGCGGAGGCGGCCGGACGGGGAGGGGCATGAAGGAAGCCAAGTTCTTCTGCGATTCGTGCGGGACGGAGGTCCAACGCGACGCCAAGACCTGCCCGAACTGCGATCGGCTCTTCACCTCCGTGCGTTGCCCGAGGTGCGGGAAGACCGGTTCATCGAACGCGTTCAAATGGGGTTGCCCCGTCTGCGGGTACTCCAAGCCGCCCGAGAGCGCGCCCGCGACGAAACCGGAACGGCCCGCGCCGGGACCGCTCCCCCTTTGGGCGCTCTGCCTCGCGATAGCGGCGGCCGCCGCCGTCGTCATCGGCATCATTTGGGCGCTCAGGCCGGGCCAATGAGCCCGAAGGGACGGGGATCCATGCTTTTCCTGCACGCCGCCGACCTCCACCTCCGCGCCAAGGACGGAGAGGCGGAGCACGGCCTCTCCGTCCTCGCCGAACTCATGAGGATCGCCGCCGCCTATTCAGGCGGCGTCCTTATCATCGCGGGCGACGCCTTCGACTCCAATGCGGACTTCATGGCCCTCTACCCCGAGCTCAAGTCGATGGCGGAAAAGGAACGCGGGCTGTCATCGCTCCTCATGATCGCCGGCAATCACGACAGGCTCCGTGGCGACCGCGGGCCCTCCTCCTTCGACTCGGGCGGAAAGGTCCGCCTCGCCTGGGGCGGGACGGAGACTGTGAGGATAGGCGCGGACGGGGGCGAGGCGGAATTCGTCCTCGTGCCCTACGGATGCGCTTTGCCCGAGAGCTTGCCGTCCCCCTCGGTCCCACGAATCGTCGTCGCCCACGGTTCGCTCCCCGAGCTCAACTGGATCGGGATCGGCGAGGAGGGCGAGGTCGACGAGTCCGTCCTCGACGGCTCGCGGATCATGGCGCTCTCTCCCTCCTACGCGGCCCTCGGGCACATACACGAGGGCCGCTCGGCGCCCCTGGGATCGGCCATCGCCGCCTATCCCGGCTCGGCCTCCCCCTGGAGGAAGGGAGAGACGGGGCCGCGGCGCGCGATCAGGGTGGAAATATCGCCTGACGGGAAGGCCGCCGCCCGCCCGGTCGAACTCAAGTCCGCGGGCCGCTACGTGCCCCTTTCGCTCAGCGTGCCCCTCGACGCGGAGGGCTTCCCCGGAAAGGAAGCGGCCGACGCGTTCGGGAAGTTGTCCGAGAACGACTGGGCGGATGTGGAACTATCGGGCATTGTGAGGACGGAGACCGACGCGGTCCGTGCCCAGGAGGAGCTCGAGCGCGCCTACGCGGGGAAGGCGAGAAAGATCACGGTGAGGCGCGAAGATCTCGTCATCCTCGAGCGGGCGGAGGACGCGGCAGCCGCGAGGGATTTCTACCGGGCCTGGGAGGCCGATCGAACACGGCTCGAGGGGCTCTACGGCGAAACGGCGACGCTCAAGGCCCTCGAGATAGGTCTCTCCCGCATCGCGAAGTCGCGGGGGGGCAGGCCATGATCAGGAAACTCCACCTCGACAGGTTCGGAAAATTCAAGGGAAAGGAATTCGAATTCGGGGACGTCACCCTCTTCCATGGCCCCAACGAGGCCGGGAAGACGACGGTCTTCGACGCCCTCGCTTTCGTCCTCTGCGGTTCCAAGAAGAACCTCCCCGGGATCGACCGCTACGGCGAGGACTGCTCGGCCAGGGCGGAGATGGACTCGGGCGCGCCGGATTTCTTCCCGCACACCGAGTTCTTCAGCATGTACGCCGTTCGCTCCGACGCCATGAGCATGCCCAAGGGCGACGGGAAGTGGCTCGACCGGATCAAGAATGGTTTCTTCTCGGGCGGGATCGACCCCGAAATCATGGCGCGCGACCTCGACAAGGCGCTCAACGCGACTAGGCGGAAGGCCGAGGAGTCCGCGCGCAAGGACGAGCTCTCGAGGGGCGAGGAGCGGCTCGCGCGCGCGATGGCCGACCTTGAAGGAGTCAAGGCCGCCCGCGAGCGAGCGAAGGGCGCGGGAACGGCGCTCGACGCGGCGCGGGCGAGGACCGCCGCTCTCGCCGAGAAGCGCGACGCCCTCGCGCGCACGACCGAGGCCATGGCGGCGCGGACGCGGCTCAACGAGGCGCGGCGCGGACTCGCGCGGCTCGAACGACTCAGGTCGCTCTCGTCGGCCGCCCCGATGCGGGACGAGTCGGAGGCGGCGCGGGCCCTCAAGGCCGCCTTCGAGGAGGCGAGGAGGAAGGCATCGGCCGCTGAGGCCGCGGAGCGCCTCTCGGCAGCCGGAGCCGAGGACGCGCGCGCGAGGAGGGCCGCGGAGGAAGAGGCCTGCGCGGCCGCGGAGCGTCCGGCGCGGGCGGCGCGCGAGATCGCCGACCGGCTCGAGGGGCGCGCCTCGCCGCGCGAGGTGCGGGAGCGGAAGGCCGGAAGCGCCTCCGTCATCGGCCTCATCGCTTCTCTGGCGGCGGGCCTCGTAGCGGCACTCGCCCTTTGGGCGAGCGGATCGGGGATCGCCCTCTCGGCGGCCGCGCTCGCCTCGGGCGCGGCGGCGGGAGCGGTCCTTTTCCTCGCGCTCAGGAAGACGGTCTCCCGCATGGACGACTCGGACGCGAAGTCCGCCTGGGAGGAGGCCCGCGCCGAGTGGGCGAGGCGGGTGCACGGCGTCGAGCCGCCCCATGCCACGGGTCCGCGGGAATTCCTCTCGCGGCTCAGGGCCGTCGAGGCCGAGGCCGAGAAGCGCCAAGCGCTCCTCGCCGAGGCGCGGTCGGCGGAGCGCCGCGCCGAGGAGGAGGGCGCGCGGTCGCGGTCGGAGGCGGAAGCGGCACGATCGGGAGCGGCGCGCGCGGAATCGGAAACTGCGTCGTGGCTGAGGGCGCGGGGCGCGTCCGGATACGAGGACTACCTCGCGCGGCTCGCGAACGCGAAGGCGCTCGAGGCCGAGCGCGACACGCTCGGCGCCGAGCTGCGCGCCGAGGCGGAAAAGGCCGGAGCGGATGGGCTCGACGAGCTCCAGGCGCGTCTCAGGCAGGAGGCCGAGGCGATCGAGAAGGCCTGGCCGGAGGACGCGGCGCGCCGCGGCTCGAGCGGGATGGCGGAGGTCCAGCGGCTCAGGGAAGCCGAGGCGGCCCTCGAGGCCGCGCGCGAGGAGGAGCGGACCCTCGCCGCGCGCTGGGAGCGGGAGACGGCCCTCGCGGAGAAGGACATGCGCGGCATCCTCCTCGAGCTCGCGCGCGCGGAAGAGGCCGTGGCCGGAGACAAGGAGGCGGTCGGGGCCGACGCCCTCAGGCGCTCGGGCGAGTCCATAGCCCGTGACGTCTTCAGGGGCATGGCGCGCTCCTCCGACGCGGCGTTCTCGGGCCTCTCCGAGGCCGTGGCCTCGTTCTACGCGCCCGTGGCCGGAGGCGAGGGCGGCTGCAGGCTCGGATCCCTCGACGAGGCGGACGCCCTCGTCCGGGACGGGGGAGGGACGGAACGCCCGCCCTCGCGGCTCTCGCAGGGCACCAGGGACCTCTTCTACCTCGCCTGCCGGCTCGCCCTCGCGCGCTCGATAGGGAGGGAGGAGGCCGTCCTCGTTTTCGACGAGGCCTTCAAGAACCTCGACCGGGAACGGACCTCGCGGGCGCTCTCCATGATAGAGGATTTCCGGAAACGTTCCGGGTGGAAGATCGTTTTCTTCACCAAGGACGAGTGGCTCGCGGAGGCCGTGTCCGCGGGCTTTCCGCGGTCCGGCCTCAAGCGATATGATCTCTGAGCGCCGCGGGGCGGAACGACCCGGCGGCGGATCTCGACGGGGGAACAATGATTAAACGGATATGGGACGCCACGATCGAGCGCTGCGGGAAGAATCCGCTCTACAAGGCCATCGTCCTCCTCGAGGCGGCGTGGGCCGTCCTCCTCATCGCCGGTTTCTTCGTGACCGACTTAGGCAGGCCGGACGCGACCTGGGCCTTCGCCCTCGTCGTGAGGCTTGCGGTGATCTCGGGGCTCGCGGTTTCGCATGCGCTCTACCTCGCCGATCTCAAGCCGGAGGGCTATCGCGGCTACAAGGCCTTCGCGGGCTACGCGGCCTTCCTTTCCTACGTCGGATCCGCGATCTACGCCTACGCGCGGTTCGAGGATGGCAAGGTCGGGACTGGCGCCGCATGGGCGGGGTGGGCGGCGTCGCTCGTGGAGACCGCTCCCGGGCTCGCGCTCTATTTCCTCGTCCGGACCTCCGCCGCGCGGGTCGCCCTCGGGGTCGTGACGCCTAAGGAAGCCAAGGAGAAGGGCGGATGGAAGCCGCCTAAGGCCAAGACTTTTGGCGGAAAGGTCCTCGACAACGCCGACGCCGTGATCCAGGCGGTCATCCTCGTCGCCGTCATCCATTCGACCCTCTTCCAGCTCTACGTGATCCCCACCGAGTCGATGGTCCCCAAATTCCTGGTGGGCGACCGCGTCATCGTGACCAAGATCCAGTCCGGTCCGCGCGTGCCGCTCTCCCCGCTCAAGACGCCCTCGCTGTACGAGCCCAAGCGCGGCGACATCATCGTCTACGACAATCCCTTCGTCGAGAAGCCGCCCGTTCTGAGGCGCATGGCCAACACCCTCGTATTCTACCTCACGCTCTCCTTCGTGAACCTCGACAAGGAGGAGGACGGGCAGGACAGGGTCGGAACGGTGGTGAAGCGCCTCGTGGGCATGCCCGGAGAGAAGCTGCTCATGGTCGACGACGTTCTCTACGCGAAGAGACCGGGCGATGCGGGATGGTCGAAGATGGAAGAGGACGCATCCTGGGCGAGGACAAACCTTTGGAAGGAGAGCCCCTCGGTCAAGTCGAGGATCAAGGACTTCCGGATCTCGGAAAACGCCCGGAGCGAGATCGACGCTACTGGCGAGTGGAAGAATGCCCTGTCCGTTCCCGACCTCACGCGGAAACTCTCTGGCCTTGCGGATCGCTTCGCGCGGATCGATCCCGCGGGGTTGAGGGCTGGCCTTCCGACCGTCTCGGCCTCGTACTATGAGGCCACGGAGCGCGCCGCCTTCGGGACCATAGCCGCGCGCGAGGACGCCGCGCAATCGGCTTTCTACGCTCAACGGGCCCTTGCGGTCAGGAGCGACGTACAGGTCTGCCTCTACGCCGTATCGAGCCGTGAGCGGCTCGCACGCTTCGTCGAATTCCTCCGGCCCGCCGAGTACCCCGCCGGCATGAATCCCTACGAGGAATCCACGGCCAAGCTCAACCTCGCGCTCAAGGCGACGATGGCCGAGCGATGGCTCGACTACCTCTCCCTCCTCAAAGAGGGGAACGCCCAGGAGCTCTCGCGGCTGTCAGTCGCGGAGGAAGTCGAATACTCCGACATCGCCCAGGCCTCGCAGAAGATCCTGGACGTCATGGCGAGGGGAGAGGCCTACAAGGATTGGATCCGCCTCGTCCGCTACTTCATCTACTACGATTACCGGAACTTCCCCGAATTCCCGGGGGGCGACGAATACTTGGGCGAGGGGAAGTACTTCCTCATGGGGGACAACCGCTTCAACTCGCTCGACTTCAGGTACGTGCACGACGATTCTGCGGCCTTCCTGAAGCTAGACGCCCGCGATCCCGAATCTGTCCAGTGGGTCTCGGCCCTCGATCCTGTCTCGCTCGACCGGGAGCGCATCCTCGGCAAGGTGCTCTTCACCTTCTGGCCGCCCTCGTCCATCGGGAGGTGAGGGGCCTCAGGGCTTACTGAGCTTCCGCGCCGCGGCGAGGCGCTCCTTGAGGCGGGCGGAATCGGGAACGCGGCGGAGGCCCTCCTCGAGGACGGCCACCGCCTCGTCGGCCTTGCGGGCGTTGAGGAGCGCCGACGAGCGGTTGAGGACCGTGGCCTCGTAATTCGCGAGGCTCGTCGATCGGCCCGAGGCGAGTCCCGGATCCCCGGGGAGGAGCTCGAGACCCTTTTCAAAAGCCGCGGCGGCCGCGAGCCAGCCGAGCTCCGGGTCGGCGGCCGCGCGGGCGTTGGCCTCCTGCCCGCACACGCTTTTGAGGAGCCCCGCGTAGGCCTTCTGCCCGAGGGCGCCGCGTCCCGAAAGGGAGGCTGCGAGGCTCAATCGCTTCGTGAACGATCCCTCCCCGCGCAAGGAAAGGATCCATGCGATCGAAGCGTTCTCCTTGATCTTGCCCGCATCGTCGGTCGGGATGCGCCCGGCCGCGCTCTCGGCTTCGATGAAGTCAACGGCCTTGCCGTACTCGCCCGACTTCACGAGCGCGAGCGACACGTTATTTGCGCGCACACGCTCGAATTCGGCGAAGGCGGGATCGTCCCCCCATTTCCCGCGCGCGTACGAGATGAACGAGATTCCCTCTTCGTACCGGCCGGCGGAGCCGTAGACGGAAAGGGCGTTACGGAGAGCGGCCTCGAAGGCCTCGTCGGCCTTGGGAAGCGCCGCGACGGTCCTTGGCGGGGCCCCGTAGAAGGCGGCGACCGCCTCAAGGAAAACGAGCGCCTCCTCGTGCTTGCCGCTCCGCATGAGGGAGGAGGCGGAATTCGAAACGCGTTCTCCGAGGATGGTGCGGCTCTTCTCCGTCGGGAGGAAGGCGTAGAGCTCCCCGGCGAGGACGAAGGCGTCGAAATAGCGCCCTTTCATCTCGAGGTCGGCGATCCTGTTCCGCAGGATGAGCGAGACGAGCTCTTTTTCTCCGATGTCCGAACGCAAGCGGTAGTTCTCTTGGGGGACGTACGCGAAGCCCGTCGTCCGGCCGAAGGAGTCCGAAAAGATCTCACGCTTCTTGCCGGGATCGAAGCCGTAGACGTTCGTGGTTTCAACGTCGATCCGCCTCTCTCCGGCCCAGACCGAGCAGAAAGCGTGGTCCACGGCCTCGACGCCGATCACGCGGAGACCCGCGGCTTTGGCGAGGGCGGCGTAGACGACGGCGCTCGATACGCAGTTGAAGTCGCCCTTCTCCGCGATGCCGTCCGTACCCGTCGCGTCGAAGGAGTAGCGCGCGAGGAGCGACTCGTGAAGTAATCGAAGGGCGGCGTCGCCGCGCTCGTACTCGTCCTGGATCCCCCTGAGCCGCGGGGCCTCGCGCTCGATGAAGGCGCGGAGCGTCTCCGATGCGCTTAAGGCCGCGGGGGACGGGCCGTCGGGGCCGACCGTGGAGAGGTGGACGGAGAGATCGATCATGTCGAGGGGGTCAAGCGGCTCCTGGGCGCGTCCAGCGTCCTGGGATGCGGCCGAGGGGAGGAGCCGGGGGAGAGCGAGGGGCGGGGGAAGGTAAGCGCCCCCGCCCTCGGCGGACGCGGCGGAGCCGACGGCCGAGGCTAAGGCGATGAGAGCGGCGAAGATTGACGAGAGGCCCGATCGTTTCATACTATGCAGTATACACTCGCCGGGAACTGGGGGCAAAATGGAATCCTGGGACATCGTCATCGTGGGGGGAGGGCCCGCCGGGCTCGCGGCCGCGCAGTACGGCGCCCGCGCGAACATGCGCATTCTCGTACTCGAGGAGCTCGCCTGCGGAGGGCAAAGCCTCCTCATCGACAGGCTCGAGAATTATCCCGGCATGGTAGAACCCGTTTCTGGTTTCGAGTACGGGGAGGCCATGAAGACGCAGGCCGAGAAGTTCGGGGCCGTCATCGAGCCGAGGAGGGCATCCTCCATCGTGAAGCGCGACGGGGCATTCGTGATCGGGACCGATTCCGGCGAGATCGGCGCGGGCGCCGTCATCCTCGCCACGGGCGCGAGCCACCGCCACCTCGGCGTCAAGGGCGAGGAGGAATTCGCCGGCCGCGGCGTTTCCTATTGCGCCACCTGCGACGGTCCCTTCTTCAAGGGGAAGCCCATGGTCGTCGTGGGGGGAGGGGATGCGGCCTGCGACGAAGCGGGGTTCCTCGCCAAGCTCAGCGACCGGATCACCATGGTCCACCGCCGCGACGCCTTCCGCGCCCAGCCGGCGATCGCCGAGCGGACGCTCAAGAACCCCGCCATTACGGTGAGATGGAACTCCGTGGTCAAGGAGATCCGCGGGGACGCGAAGGTGCGCTCCGTCCTCCTCGAGGACACGCGCACGGGGGCGGAATCCGTCCTCGAGACCGAAGCGGTCTTCGTGTTCATCGGATCGGATCCGAGGACGGCCCTCGTCGAGGGCGTGGAGAAGGACGCGGAGGGCTACGTGGTGACGGACCAGTGCATGCAGAGTTCCCTGCCGGGGCTCTTCGCCGTCGGCGACGTGCGCGCGTCGCCCTTCAGGCAGGTCGTGGTCGCGGCGGGCGAGGGCGCCGTCGCCGCGCACTGCGCGGCTCGGTACATCGAATCCTCGCGACACGGTACCTGAGTGAGGCCCGCGAAGCGCACGGCGGGGATCCGGACGGGCATCGCGCTCATCGCGGCCTGCCTCGCCGCGAACGGGGCCCTCGGCGCCGCCGAGACGGGCTCTCCGTCCTTCTCGAGCGAGGGCGAGCCCTCCGAGGTCGCGGAAGCGATCGCAGGGAGGATGCGGGACGAGGAGATCCTCGGCCAACTCTTCATGATCTCCTATCCGGGCGTCCGGCCGGACGAGGCCGCGCTGAGATGGGTGCGGGAGCGCGGAGCGGGCGGGGTAAAGATATTCGGATGGAACGCGCAGGACGAGCGGGCCCTCGTGGAATCCATCGCAGTACTTCAGCGCGCGAGCCTGGGGACGCGGTTCGGCGTTCCCCTCCTCGTCGCGACCGACCAGGAGGGCGGCTGGATCAGGCACGTGGGCGGGAGGACCTCGAGGACGCCCGGCAACATGGCCCTGGGCGCCTCGGGCTTCCCCCAGGACGCCTACGATTCGGGGCTCATCATCGGAGCGGAGCTCGCCTCACTCGGCATCAACATGAACTTCGCGCCTGTAGTGGACGTGGCCACGAACACGGATTCCTGGATCATCGGTCCGCGATCCTTCTCCTCCGACCCCATGGAGGTCGCAGTTCTCGCCGCGGCCTACGCGAGGGGCCTCGCTGATTCGGGGGTTATCGCGACCGCCAAGCATTTCCCCGGGCACGGGGGAACGTCACTCGACTCGCACGTGTCGCTTCCCTCGATCGACATCGATTGGAAGACCCTCTGGTCGCGGGAACTCCTCCCATACCGCGTGCTCGCGAAGGACGGCGTTCCCGCCATAATGTCCGGGCACCTCTCCTTCCCAGCCCTCGGATGGGGGAACGAGCCCGCTTCCATGTCCCGAAAATTCCTCAAGGACGCGCTCAGAGACAGGATCGGGTTCAAGGGCGTTATCGTCACGGACGACCTCAGGATGGAGGGCGCCATCGCCGCCGCCGGGTCCCTCTCCCAGGCGGTGGTGAAGACGATATCGGCGGGCAACGACTTAGTCCTCATGTCCGCCCTTCCTACCGAGGAATGCTGGAGGACGGCCCTCGCCGCGATGAGGAGCGATCCCGCCTTCCGCGCGCGTTGCGTCGAATCCGCACGGCGCGTCCTCACGCTCAAGCTCTCACGCCTCAGGGGAGATAAGGCACCGACGCTCATTCCCGACTACGATTCCCTCTCGGGCAGGCTTCCGGATCCGCGCGCGAGCGCCCACGCGCTTGCCGTGTCGGCGCGGGCGATTACGGCGATCAAGGCGGCAGTCCTGCCAATCCGGGCGAAGGGGGGCTCCTGCCTCGTCGCGAGCCAATACGACGCCTTCATCGCGGAGGGGGAGCGGGCCTACCCGGGGGCATCCTCATACCGATTCGGTGGGAACAAGGACGCGCGGGCGGCCGAGGCCAAGGAGCTCGCGAGGCGGGCCAAGGGCAAGGAATGGGTCTTCCTCACGGTGTCGAACGACGGGAGCGCCTCGTTCATCGCGGCCCTTCGCGGGAGCGGAGCGAAAATCGCAGTGGTGGCCGTGTCCACTCCTGCGGCCCTCGGCGACTATTCGCCGGCGGACACCGTCCTCGCCTGCTACTCGGTTTCCAAGGAGGCCTTCACGGCGGCGTTCTCCGCGCTCCGGGGGGACATTCCGGTGAGGGGAAGGCTCCCCATCGGGATGCCCTGATGAGCGCGTGGGAATACCACCCCTCGGTCGGTCCCGCGGACCTCGAGCCCTTCATCCGCGAACGCGAATGGCGCTGCTGTTTCTACGGAGCGCGCCTCCCAGCTTCGCGCGGCGCGGGTCCGCGGAAGGGCGACGGGCATGCCGTCCTCAGGGATAGGGGAAGGGTGAGCGCCGCTGCGCTCTTGGGCGGGGAGGGCACGGTGCTTCCCGTCTCCGACGGCTTAGGCGACGAATCGCTCCGCGCTCTTGCCGTCCTCATGGAGGAAGTCGGTTTCTCGCCGGGGCGCGTCGTCGGGATGACGGGAGACGTCGAGGCCGTAGCGAGTCTTTTCGGAGATCCTGACGAGGTCATCGACTATCGGCTCATGAGGGGGATCGGCGTCGCAGAATCCGCGCTCGCGCCCGAGGGACTGCTCCTCAGGCTCGCGGGCGCGAGCGACTTCGAGGAGCTCCTCCCTTTGCAGGAGGCCTACGAGCGCGAGGAGGTCCTCGTGCCCGGGCACGCGTTCGATGCGAGGGCCGTGGCTGCTGGGCTCAGGGATTCGCTCGCGCGGCAATCGGTGATGGTGGCGGAATCGAACGTAGGGATCGTCGCGAAGGCGCAGACGAACGCGCGGGGATTCGCGTGGGACCAGCTCGGAGGGATCTTCGTGAGGCCTGAATGGCGGGGAAGGGGCATCGGAACCGCGGTCACCGCCGCGCTCCGCCGCGCGATCGAAGCCGAGGGGCGCTCGTCCTGCCTCTTCGTACGGAATACCAATCCGGCGGCCGCGAGGGCCTACGAGAAGGCGGGGTTCGTGGACTCAAGTCCCTACCGCATCGCTTATTTTTCCTGAGCGGACTCGTCCTCGGCTTCCTTAACGGGATCGGGCATGTACCAGTCGCCCTCGTACACCCGGTCCAGGGGACCGATCACCGATACGATCAGGTCCGGGTCGACCTGACCGGCCACCGCCCGCAGCGTCGGCGCGAATCCACTCGGGTCGTCTCCGACGTGGATGCCCAGACG
>CAZIEI010000081.1:0-14657 GCA_964538705.1 uncultured Spirochaetales bacterium | reverse complement strand
TCTTCCTTCCCAATCCTCTTAATCCGTGTAATCCGTGTAATCTCCTCCCCCTCCTGTATTGAAATTTAAGCCTCTACACCCTATATTAAGCCCGTGGGCCAGGAAACCCAGCATTCCCGGCCCTTCCCCCGCCCCGTGGGTTCATCCCCGCAGGGTTTTTCAGGTAAGATGCCGGCCACTGCCCGAGAGGCGGCGCTCGCTGGAACACAGAGGAGGAACGCATGGGAAAAACCATAGCGGAGAAGATTTTCGACGCGCACTTGGTGGACGAGCCCTTCAATGGGACCTACGTCTTGAAGCTGGACCGCGTCTTCTGCCACGAGATCACCACGCCCATCGCCATCGCGGACCTGATGGAACGGAACAAAGACCGGGTCTTCGATCCGTCCAAGATCAAGGCCGTGATAGACCACGTGACCCCCGCCAAGGACTCCAAGACCGCGGAGCAGGGCAAGGTCATGCGCGCCTGGGCTCGCAGGCAGGGCATCAAGGACTTCTTCGACATCGGCCACAACGGCGTCTGCCACGCCCTCTTCCCGGAGAAGGGCTTCGTGCGCCCGGGCTTCACCGTCATCATGGGAGACAGCCACACCTGCACCCACGGGGCCTTCGGGGCCTTCGCCGCGGGCGTGGGGACCACGGACCTGGAAGTGGGGATCCTGAAGGGCGTCTGCGCCTTCAAGAAACCCAAGACCATCAAGTTCGTCCTCAAGGGAAAACTGAAAGAAGGCGTCTACGCCAAGGACGTGATCCTCTTCGTGATCAAGCAAATCTCCGTGAACGGCGCCACCGACATGGTCATGGAGTTCTCCGGTCCCGTGGTAGAAGCCATGAGCATGGAGAGCCGCATGACCCTCTGCAACATGGCCATAGAGGCGGGCGGCACCTCAGGCGTCTGCGCCCCGGACTCAGTCACCGTGGACTACCTCTGGCCCTTCATCAAGGGAGACTTCCCCACCAAGGAAGCGGCCCTCGCGGACTACAAGAAGTGGACGAGCGACCCCGACGCCGCGTACGAGAAGGTCCTGGAATACGACCTCTCCTCCCTCGAGCCCCAGTGCACCTACGAGTACAAGCCCGACCACGTGAAGAGTATCCGCGAGATGGCGGGCACGCGCCTGGACCAGGTCTACATCGGCTCCTGCACCAATGGGCGCATCGAGGACCTCCGCGAAGCGGTGAAGGTCATCAAGGGGAAGAAGGTCTCCGACAAGGTACGCGCCGTCCTCGCGCCCGCCACCCCCGCCATCTTCGACGCCGCCCTCAAAGAGGGGATCATCCAGGCCTTCATGGACGCAGGCTTCTGCGTCACCAACCCCACCTGCGGGGCATGCCTCGGGATGTCGAACGGCGTGCTGGCTGAGGGGGAGGTTTGCGCCTCCACCACCAACCGCAACTTCTTTGGACGCATGGGGAAGGGCGGCACCGTCCACCTCATGAGCCCCGCCAGCGCCGCGGCCAGCGCCGTGGCAGGCGTCATCGCCCAGTCGCCCCTCTACAAGGGATAAAGGAGAACGGCATGAAAAACTTTTCAGGCAGGGTCCTCTTCCTGGACCGCTCCGACATCAACACGGACGAAATCATCCCGGCCAAGTATTTGACCGAGGCGACCAAGCCCGCCCTCAAGCCCTACTGCCTCGAGGACCTGAAGCTCGGTAGCTTCGATCCCAAGAAGGACATCTCAGGCAAAGCGGCCATCGTCACGCGGGCCAACTTCGGCTGCGGCTCCAGCCGCGAGCACGCGCCCTGGGCCCTGGAGATGAACGGCATCAACCTCGTGGTGGCCGAAGGCTTCGCGCGCATCTTCAGACAGAACATGTTCAACTCCGGCCTCATGGCCGTGGCCCTGCCCAAGGAAACCATCGACGAGATCTTCAAGAAGTTCTCAGGCAAGGACACCGAGGTGAGCGTGGACGTAAGCGCCCTCTCCATGGTCTTCAAAGCGGGCGCGGAGAGCATGAAGGTCGCCCTGGCCGTGGACCCCTTCGACCTCGAGCTCGTGAAAGCGGGCGGCTGGGTGGACTACGCGGACACGAAGTACTAAGAGGCCCCAAGGGGGAAGGGCCAAACCCTTCCCCCTTGGATCCCCCATCCTGGTGCCTCAGGCTCTGTAAGAAAAAATCTTATGTCGGTCCCGGTTCCGGATTACCCTCTTTAGAGGGGAAAGGATGCGTCATGACTAAAGAGCAGAGTTCCACTCGCCCGAACACTGACTGGAGCCCGGAGCGCTATATGCGCTTCAGCGAGGAGCGCGCCTTCGCGGGGAGGGACCTTGCAGCGCGGATTCGCGTGGAAGCTCCGTCTCGCGTTATGGACTTAGGCTGTGGGCCGGGGAACAGCGTGGAGCCCTTAGCGCGGCGCTGGCCTAAGGCGGAGATCACGGGGCTGGACAGCTCCCCCGCCATGATCGAGACCGCGCGAAAGGCGCATCCGGAGATGCGCTGGATCCTCGCGGATGCCGCTTCCTACGAACCGGATGGAACGTATGACGTCGTCTCCTCGAGCGGGACCATCCAATGGATAGAGGACCATGAAACACTCTTTGCGCGCTGGTTCGCCTGCCTGACGCCCGGCGGGGCGCTTGCTACGCACATCCCCCGCTTCGACCTCATGCCCGCGAGCCCGGCCATCGCAGAGGCGGCGCGGGACAAACGCTGGAGCGCGCGCCTCTCTGCTCTACCGGACCCCTTCACCTTCCACGACGCGGGTTTCTACTACGACCTCTTCATGAAGCTGGGCGCCATCGGCTACGAGGCTTGGGAGACGTCCTACGTTCACGTGATGGATTCTCACCGCGCAATCGCTGACATGCTCCGCGCCACCGCTCTCCGCCCCTGCTTGGCGGCGCTGGAATCGGAAGCGGAGCGCGAGGACTTCGTAGCCGCGTACGCGGAGGCCATCGCGCGCGCGTACCCCTCATGCGCGGACGGGAAGGTGCTCTTTCCGTTCAGGAGGCTGTTCTTCATCGCGTACAAGGAATGATCGAAACAGCCAGCTACGCTGGTTCGAATTTCAATCCGTATTTCGCGTAGCGCTTCGCTTCAGCGTCCACGGATAGGAAGGTGTAGCCGTTCACGATGCATTGCCAGATCAGGAATCGGTCGAAGGGGTCCTTGTGTTCCCGGGGAAGCTTGTGGAAAGCCACGAGCTCTTCGTTGCTCGTAGGGTGGCACCGGATAAAACTCGATTCGAGCTCGAGGTAGAATCGTTCCGGAGTCATCCCTTTCAAAGCGAGCTTCCCGAGTGAGTACTTCAGGGATATTTCCCAGAGGCTGAACTGGCTGTAGAAAATGGCATTATCTTCTTCTAGGAGGATGTCTTTGTATCGCCGGGGAAGGAGATCGGGGTTGGAGAAGGCCCAGATGAGGACATGGGTATCCACTAAGTATTTCATGAGCGGAGGAGTTCTTCGTCGCTCAGAGAGAAGTCATCCGCGAAGATCGCCTCCATCTTCCCCTTCAGGACGCCGAGTTTCCTCTTTTTCTCTTTCTTGTACGCTTCATACGGTATCAAAACGGCGACGATCTCTTTCTTCTTCCCGTAGGATATGGCGATTTCCTCCCCTTCTTCCACTTCCTTCAAGATCGAGGAGAGATGGGTTTTCGCTTCAGCCACCGGGAAGGTTTTCATATTGTAAAGATATCGTACTTGACCAAGTTGGTCAACATGGTTTCGAAATAATGTCAGTCTCAAACTCCATGAACACACGGTACTTCCATGCAAATCGTAAGTCTGGCTTTAGATATGCATACATAGAAGGGGATAGCGTTTCCGACTTTTTGATACTTGATTCGATATCAAGGAGCATATCATGACCATATCCGTGATCGGCGTGGGAGGCGTTGGCGGCTACTTCGGAGGAAAACTGTCTTTGGCCATGCCGCGCCTGCCGGGCCTCAACGTAGTCTTCCTCGCGCGGGGCGAGCACCTCGCGGTAATCAAGCGGAAGGGCCTAACGCTGGACGCGGAAGAGGGCGTCTCCGTCTGCTTCCCCTCGATCGCTACGGACAGGGTAGAAGAGCTTCCGCCCTCAGAGCTCTACCTCCTCTGCGTGAAGGGTTACGACCTAGACGAGGTCTGTATCTCGCTCGCGCCCCGTCTTCCCGCGGGCGCCTCGGTCATGCCGCTCTTGAACGGTGTGGATATCGCGGAGCGCGTAAAACGGCTCCTTCCTCGGGCCATGATCCTCCCCGCCTGCGTCTACGTGGGCACTAAGATCGAAAAACCCGGAGTAGTGAAACAACGCGGCGGCGAGGCGCGTATCATCTTCGGGCCGGAACGTCCCGGGCTTACCGTGGATGCGAGGATCGCGGAACTCTTTACGGCCGCTGGCATCCGCTTCGAGCTCAAGGATGATCCCTGGCCGGAAATCTGGATGAAGTACCTTTTCATCGCGTCCTACAGCCTCGTGTGCGCGGAAGCAGACGCTACCCTAGGGCAGGCGGCGGCTTCGGGAAGCATTATGGGGAAAGCTCGTTCGGTCATGGGAGAGATCGCAGCCATCGCGCGCGCGAAAGGAACCAACCTGCCCGCGGACGCGGTGGAGCGGACCGCCGCCAAGGCCCGCGATTTCCCGCCCGCGGCCACCACATCCTTCCACCGCGACTACGCGGATCCATCGAGAAGGGACGAACGCGACATCATGGGCGGAGCCATCCTCAGAATGGGGAAAGAGCTCTCCCTCCCCGTGCCCGTGACGGCGGAAATCCACGCGGAGCTTGTGAGGCGAAAACCCTCGCCTCCTCTGCATTAATCGGTAGAGTCTTCCACCGATCCCTTTTCCCTATCCACGAATATCTGAGCCCATTCGGCCGTTGAAATCGTATTCCGCCATTTTCCCAAAGAATCGCCGATGCCTGAGGCGCTCTTTTCGCCGCTCGTCAGCTGGTCTAGGAAGTGGATCACCTCACCGAGCGAACCCTCGATGAGATTCGCGGCCACCGGCCGCCCTATTCCTTGCAGGCTCGCGTGGAATGAATGGATGAGCCAGTCGATGAGCAGCATCTTCTCGTTGACTTTCCGCGCGAGGGCGAACGCCGAATGGTACTCCTTAAAAATGCTCACCGCGTTCGCGCCGAAGAGCTGCTTCCCGCGGTAGCTTCGATGGTACGCGGCCCAAGGCAATCGCCAATCGCAGGAGGGGCAGGCGATGATGGCATCGGCCGCCCATTGGTCGTGAAGTTCGATATCCGCGCCGCAACAGGGGCAGATCACCTGTCCGTGATGAGCGGCCGTGACCTTCAAAATGCTGTCGCAGCGTTCCCAGAGCGCCCATCCTACCTCATCGATCATTTCCTCATCGATGATGCCCCGCGCGTCCTGTTCGTACAGCAGGCGGATCTTGGCTTGAGGAATTTTCTGCTGCCAGTGAGGTACTTTATCGTTTCCCATCCTCAATCCTCGACCCTCGACCCTCGACCCGATCACTCTTGTCACGCCATCCTCGGCGCTCAGGGTTATCCCCCGGGGCAGTATACGTCTTTTCGGGGCTTCCGCGCGAGCGTCTTCATCGATATGGCAAAGGCTGAACCGTGCTTTATCCATCTTCTGAATGATGCGCGCGTCCGCTCGGCGCAGTATCAGTTGCGCCATGGGCTCAGGGCTGGTACAATCCTCATCAGCCTGCGCTTCAGAAGATCGAACACCCATCGAAGAATCCATGGAAATCCGATCGCGGAGGAATCATGAAGAAATTTTCCTATTCCGTCTTGGCCCTGACTTCCATCCTGATGTCCTGCGGCTTCTCGAACGACCCGGCCCCGAGCGTCGCTCCCGTATGGGCGCAGGAAGCCTACGTAAAAGCCGTCAATAACGATATAGAGGATTATTTCGGATGGTCCATCGCCGTGGACGGCGACGTCCTCGTAGTGGGCGACCATCGCGAGGACTCGGACCAAACATTCATCACCAATGGATCCGGCGCTCCGACCGATGACAATAAAGATGGAAGCGGCGCGGTATTTATATTCAGACGCTCGGGTTCTTCATGGGTCCAAGAAGCCTACTTGAAAGCGGTGAACGCGGACGCACAGGACTATTTCGGAAAATCCGTCGCCATCGACGGTGACACCATTGCCGTGGGCGCCTTCATGGAGGATTCCGGGCATTCGACAGTCACAAACGGCCCAAGCGTTTCCGAGGATGATACCGTGTCCTCTAGCGGCGCCGTGTATATATTCAGGCGAATCTCCGGTGTATGGACACAAGACGCGTATCTGAAACCTTCAAATCCCGGCATCAACCACTGCTTCGGATTCAGCCTCGCCCTCGACGGCGACACCTTAGTCGTCGGCGCATACGGGGAGGATTCCGACCAGGCCGGGCCCGTGAATGGCTCGTACTCATCGATTGACGATCCGATGGAGGATAGCGGCGCGGCTTACGTCTTCAAGCGGACCGGAACGGAATGGGCCCAGGAAGCGTATTTGAAAGCTGCTAATCCAGATGCCGGGGATAAATTCGGAGAAGACGTCTCCGTAAGCGGGGATACGATCGTCGTAGGCGCGCGCTATGAATCCTCGAATCTTAGCTCCATCACGAACGGAACGGGCGCTTCTCCTGATAACTCGTCGTCCTGGAGCGGCGCCGCATACGTGTTCAAGCGGAATGGCTCCTCATGGGCTCAGGAGGCTTTCCTAAAAGCCGAGACCAACAGCTTGAACGATTTTTTCGGATCCTCGGTCGCGGTGAGCGGAGATACTATCGCCGTCGGTGCGAGAGGCGATGCTTCGAGCTATGCCGCGGTCTTTAACGGCGTGGGCGCTCCTTCAGATAACACCTCGGGATCGAGTGGCGCGGTCTACGTGTTCAAGCGGACCGCTTCCGAATGGGCGCATGAGGCGTTTTTAAAGGCCTCCAACAACGGCGCGGGGGATTGGCTCGGAGGTTCGGTAGCCATGGACGGGGATTTCATCGCGGTCGGCGCTATAGAGGAGGATTCGAACCAATCCGGAGTGACGAACGGCGTAGACGCATCAGCCGATAACTCAAGCTCGAGAAGCGGAGCGGTTTACGTCTATGGACGGTCCGGCGTCTCCTGGTCCCAGCGAGCCTACCTGAAAGCCGCCAACAACGGCGCGAACGATAACTTCGGATGGTCATTGGCCATCTCTGGGGACACGATCGCGACCGGCGTCTACCTAGAGGATTCGAACCAGTCAACGATTACCAATGGACCAAGCGCCTCCTCGGACGATTCGAGCGCGGATAGCGGCGCGGCATACATTTTCAGGTTGCGGTGAGTCGCGGAAAACCCGTCCCGTCGTTTGAAGAACGGGCGAAACGCAAGTATACTTGAAGCATGGCTGAAGCGATCGCGTCCACCGCAATCGTTTTCTCCGCTCCCGGTCCGCGCTCCCGCGCTCGGCGCATAGCTCCATGATCGGCCCCGTCTCCCGGGAAGAAGCCCTCCTCATCGCCATTAGACGCGCGCGCGTGGAATCCATGGTCGCGCGCCGGGTGGCGGAATCCCGCGCTCTCAAAGGCGCCGGAGCGGACGCGGCGGAAAAACGCCAGGCCGCCGCCCTCGCATCGGTGGACGCCCATGTGCGCTCCCACGAGAATGACCACCTCGCCGCCCTGGGCGCGGCGGCCTCGGGCGGCGCCGTCTACGACAAGACCTCAGGCGGCTACGCGGTGGGCGGATCGGTCAAGGTGGACCTCTCCCCGGTACCGGGGGATCCAGAAGCCACCATCAGGAAGGCCCAGCGCATCGAAGCCGCCGCTCTGGCTCCGGCCAATCCCTCCGCCGCCGATATGCGCGTCGCGGCCCGCGCCTACGCGATGGAGATGGCCGCGAGGCGGAATCAGCTCAGCGAGGAGACAGGCGCGATCTCCGCTCCCGCATGAATCTCGCCGCAGCCAGGCATAAGGCCGCGAGCGAGGCTATGCCGCTCGCCAAGATGACCCAATCGCCCAGGATCGCGTAGAGGCTCGTCATCCGTTTCTCCGGAAGGAAGAGCCGCGCGGTCATCACGCCTTCCGTGAACAGGCCGAGGGATGTCGCGTATTTACCCCGTTCGTCCGCGTATCCGCTGAATCCGCCGTTCGCGATCCTAAGGACGGGCACGCGCGACTCCACGGCCCTGATCACGGAGAACGATGAATGCTGTATTGCGGCGATCTTCGAGAGTGACCAGAAATCGTTCGTCGCCACCACGAGGAAATCCGCGCCGTCCCTGACGTACTCCCTCGCGAGCTCTCCGGACGCGCTCTCGAAACAGATGAGCGTCCCGAATTTCAAGGTACGCCCGCCCTTCCCCTGAACGGAAAAAAGCGAAGGGTTTCCTCCGGGGTCGAGCGCTTTCGCGCCGGTGGTGGCGCGGAGATAATCGGATAAGCCCGGGAAGACGGCCTTGAAAGGATTGCGTTCTCCGAACGGGACGAGGTGCCGCTTACGGTAAATCCCCGTCATGCGGTTGTCCGGGGAAAACATGAACATGCTGTTGTAGGTCTTGGTTATACCGTCCTCGTTCCGCTTCTCTTGGCAGCCCATGAGCACGTACGCCCCGAGGTCGCTCGCGAGCCGAGCCTCGGAATTGAGGAGTGCGGCGTTTCCTTCAATCCTGAACGAAGGATCGAAGCTAAGCGGACGATTGATGGTGAGTTCGGGGAAGAGGACGAGATCGACGTCCAGGCCCTTGAAACGGCTTCCGAGCCGCTGGATCGTAGCCGCGAAATCCCCGCCATGGGAGTTCCAGGATTCCTTGGGATGAAAGAGTGTCTGAGCGAATCCCGCCTTGAGCGCGGGAGCATCGGGATACTCGACGCTCCGCGTTCGAATGAATCCGTACGCGAGCATGGCCGCGATGACGAGGGGCGCCGCGGCCGCCGGAACCCACGGGCTCGGTTTGGTCTCCCGGTTCCGGATGAAAAGGACGATCCGCTCGATCGCCAGGAAAATCGCCGCGTTGATAAACACGATGATCCACATCGACACGGTCGGAGACGCCCACATCCTCTTCACGGACAGCTCAAGCAACTTCCCGCGATACGCGACGAATACGCCAGGCTCATGGGTCGCTTTCGATATTGAAACTACGCCAGGCGACGTGCAGCCCGGCTCAACGCTTAAAATGGATGGAAGCGGCTTTCTGCACGCGGCGTATTACCGGCCCGGATCAGGACAGCTCGTTTACGCGACCAATGCTACCGGCGTTTGGGTCGGAGAAGTAGTACCTGACGCCAACTCTTCTCCTCCAGAATCCCCATACGGCGAATATGCCTCGCTCGCCCTCGACGCGGATGGGTATCCCCGGATCGCGTATTACGGCTTTATCACCAGCGAGTATTTCGGCAACCTCCGCTACGCTTATTTCAACGGAACCGACTGGACCGTCGAGGTCCCGGATACCACTAGCTACACGGGGAAATATGCTTCGCTCGCCCTCGATACCGACGACCACCCCCACATCGCCTACTACGATGAATCTGACCAGGGCCGCCTCTTGTACGTCGTCAACGCCGCCGGGACCTGGTCGGCCCCCGCGGCCATCGATGAATCAGCGAGTTCAGCGCTCGGGAAATTCGCGTCGATGCGGATAGATGCCGACGATTACGCCCACGTCTGTTACTGGGACGAAACCGCCGTCGCCTTGAAATACGCGACAAACGCGAGCGGGGCCTGGGTCTCCCGGACCATCGACTCTTCGGGCGGTGCGGGTCAATATGGCTCTCTCGCCATCGGGACGGACGGCGCCATCCATATCAGCTACTACTCGCAGAACGGAAACGATCTCAAATACGCGACGAATTCGAGCGGTGAATGGACGACTCAGGTCGTGGATGCCCCCGGAACGCCCGCAACGAACGCCGGTACGTTCACTTCAATCGCCATCGGGCCTGACGGCCGTCCGCATATCAGCTACATCGACGCCACGAACACGGACTTGAAGTACGCGGTCATGGACTAAGCTCGAACGACCGTCGCGCCTTGTGCTTGTAACGTTCCTCCGATATTATTGTTGACACTAAACCGCCTTCATTTCGGGTTGATCGGGCCTCGACCGGATACGGCCGCGCGAGTCTCACCGCGCCCCGGGAAGACGGGCATTCGGCTCTTGGAGGCATTATGAAAAGCACTTCCTGGGTAATCACGGCTACGCTGGCGCTCGCCTTCTTTTCCTGCGGTAATCCGCCCGTCCCCTTTCCCGGCACCATATCGGTGATCGATGACGACGCGGTCGTCGGCCGCTACTCCTCCCTCGCCTTCGCAGCCTCGGGCGTCGCCCACGTCACGTATTACGACGTCACGAACGGCGACCTCAAGCACGCCACGGACTCGAGCGGCTCCTGGGTATCCGTGGCCGTTGACTCCACAGGGGACGTGGGCGGCTTCACCTCCCTCGCCATCGACGGCGGAGGCTACCTGCACGTCAGTTACTACGACGTCACCAATGAAGACCTGAAGTACGCCACGAACGAGACGGGCTCCTGGGTCATCGAGACCGTCGACTCGATGGGAGACGTGGGAGAGCATACCTCCCTCGCGCTCACGGACGGAGGTGATCCCCGGATCAGCTATCTGGATACAACCAACGGGAACCTCAAGTACGCGAGCAAAACCGGCGCGAGTTGGTCATTCGAGATCCCTGATTCGACGAACGACGTCGGCTACAACACGACCCTCAGGCTCGACTCGGACGACCATCCGCGCATAAGCTATCTCGACGTGACGAACGCCGACCTCAAGTACGCGGAGTATAACGGCTCGTCCTGGTCAGTAGTGACAGTCGATTCCGAAGATTCCACCGGCTACTTTCCGAGCCTCGCCCTCGACTCCACCGGTAATGCTCACATCGTGTTCTACAACGCGAGCGCGACGAACCTCAACTACGTCACCAACTCCTCCGGCACGTGGTCCAACCCGATCACCGTCTTCTCGGGAATGCAGTTCGGTTATACCTCTTCTATCGAAGTCGACGGCGATGGCGCGGTCCATATCGCCGGTTATAACGTCTTGAACAAGAATCTTCAGTACATCTCCAACTCGAGCGGATCCTGGTCCCGCCTCGAAGTCGATACCGAAGGAGACGTCGGGGGCCACCCCTCTCTCGAGATCGATCCGGACGGAGTCGTCCAAATGACCTACTTCGACGCCTCCAACGGCCACCTGAAACACGCTTCGTTTTAACTGATGCGTCCGATACGGGATATTCATCCAAGATGCTTCAGAAAGAAACGCGCTTCATGCTGGCGCTCGCGGTAACGCTTGGTATCGAGGCACCCGTATTCGCGCTTCTACGCCGGGTCTGGCGTAAGCTCGTCCCCGTCCGAGATCGGACTACGGCGACCATCGCCTCTCCCGGTTCCGCGATCGCCCCGCCTCGTCAGGCGATCGTCCTGCCGATCGCGGCATCTCTCCTCACTCTGCCCTACGTCTGGTTCGTTATTCCGAGGATCGTTCCGGGGTACTTCGCCGCTCTCGCGGTCTCCGAGGCCTTCGCGCTCTTCGTCGAGGCGTTCTTCTACGCTGTCTTTGGCCGCCTTCCCCTCGCCTTCTGCCTGGCCTCGTCCTTCGCATGCAACGCGCTATCGTTCCTCGCGGGCTTCTTTATCCTTCCGCTCGTATACTCCGCAATCTAGTCCCGCTCCGCCTATCCCGCTTCGATACGAGGATTACGCCTCAAGATAAGGAGCACGCCCGCGATCGCCGCGGCCGCGGCGACGAAGCAGGCCGCGAGCTGAGCCGCGGAATTCTGGAAGACGAAGCGGGTCCGGAAAGCAGTAACCAGGAATCCGAGGAAGAGCGCGAGGCAATTAAGCCCGAAAGCCAGTCCAGGCCACCGCGGCATCGCATCGGCGAGCGATACGAGCGTGATCGACATGACTGCCTGGAAAAAGAACGATCCGATCGCGAGAAGGATAAGGTTCCCTCCACTGAACGCGAGCAGGGGAGCCGACACGAGGAGCGCGGGGACTGCGACCGCGATCCGGCCCGCTCGATCCGCCGTGATCCCCCCCGCCGCTTTGCCTGTCGCCGCGGCAAGCGAGAGCGCAATGATCGCGGCGATTCCAGGCTCTACCATCCATTTGGACGTAGTTCCGATGACGGCCCTGAGGACCACGGCGATGAAGAGCGAGACTACACCGATCCATGAAGAAATTTTTGTGATGCTCGCCCGGGCAACCGATACCTCATCCACGCGCGAACAACGCATCCTGTCCGCGAAGCCGCCTTCGGAGGCAACGGCCTCCGCAGCGTGCGCCGTCGTCGGACGGATGACGATCGCCGCAATGAACGAGCACGCCAGGAGAATTACGAACGCGGGCACGGGGAACAGAGCGCGACCGCCCAGGTAGCCCCCGAGCCCCAGGCCGATCGCTCCGGGCGCGACGAAGACACCGGGCCCGGCGGTCCTTCCTGGCGTGGCCTCTATGCTGAGGGCTCCCGCCCCGATGTGGAAGAACGCGTTACCGGCGGCGCCTACCGCGATCCCGGCGATGAAGCCTGAGCACGCGAGGAGGACGCCCGCCCCCGCAAGGACGATGCCCGCGCAAAGGAAGGTCCGGGGCCTCCTCGAAACGTCCGCCATCCATCCGAGGGGAGCCTGGGCGCCGAACGCGATGGCGTTATACGCCACGATCCATGCCCAGCGAGCAGCGAGATCCGCACCGTCGTTCGCGAGCGCCGCGAAGAGCGTCGTCACGGTGACCGCATCCACGAGCGCGTGGATTACACCGTAGGCCAAGCAAAGCGGCGTCCCGCTCAGCGCCCAGCCGTGCGGACCCCGTCGCTGCGAATCGCCCTCGGCCGGAGACGCGATACCCTCAGCCAGAGCGCGGCCCTCAATCATCCCTTCCGGATTGCTCGTCGAGGAGCGTGCGTGGGAGGACGGCGTTCGCCGCGTCCACCTTAATCCGCTTCCCGCCCAGGAGAAACTGTATTTCCGCGATGGGCGTATCGTCCCATTTTTCCGTCTTGTAGACGTCCTTGATGGTGAAGCGCACGGTCTTCATTTCCTTCTTCGGGTCCAAGGGAACAATCTGGCCTTCCATGACGTCCTTGAGGGCAACAACCGTCTCCTTACCGTCCACCATGATACTCAGGGATTTCACGCGGTTATTCTTCTTGTGGAATTCCTTTTGGAACCATCCGGGCATGATGAGGACCGAGTCCGCCTTGACGGGAACGGCGAAGGTCACCTCGATGTATTGCCCGATCCCCGGCCCCTTTGCGCCCTCGCTCCACGCGGTCTCGGGATCGCCGTCGAAAGCCATGGGAACGCCGTATCGGCTCGGATACAGGGGATCGGAAAGCGCGCTCGAGGATGAAACTTTCTCCACGTCGGCCGTCATATCCATGGATTGGATCGGGGCCTTCACGCTCCACCGCTTCTCCGCGTCATCCTTGCCCACGAACGCGTACTTCACGCCGCTCGCCTCGAAGAAGGCGCGGCCCCCGACGACGCTCCCCACGCGGTAGTATAAGAGTTCGATGTATATGGCGTCGTCTCTCGGGATCTGCTCGAAGACGTAGAGCCGGGGCATCCGCTGCTTGAAGGCCTTCCCCGCTTTGACGAGCGCATCAAGGTCGACCTTATCGACGCCGCCCGCCTTCTTGAGGGCCGCCTTGGACATGGTGTAGACGGCGAATTCATCGTCGTTATCCCGGGGCGCCACGGCTTCCCCTTCTTCCATAACCCAAGCGCGGCCCGCGGAACCCTTCCCGAATCGCCCAATCACCGCGATGTCCGGAATCTTTTCCAGTCCTTCGATGAGGATATGCCTCTGCGACGGCACCGTCACGATATCGGGCGCGTCGGCGATGGCCGGAAAGGCGATGAGCGCAACCAGCACGATCGTCGATAAGAACGTTAACCTTGCCATCCCCGCTCCCCTCTCGCCTTGATTCGGGATTGAGCCGCCCCTTCCGCGCGAACGGAGACGGGCCGATTACTCTTTCGTAAGCACCAAGGGACCCGAAGATCCGGCTTGTGATTCAATGGAATAATTCAAGGTCGTCGCTGAGAGGGATACGAACGTATACCTTCCGATCTCTTCGCCATCCGCGATGATCGAGAAATCGTAGGAATCTCCGTCGGACGAATGGATTTCCACTGTGCACGCCCTGTACATATCAGAGAACCAAAACGATATGGTGCTGGAGCCTTCCGTCTCATACAGGATATCATCGGCCGTGAAGGTATATCGGATAGTATTCCCCCCTGCTGTGATCGACCAGGTCCCGATCGTCCATGCCGGCGGCGAGAAGGAGATCTGTGGCGACGCGTTGTCGCAGGAGACGGCGAGCAGCAGGCAGACGGCGATAGTTGCGAATACGATTGCTTTCTTCATGATTCCTCCGATGAGGACATTCTATATCCGATTGATCACCTTGTGAAGATTCTTCCGGGGAGCGATATGAAAAAGCCCCGCCTTCAGGCGGGGCCGGCATTAACCATTCGATTCGTTCTTTTCGCTTCTACCGCTGTATCCGCGCCGAGCCGCCCTTGGCGAAGGCCTCCACCTGGGAGAGCGTCGCCATAGTGGTGTCCCCGGGGAAGCTCGTGAGGAGGGCGCCGTGTGCCCAGCCCAGGCGGAGCGCGTCCTCGGGCGACTTGCCAGCCAGGAGGCCGTAAATGAGGCCGGCCGCGAAGCCGTCTCCGCCGCCCACGCGGTCGTAGACGTCGAGCTCGCAGGTCGGCGCGACGTAGCTC
>CAZIEI010000080.1:0-14676 GCA_964538705.1 uncultured Spirochaetales bacterium | reverse complement strand
TCTCACGGAGCCCGTCTCGGGTTTCCTCCTCGCCTGGTGCGTCGCCTTCCTCGCGCTCGGCGCCGCCATGCGCCGGCCGGCGGCCTCCGCGACGGGAGGCCTCTTCGCCGGCGCCCTCATCCTCACGCGGCCCGAGTACCTTCCCTGGGCCGCGACGGCCTTCGCACTCCTCCTAACAGCGGAGCTCCTCCGCCGCCCGCGGGCGCGCCTCCTCCTCGCCGGAGCGCGCGGCGAAGCGGGACTCCCCAGGCGGCTCGCGGGCCCCATCGGCTTCGCTCTCTGCGCCCTCCTCGTCGTCGCGCCCTGGACCTGGCGCAACTACCATGTCTTCGGGAAGCCCGTCCCGGTCGCCTCGGGCTCGGCGGGCGAGCTCCTCCACCGCGGCACCTTCGAGGGGAGCCATCCGTGGAAGGGTTGGGCCTGGTGCCCGCCCGAGATCCTGCGCGGCGAGGCCGAGGAGCGAGAGATGACGAGGCTATACGCGGCCTACATCCGAGCGCAATCGACCGCGGGAGCGGAGGTCTTCCCCATAGACGACGCCTTCATGGCCAAGGCAACGAGGCGGATCCGCGAGCGTCCCGCGGAGTGCGCGCGGGCCTGGCTCGCGAACATCCCTCGGCTCTGGTACCGGCACCCGATCAGGATGTTCGCCGATCCCGATCCGGACGGAGGGCTTCTCCTCGCCTGGCTCGTCGCGGCCGCCGCGGGATTGGCGCTCGGCGGAGCGGCGCGGCTTCCCGCACTCCTCGCGGCGAGCGTTCCCGCGTACCTCACCCTCCTCTACCTCCCCATGCATATCGAGTCGAGGTATTCCACGCCAGCGACGCCCCTCGTCGCGGCCCTCGCCGCCTATGCCCTCGCGCGCGCCGCGGAGCTCGCCGTCGGCGCCCCGGCCGCCGCGCGGAGGATCGCCGCGCGCGGCCAATCGAAAACGGATCAGAAGGAGTACGCATGAGCGCGGATGAACGGCCCGTCCTGAAGCGGTGGATATCGTCGGTGTGGGAGATAACGCTCGTCGCGATCGGGATCGGGCGGCCCGGCCTCGCGCGGCGGCTCCGCGAGGCCTCGCTCCGGCGCGGACTCAAGCGGCTCCGCGGCGCGGATCTCGCATCCCCCCGCTTCTCCTGGCAGCCCCTGAGCTGGATCGCGCTCAAGCTCGGCGTCCTCGCGCTCGCCGCCTCCTGGGCCTACGGACTCCGCGTCCCCGCGGCGGCCCTCCTCCGCCGCGCCGTCGACTTCCTCAAGCTCGGCGAGGTCCTCTCCGCGAAACCTGGCGCGATGGAATCTCTCCCCGACACGATCGCGGGCTGGACCGTAGCGGGCCTCATCGCCCTCGTCTGCGTCCCCATCGCCCTCGAGGCGCTCCGCGACGCGTTCACGAGCGTGGCCGCCTGCCCGGAGGAACGAACGTTCTACGCGTACCGCGGTTTCCTCCTCTGGCGCCGCGTGGACGCGGTCAGGACGGATTCCATCGCGTCGGTCTCCTTGGAGCAGCACGGCCTCCAGCGCATGCTCGGCCTGGGCACACTGACCCTGCGCCTCAGGGACGGGAAGACCCTCCGGTTCCGCTCGCTCTGGGGCGCAACCGCCGTCGCGCGCTCGATCGATAGCGCCGCTCCCGAGCTTTACAGGGAGGCCGGGGGAGCCTAGTATTACAGCGTGGGCCCCGCATCGTTCCCGCCTTTACTGACCGTCCTCATCCTCGCAATCACGCACGCGGCCGCTGCGGCCATCGCCATCGCGATCACGGCTACCGTGAAGAGCCGCGCCGCACGCGGCGCCGCCGACGGAGAGGTCCGGAGCCTCCGCTCGCGGAATACCGAGCTCGAGATCGCCCTCACCGAGAGCGGGCGAGCCCTTTCCGAGAGCGAACGGGCGCTCGAGGAGTGCGAGGCCCGGGCCTCCTTCGAGATGGAGGGGCGGGTGCGGACCGAGCGCCAGCTCTACCACGACGCCCTCCACGATCCCCTCACGGGCCTCGCGAACCGGAGCCTCCTCCTCTCGCGGCTCGACCAGGCCATCGAGCGCGCCAAGTCCGGGGAGGACGGGGCCTTCGGGCTCCTCTACGTGAACTTCGACGGCTTCCCCGGCGACCAGGGGGAATTCGGCCACGAGGTGGAGGACGCCTTCCTCCGCGAGGCCGCCTCCCGCATGCTCCAGTGCGTGCGCGAGATCGACACGGTCGCGCGCATCCGCGGCGACGAGTTCGCCGTGCTCATGGACGGGGGAGCGGACGCTACCCGGGTGGAGGCCGCGGCGGACATGGTGCTCGACGAGCTCTCCGTGCCCTTCGGCTTCGGCGCCGGCTCCGTAGTCCCCTCCGCGAGCATGGGCGTCCTCCACGGCGGCCCCTTCTGCGGCTCCGCCCAGGACGCCCTCCGCGACGCGGACATCGCCATGCACTTCGCCAAGTCCTCCGGCAGGAACAAGCGCGCCGTCTTCATGCCCGACATGCGGCGCATCGCCTTCGAGCGCGGCCGCATCATGAACGACCTCCGTTCGGCCATCGTGGAAGGAGGGATCGGCATCGCGTTCCAGCCCATCGTCCGCATGGACGGGACGGTAGCGGGCTGGGAGTGCCTCGCGCGCTGGCACCATCCCGAGATGGGGCCGATCAGCCCGGACCGCTTCATCCCCCTCGCGGAGGAGTCCGGCGTGATCGGGCCGCTCGGCACCTACGTCCTCATCGAGGCGCTCCGGACCGCGCGGGCCCTCCTCGACGAGGGCCTCGTGCGCATAGAGGGCGGCCCCTTCTTCGCGGTGAACATTTCCGCGCACCAGCTGAGGCAGCCCGATTTCCCCGACCTCGTCCTCTCCGCCATCGAGCGCCTCGGCATCCCGGCGGCCATGCTCCACCTCGAGCTCACCGAGAGCGCCCTCATCGAGGACAGGAACTCGGTCATCGAGGTGATGGGGCGGCTCTCGCAGGCGGGCATCCATTTCAAGCTCGACGACTTCGGCACCGGGTACTCCTCGCTCAACTCGCTCCATCGCATCCCCATCGACAGCGTCAAGATCGACAAGAGCTTCATCTCACGCCTCTCGCCCCCGCCAGACGGCGATCCGCGGGCCGCGGGCCTCGTGCGCGGCATCCTCTCGCTCGGGCACGAGCTCGGGAAGCAGGTGGTGGCCGAGGGCGTGGAGACGGCGTACCAGGTGGAGACGCTCAGAGGCTTCAACTGCGATTTCGCGCAGGGCTACTACTTCGGGCGCGCCGCGGACCGCGAGGGGCTCTGGCGATCCCTCGGGGGCAAGGACCGCCCCGAGGAAGGGAACCGGGCTGACGAGCGATCGGCGGCCAGCGAGGCCGAAGCCTTGTAAGCGCCCCCCCGCGGGGGGTAAGATGCCCTTTAATGCCCGATCAAGGCGCGCTCATCATCCAAAGCGACACAGCCCTCCTCCTCGACACGCACTCGCCCGACTTCGAGGCGGCGCGCGACGCGATCCTCCCCTTCGCGACTCTCGAGAAATCGCCCGAGCACATGCACACCTGGAGCCTCACGCCCCTCTCACTCTGGAACGCGGCGCAGGCCGGGTTCAGCGCGGAGGACGTACGCGCGGCCCTCGAGCGGCACTCGCGCTACGAGGTCCCCTCCGCCGCGCTCAGGCGCATCGAGTCCGTGATGGCGCGCTTCGGGAAGGCGAGCATGCTCCCGGGGAAAGACGGGAGGCTCCTCCTCGTCCCCGAGGACCCGCGCGCCCGCGCCGAGATCCTCTCGAACGGGCGCCTCATGAAGCTCCTCTCCCCGGAGGGCGACGGCTTCTCCCTCGGCCTCGCTGACCGCGGCAACGTGAAGCTCGAGCTCATGAAGGCCGGCTGGCCCTGCCGCGACCTCGCCCCCCTCGCGGAGGGCGAACACCTCGAGATCGCGCTCAAGGACAGGACGTCGCGCGGCGCCCCCTTCATCCTCCGCCGCTACCAGGCGGACGCGGCCCGCGCCTTCTCGGGCGACCTGGGGCCGGGGACGGGCTTCGGCACCGTGGTCCTCCCCTGCGGCGCAGGGAAGACCGTGGTGGGCATGGCCGTGCTCGAGCGCCTCAGGACGAACGCCCTCATCCTCACGGCAAACTCCCAGGCGGTCCGCCAGTGGATCGACGAGCTCCTCGACAAGACCGACATCGATCCGTCGCTCGTGGGCGAGTACTCGGGCGAGCGCAAGGAGGTGCGCCCGATCACGGTGGCCACCTACCAGATCCTCGTGTGGAGGCCGGACAAGGAGGGCGAGTACCCGCACTTCTCGCTCTTCCGCTCGCGGCCCTGGGGCCTCATCGTCTACGACGAGGTCCACCTCCTCCCCGCCCCCGTCTTCCGCGTCACCGCGGAGCTCCAGGCCGTGCGCAGGCTCGGGCTCACGGCGACCCTCGTGCGCGAGGACGGCCGCGAAGAGGACGTCTTCGCCCTCGTGGGGCCCAAGCGCTACGACGTGCCGTGGAAGGAGCTCGAGTCCGCGGGCTGGATAGCCTCCGCGTTCTGCAAGGAAGTCCGCGTACCCATGCCCGACGAGCGCGATATGGCCTACGCCGCCGCCGCCCCGCGGGCCAAGACGAGGCTCGCGGCCGAGAACCCCCTCAAGCTCGCGGTGGCCGAGGAGCTCGTCGCGCACCACGCGGGCGAGGGCATACTCGTGATCGGGGAGTACCTTGACCAGCTGGGGGAGGCCGCGCGGGCGCTCCGCGCCCCCCTCATCACGGGGAAAACCCCGAGCGCGGAGCGCATCGCCCTCTACGAGCGCTTCAGGTCCGGAGAGCTCCGCGTCCTCGTAGTATCGCGCGTCGCGAACTTCGCCATCGACCTTCCCGACGCCTCGGTGGCGATCCAGCTCTCGGGTACCTTCGGGTCGCGCCAGGAGGAGGCCCAGCGGCTCGGACGCATCCTGAGGCCCAAGGAGCGCAACTCCTACTTCTACGCGATCGTCTCCGAAAGCACCGTTGACGAGGCATTCTCCGCGAACCGGCAGAAGTTCCTCGTCGAGCAGGGCTACCGCTACGAGATCGAGCGCATCGATCCCCGCGCTGATCTTCCCGCGCCTCGGGCGGGGGCCTGATGCGCGATCGCTGGCGTAAGGCCCTCATGGCGATGCCCTCCGAGGCCTTCCTCGATCTCATGCGAGCCTACCTGGGCGGCGTGCGCACGCCCTACCGCAAGGACGAACTCATCGAGCGGCTCGAGGCGACGCTCCGGCGCGGCGACGCGGCGGACCGCATCCTCTCCCTCGTGGACGAATCGGACGCTACCGCGCTGAGCGCCGCGATCCTCCTCGACGGACCCTCGCGCGAAGAGCTCGCGGACTTCCTCGAGCTCGAGCGCGAGGAGGCAGCCGCGCGCATCGTCAACCTCGAGGAGCGTCTCCTCCTCTTCGAGGATCCCTCGCCGCGCGGAGAAGCCCTGAGACCCGTTCCCGCCCTCGCCGACGGCCTCCGCCGCGTGGCTTGGGAGCCCGCCCTCCTCTTTCCCGCGCCCCGCGGCCAGAAGAAGGACCGCGGACCCGGCGCGGGAGGGCGCCTCGATCCCCTGAGCCTCCTCGCCCTCGCGTCCTTCTTCTCCGCGGAGGAGCGGGCGCCCGCCGTCGGCCCCGACGGCTCGCCCCGGCTCCGCGCCAAGGCGGCACGCGAATTCGACGCCGTCTTCCCCGCCTGGGACGCCCGCGAGCGCGCCTCGCTCCTCGCCTCGGTCGGAGTCCTCCGCGCCGCGGAGGACTCCTTCGTCCTGGACCGCGCGGCCCTCGAGCGGGCCGCCCGCGATCCTGAGTCCTTCGGCTTCCGAGCAGCCGCGGCCGCCCTCGGGGAGGAAGCCTCCGAGGAAACGGTGCGCGGCCTCGCCGCGGGAATCGCGCTCATGCCACCGGACCGGACCTTCGACGCCGCGGCCCTGCGCCGCTTCCTCAGGCTGGGGCTCAGGCGCCACGCGCCCTTCCGCCGCCGCGAGGCCTCCCGCCTGGACGCGGCCGCGGCGGCCCTCGAGGGCGCGGGCCTCCTCGCGCGCGCGGGGAACGGATGGGAACGCGGGGCCGCCTCATCAGGACGCGGGGGCGGCGCCTCGCTCGGAGCCGACTTCAGCGTCGTCATAGACCGCGGCGCCGCCCTCGACGAGCTCCCCGCGCTCGCTTCCCTCCTCGAGCCCGAGCGCTTCGGTACCGCGGCCGAATTCACGATCACGCGCGTGGGCGCTGCCCGCGCCTTCCAGCACGGCCTCGACTCGGTCTCCGTCCTCAGGATCCTCCGCGACCTCACCGGGAAGGAGGTGCCGCAGAACGTCGCGTACAGCATCGAGGCCTGGGAGCGCGAGCACCGCTCGGTCGCCGTCTCGACGGGCACGGTGGTCTCGGGCGATGAGCGACTCTCGCGGTTCATGGAGAACTCGCCGGTGGTGCGAGACTTCGTTGTCGCCATCCTCGCACCCGGCGTCTACCTCACCTCCTTCCGCGACGCTGCCGAAGCCCGCGAGGCCCTTAGGAAGGCCGGCCTCGACACGCCTCCGCGGGTGATCGACGCGCGGCAGAGGCGCCACGCGGTGTCGATCCCTCAGGCTGAGCGGGCGACGAGGCGAACGCCGCGCGAGGAGGTCCCGGAGCCGCTCGACCTTTCCGCTCGCCGCGCCCCGCCCCCTCTGCCGCCCGAGCGCGTCATCGAGGCCATGCGAGGGAAAGTGGCCTCCCTTGAAAGTGCGCGCGAGGTCAAGGAAGCGCTCAACGAGCGCATCGGCCTCAGGATCGCGCTCGCTGACGAAGCGATGTCCGCCGGGGCGGTGAAGCGCGAACGCGGCGAGGCGGGCGGGCTCGACTACCTCGGCAAGGTGAAGCTCGCCGAGCAGGCCGTCCACGAGCCCTCGTGGCTCCTCTCCGTCCTCTACCGAGCGCCCTCCGGCGAGAGCGAGCGGGCGGTCCTGCGCCCCCTCCGCGTCAAGAAGGGCCCGAGCGGCGCGATCCTGGAGGGAAAACGCGAGGCAGGGGCCGGCGACCAGGCCGAGGCTGGCCCGGCTGCCACGATCTCGATCCCGATCGAGCGTATTTCCCTCCTCAGGCGCATCAGGACGAGCCTCTTCGGCTAAGCCTCGATCCTCGAGCCCGAACGTGCGAACGTGAGCGGCCCGCGGCCGCCGCCCTGCCGGACGGAATTCCCTAGCGCGATCGCTCGGCGTAGGCTACAATTATCTCGCCCATGAAGGTCAGGACTGCCCTATTCAACATCACCTGCCGCGCCCTCTACGAGTCCTTCGCACCGGACATGATCGTCAGGCTCGCGAAGATTGTCATCCCGGGCTACGACCTCCACGCGCGCACGGGCATCCCCGATAACATCCCCGTCACGGCCCAGGCCGCCGCCCAGCAGGTCCTGAGGGACGTCGCCGAGGCGGGGCTCTACCTCCCCTTCGTCGAGAGCCTCTCCCTCGTGAACGAGAAGGGCTACATGGGCCGCGACTGCCGCGTCCACCTCCTCCCGCAGATCCACAAGCAGATCGCGGCCGAGGGCTACGTCTTCGATCCGGGCACGGGGCTCTTCATGGAGGACGCCCGCGAGACCGCTACCCCGACCTGGGGCAGGCTCGTCGAGGGCGAGGACCGGCAGGTCGCCTTCCTCAGGATGGACGTAGCGAAGAACTCGGAGCTCGTGAGGAAGAACCCGCAGGCGGCGGTCTCCGAGGCCTTCAAGGCGTTCAGGAGGACTGTCGAGCGGGCGGTCATCTCGAGGAGCGGGAGGGTCTGGACCTGGGAGGGCGACGGCTGCCTCTGCGCCTTCGTCTTCGGCTCGAAGGAGACGGCGGCTCTCCTCTCCGGCATGGAGATCCTCCACGAGCTCTACCTCTATAACCGCCTCGCGAATCCCCTGAAGGACCCCCTCGTGGTCCGGATGGCGGCGCACGCCGGGTCTTGCCGCTACTGGGCGACGCCCGCGGCCCTCATGAAGGAGGAGACCGTGCGCGAGACCCTCTCCGTGGAGTCCTCCTTCGCCAAGCCCGGATGCCTCGCCGCGACGACGAGCGCCTACCTGCCCGTGGACCGCCTGATCCAGGACCGCTTCGGCCCCGAGCGGACCAGCGGTTCGTTCAAGCTCCGGAACTACTCCATCGCCCTGGAGGGCGCATGAGGATCCTCATCGTCTCAGGGAACCGCGCTTTCGGGCTCCCGCACGCGGGCAAGAAGCCCATCGACTACTTCCTCGCAGACGACGAGGACGTCGAGGCGAGCGGCCGCGATCCGGCCGACCTGGTCTACCTCGACCGCGGCTGCATGGGCGCGGAGGCGTTCTCGAAATCCCTCGCGCTCCTCAAGCGGGGCCGAGCCGGCAGGCCCTGGGGCGTCATCGATCCCGAGGGATCGGTGGAGGATCCCGCGGAGCTCATCCGCGCGGGAGCCTCGGACTACATAGGCCCCGGCGTCCTCGATGCGGGCGTCGAGCCCGGCCGATGGAAGAAGGTGCTCGCGTGGAGCGACGCTCCGGCGGAAGAGGCGCGCGGGGAGGCCGCTCAGGCGGGGCATCCCAAGCGCCGCGCCGAGGACTTCCCCGGCTGGGCCGCGCTCAAGCCGGGCGAAGTGAGGGAATTCTACTTCTTCTACGCGGCGCCCTCCGATCCGGCGACGGTCAAGGCCAAGATCGGCGATACGCGGTACCAGGCCTTCCGTGAGCGCTTCCGCGCCTACTTCTCGCAGGCGCTCGCCGAAACGGGCGGCATCGCTTGGATGCAAAGCGACAGCGCCGTCATCTACCTCATCCCGCCCGACCATGCCTTCGCGCGCGCGGGGATCATCGCCGGCGTCAAGGCCCTCCTCTCCGCGACCCACGTGGCCTACGAGCGCATGGGCCTTGGCTTCCCCCTCGCCATGACCCTCGCCTTCCATAAGGGAAGTACGGCCTACCAGCCGCCCGGGAGGACCGGGAAGATCATCTCAGACGACGTCAACTTCATACACCACCTCGGGCAGAAGCGCGCGGAGCCGAACCGGCTCACCGTGACCGCGGACGCCGCCGACGCCCTGCCCCGCGAGCTCTGCGACCTCTTCGTCCCTGCCGGCTCGTTCGAGGAGCGATCCCTCAGGCACAGCCGAAGGTTCGTGCCGGGAAGGGCTTAACGCCGGAACGATCCTGCCGACAATCGAAGGGAGCGATCCTATGCCGGACGGTGCAACGTGAAAAAGAACGCCTTGATCCCCGTATTCGCCCTCTCTCTCGCCCTCGCCGGGGCGGAGACCGATTTCGCCGGTCTCGACATGTCAGGCCAGGACGGCCTCCTCTTCGAGGCGAGGTCTGACGTCCCGGGCGGGCCGGGCTACAACAGCCTCTTCCGCGCCAAGCTCCCCGAGGGCCCCGTAGAACAACTCACCTTCTACCCCGAGCGGATCCAGTTCGTGGACGACGGGAAGGCGATCCTCGTCCAGAACCGCTTCGGCGTCTTCAAGTCGGACCGCGAGTTCACCGGGCTCGAGCCGGTCAAGGGCTATCCCTCCTTCGCCAAGGGCTCCCTCATCCAGAACGGGCGGCTCATCGCCACCCAGGCCTCGCCGGACGGCCGCTACCTCCTCTCCGTGCGGCCCACCCTCCCCGCCCACGGTCGCCTCGTGCTTCAGGACTCGTTCTCGGGCGGCGAGATCACCGTCTCCGACAGGGTCGAGTATTCCCTCAGCGCCTTCCCCGCCGTCTGGGCGCCCCTCTCCAACTTCTTCGTCTACGCCGCGGGCGGCAACCTCAATTACTTCTCCATCGAGCAGTACCTCGGGAAGCGCGTCCCCGACGAGAAGTACCGCTCCCTCGGGCCGGGCTCCATCGGTTCGGTGCGCTGGGGCTCCGACGGCTTCCTCCTCTTCATCAAGGGCAGGAACCTCTATCGCGCCGATCCCCGCGAGTTCTTCACGCGCGTGCTCTACAGCCCGGTGCTCCACGCGGGCGATCCCGTGGGCGAGGTGCCCTTCGCCTTCGATCCCAACTTCGATTCCTTCTGGGCCTCTCCGAACGCCTCGTACGTTCTCGTGGCCAAGGGCGGGAGATCGATCTTCGTGCACCGCCTCGGCCGCGACTCCTCCGACGCCGCGGTCATGATGCCCTACCTGAGGCTCCCCGCGAACGCGCGGGTGGACCGCGTCGTCTGGCCGGCCCGCGGGCCCATCACCATCTTCGCGAGCTTCTTAGTCGGCGAGGACAGGATCCTCCGCGCCTTCAGGATCGACGATCCCGGGATTGCCGGCCCCGTGGCCGCCAAGGCCGCCCCCTCCGACGGCCCCCTCCCCCGCGGCTCGGAGACCCTGAGGCAGTCGGCCCTCGCGCTCGACCTCTCCAAGGCGCGCGACGTGGCCATGTCCCCGGACGGGAGCCTCCTCGCGGTCGTGCTCCCGGATTCCGTCCGCATCCTCGGCTACGCGGACCTCGCGGAGCGCTCATCGATCAGGGCGGTCTCCCCGCGGCTCGCGGTCTTCCGCTCGCAGGACGAGATCGCCATCGCGGGCGACGCCTTCCTCGAGCTCGCGGACCTTCCGAGCGGGAGGCGGAGGATCGTCGCCCTCTCCCAATCCGAGGCCTATGGCTACAGCGTCTCCACGGGAAAAACGATCGCGCGCGCGGGCGGCAGGGTCTTCGCCCTCGGCGACGCGGGGAAGTGGGCCGAGTCCTCCTCCTGGGATCCCGCCGAACCCAAGACCGCGTCCGAGAGCTACCGCGTCTACCTCGACGAGGTCTCGCGCGGCTCCTACCGCAACGCGGTCATGGTCCGCGGCATGAAATCGCTCCGCACGACTAATCTCATCCAGCCGCCCGAAATAGGGTACGCGCCCTTCCCCGCAAAGGACGAGGAACGCCGCGGGGACGTCTTCAACCACGGCTCGCGGCTCAGGCGGCGCGAGGTGGCGGTGGTCTTCGACGCCGTCGACGACGACGAGGGGCTCACTCACGCGCTCCACGTCCTCAAGGATTACGGCTACCGCGCCACGTTCTTCCTGAACGGCGAATTCATACGGCGCCATCCGGACTCGGCGGTCCTCCTCGCGGGCTCGGGCCACGAGATCGGCTCCATGTTCTTCGCGACCTTCGACCTCACCGACAAGCGCTTCGGCGTGGACTCCGACTTCGTACAGCGCGGCATCGCCCGAAACGAGGACGACTACTTCGCGGCCACGGGAAAGGAGCTCTCCGCCATCTGGCACGCCCCCTTCTACACCGTGGGCTCGGATATCGCCTCGTGGGCCAAGGCCCTCAACTACGCCTACGTCGGGCGCGACGTCGATCCCCTGGATTGGGTGACGATCATGGACCGCTACCGCTTCCCGGGAACCTACCTCGACTCCGCCGGGATCGTGGAGCGGATCATGGCCAAGAAGAAGCCCGGGTCCATCGTCCCGGTGCGGCTCGGCGTGCCCGAGGGCGGCCGCGGCGACTACCTCTACCACCGGCTCGACCTCCTCTTCAACGCCCTCATCGCTGAGGGGTATACTGTCGTGCCGGTATCGACGCTGATGGAACACGCGAAATAGGGAGGGGATCCGATTGATCGAATTCGAGCTTCCCGCCGACGAGCTCTCCTACTCGGTCTCGTCCGAGGAAATCCAGGATATGCTCGCCGAGGCCAAGCCCTCGGTGGCGGTGATTCAGCCCAGGGCCGTGGAGGCCATCCGCATGGGGATGGCCATCGGCGCCAAGGGCTACAACATCTACGTCTCGGGGGCCCCGGGCACGGGGAGGCGCACCGCGGTCCTCTCCCTCATCAAAGAGGCCCCTCCGCGCCCGCGCGAGACCGGCGACTTCGCCTACGCGTGCAACTTCCGCAATCCCCTCTGCCCCAAGCTCCTCGCCTTCCCGCGCGGCGACGCGCGGCGCTTCAAGAAGGAGCTCGCCAAGCTCATAGAGAACGCGCAGTCGATGGCCCGCCTCCAGGCGGAGAGCGACGCGTTCCGCCGGGCCGAGGGCGGCCTCCTCAAGGAGGCGGAGGCCGCGGAGGGCAAGCTCCTCTCCGACTTCGAGGCGGAGATCGACAGGAACGGCTTCGCGGTCGCTCAATCGGGCTCCGAGGAGGACAAGTCCGCCGAGGTCGCTCCCGTCATCGACGGCAAGCCCGCGAACTTCGACGACCTCAGGGCCCTCGTGGAATCGGGGACGATGACCGAGGCCGAGTACGAGGAGAAGCGTACCCGCTACTACGACTACTCCGACCGCCTCCGCAGGGTCTTCGACGACGTCCGACAGTCCAGGATCGAGCTCGAAGAGAAGGTGCGCAGGGCGAAGGTGGAGCTCTTCAAGCCGCGCCTCCAGTCCGAGATCGACTCCCTCCTCAATAGGCACCCGTCTAACTCGGTGAAGCGCTGGCTCCGCGAGCTCGAGCGCGACGTCCTCGCCCACCTCAGGGAATTCACCGAGTCGGGCGAGGAGGCCGAGGGCGCGGGCCCCAAGCCCCGCCCCTTCAACGCGCGATACGGCGTGAACGTCATCGTCGATGCCTCCGACTCCGACGGCAAGCCGCCTGTCGTATTCGTGGACGTCCCCACGGCCTCCAACCTCTTCGGCTCCATCGACTGGACCCAAGAGGACGCCGACGACCCCTTCCCCTCCTTCCAGCGCATACGAGCCGGCTCCCTCCTCGAGGCGACGGGCGGCTACATGATCCTCAAGGCCGAGGACGTGACGCAGGAGGAGGAAGCCTGGACCTACCTCAAGCACGTCCTCCAGACGGGCAAGCTCGAGATCCAGCCCCAAGCGGGCCCCCTCGGGCCGAGCTCCGCGGGCATGCGGCCCGAGCCCGTCCCCGTGGACCTCAAGGTCGTGATGATAGGCAACGAGCTTTCCTACGACATCCTCTTCCAGGGCGATCAGGATTTCCAGAAGCTCTTCAAGGTCTACGCGGAGTTCGACTCCTCGATGCCGCGCGACCGCGCCTCCACCGTCAACCAGCTCTCCTTCATGCTCAAGGTCGCCGACGACGAGGGCCTGAGGCCCCTCGCGTTAAACGGCATGGCGGCCGCCCTCGAGCAGTCCGTGCGCCTCTCCGAGTACCGGAACCGCTACACCGCGCGGCTCTCCCGCGTCGCCGACCTCCTCCGCGAGGCGGACTACCAGGCCCGCGCCGCCGAGAAGGACTCCATCGGCGCGGAGGAGATCGCGAGGGCGGTCGAGCGCAAGTCCTATCTCTTCTCGCTCCCGGAGGAGAAGCTCGGCGAGATGATCGTCTCGGGCGAGATCGTCCTCTCCGTCTCGGGGCAGTCCATCGGACGCGTCAACGGCCTCGCCGTGCACGACCGCGGCTACTACGCCTTCGGAATGCCGGCGGTCATATCCGCCCAGGTCTCGCCGGGGGCGTCCGGCGTCATCAACATCGAGGGCGAGTCGGGACTCTCGGGAGAGATCTACGACAAGGCCGTCCTCATCGTCGAGGGCTTCCTCCGGAGCCGCTATGCGCGCGAATTCCCGCTCTCGGTCACCGCGAGCATCTGCTTCGAGCAGTCCTACACGGCGGTCGAGGGGGACTCAGCGTCCTCGACGGCGGTATACGCGCTCCTCTCGGCGATAGCGCGCGTCCCCCTCAGGCAGGACGTGGCGGTGACGGGATCGGTGAACCAGATGGGGCAGATCCAGCCCGTCGGCGGCGTTACGGAGAAGATCGAGGGCTTCTACGGCATCTGCAAGAAGCTCGGGCTCACGGGAACCCAGGGCGTCATGGTTCCCAGACAGAACGTCGTGAATTTGACGCTCTCAAGGGAGGTGCAGGACGCGGTGCGCTCCGGTCGTTTCCACATCTGGGCCGTTTCCTCGATCGACGAGGGGATAGCCGTCCTCACGGGCGAGCATCCGGGCAAGCGACAAACGGACGGGGGATTCCCCTCGGGCTGCTTCAACGCCCGCGTCAAGGATTCTCTCAAGGCGATGGCCGATCTCATGCGGCTCTACAACGCCTGATGGAAAGCCGATGCGCGCTGAGCGTTCGCCGGCGCCGCGCGTTTGTTAAGCGCAATTCGGTTTTGTTAAGCATGGCGCGGGTTCATTGTCCTCCGCGCCTTCTTTCAATGCCGCGTGCGGTAACGATGCCTGACACGGGTTCGGCTTGCGGGCTTCCGCGCCCGCGGTTATACTTGGCCCATGGGGGCGCGGACAGAGGGTCCGGCGGACCTCATCGCCCCGGGAAGGAATTGAGGAAAGTAGGATGCCCGAGCTGATTGTCGACGCGGCCAAGATCAAGAAGGCCGCGCACAACGCGATACCCCTGACCATCACCACCTACACGCTTCCCCACGAGATAGAGATCTACATGGAGGAAGTCCTCGACGTCTTCCTCTCGGAGATCGGGCAGAAGAAGCTCAAGGACTACCTCGTTTATTGCCTCCGCGAGCTCGCCGTCAACGCCAAGAAGGCCAATACCAAGCGCGTCTACTTCCAGGAGTGCGAACTCGACATCAACGACCAGTCCGAGTACGACGAGGGGATGAAGGCCTTCAAGCAGCAGACCCTCGAGAACATCAACCACTACCTTCTCTTGCAGAAGGAAGCCGGGCTCTACATCAAGCTCATGTTCCAGGCCAAGGGCTCCTCCATCGTCCTCGAGGTCCGGAACAACTCCGAGATCAACAAGATGGAGTACGTGCGCATCCACGACAAGCTCGCCCGCGCCCGCGCCTACGACTCCCTCGAGGAGGTCATGGGCCAGGTCGTGGACGCCACCGAGGGCGCCGGCCTCGGGCTCGTCATTCTCATCCTCATGCTCAAGAA
>CAZIEI010000079.1:0-14759 GCA_964538705.1 uncultured Spirochaetales bacterium | reverse complement strand
GAGCCAGGCCGTCACCATCCCGTACAAGGCCAAGGACGGCAAGGACTACGTGCTCAACTTCGTGGACACGCCCGGACACGTGGACTTCGCGTACGAGGTGTCGCGCGCCATCTCCTCCTGCGAGGGGGCCCTCCTCCTCGTCGACGCCACCCAGGGCGTGGAGGCGCAGACCCTCTCCAACATGTACATGGCGCTCGAGCACGGGCTCGAGATCGTCCCGGTGATCAACAAGATCGATATGGCGGCCGCGGACGTTCCCGGGACGAAACAGCAGATCGAGAAGGACCTCGGGCTCTCTGCGGAGGACGCCCTCCTCGTCTCCGCGCGCTTCGGGACGGGCATAGATGAGCTCTTCGAGGCGATCGTCGAGCGGATTCCCGCTCCCACGGGGAAGGAGGAGGACCCGGTCCAGGCCCTCATCTTCGACTGCCACTATGATCCGTACCGGGGCGTCATCGTCCATCTCCGCATGGTGTCCGGCAGGGTCTTGCCCGGGGATGAGATCCGCTTCATGAACAACGGATCCCAGTACAAGATCGAGGAAACGGGTATTTTCCGGTTAAGGCTCGAGAAGACCGAGGAACTCTGCGCGGGGGATGTGGGATATTTCGTCGCTGGAATCAAGACTGTCTCGGACGTCCGCGTGGGCGACACCGTCACCTCCGTCGCGCGGCCCGCGACAGAGGCCCTCCCAGGGTTCCGCGAGGTCAAGCCGGTGGTGTTCTCCTCTATTTATCCCATGGACGCGAACGAATACGACGAGCTCAGGACGGCGCTGGAGAAACTCAAGCTCAACGACGCGAGCCTCGTGTACGAGAAGGACAGCTCCATCGCGCTCGGCTTCGGGTTCCGCTGCGGCTTCCTCGGCCTCCTCCACCTCGAGGTGGTGCAGGAGCGGCTCGAGCGCGAATTCGACCTCGGCATTATCATGACGGCCCCCTCGGTCCGCTACAAGGTCCACCTCAACTCCGGCGACACGATAAACGTGGACAACCCCCTCGAATTCCCCGATCCGTCGCGTATAGAGTCCGCCGACGAGCCCTACATACGGGCGGCGATCATCACGCCCACGACGTATCTCGGGAACGTGATGTCGCTCTGCATCGAGAAGCGCGGAGTCCAGACCTCCATGAGCTACCTCGACGAGAAGCGCGTGGAGATCGTCTTCGACATGCCACTCGCGGAGGTGCTCTTCGAATTTTACGATCGGCTCAAGTCATCGAGTCGGGGCTACGCCAGCTTCGACTACGACGTCACCGACTATAAACCCACCCAGCTCGCGAAGCTGGACATCCTCCTCAACGGGAAGCCCGTCGACGCGCTCTCCCAGCTCGTCTTCGAGCCGCGCGCCTACGACCGGGCCAAGGACGTCTGCGAGAAGCTCCAGAAGGTCATACCGCGCCAGCAGTTCAAGATCCCCGTGCAGGGCGCGATCGGATCCAAGATCATCGCGCGCGAGACCATCAACGCGCTCCGCAAGGACGTGCTCGCGAAGTGCTACGGCGGCGACATAACGCGGAAGCGCAAGCTCCTCGAGAAGCAGAAAGAAGGCAAGAAGCGCATGAAGATGGTGGGAGACGTCGAGCTCCCGCAGGAAGCCTTCCTCGCGGTGCTGAAGACGCAGGAAGACGTGGAATCGAAATAAGGCCCGGGAGGGGCGCATGGGAAGGACAGCGGCCGCGGTATTGATCCTCGCATCGCTCCTCCAGACGCGGCTCGTTGCGGAAACGAGGGCGGAAGCGCTTGCGAGAAGGGTCCGCGAGGAGGACTTCCTCGACGGGAAGCGGAGCGCCGCGAACACCCTCGCCTCCATGAAGGACAAGGCCGCCGTCTCCGCGCTCGAGGGGCTTTTCGCCGAGGACGACCCCTGGACGATCGCCGCCGCCTTCGAGGCCCTCCTCAGGGTCGCCGATCCGCGCGTGGACGCGATCCTCGTAGCCCGCTACGCCGGGGATCCCTTCCTCCGCTCGATCTCGGCTCAGGCGTTCCGTTCCCACGCGGAACGCCTCATGAAGGTGATCGAACGGCGGTACCGTTCGGGAGATGCCGACTCTGGTCACGAGTCGCTCATAGAGATGGCGGGGGCTTCGGAAGGCCCCGCCGCAGCTTCCTTCCTCGCATCCATCGCGGAGGATCCCGCCTCCGAAGACAGGGAGGACGCGTTTGCGGCTTACGCGGCCGTTCGGAGGCCGGGCGACCGGGATCTCATGCGGAGGCTCCAGGCGGACGCCGAGCTCGCGCCGCTCGCGGTGGCCCGCCTCGCCGAGATCGGGGGACAAGAGGACCTCCCCGTATTCGAGCGGGCGTTCGCGGCCGGGAACGGCACCGAACTCAGGATCTCCGCAATGCGCGGGATAGCGCGGTTCGCGGACGGAAAGCGGCGTCAGGCCGTATTCCTCGAGGCGATGCGGAGCGGCGAAACCGCCCTCGCCGAGGCTTCGATATCGATGTTCGAATCGGAGCGGTCCGCCGTCCTCATGTCCGAGGCCGCGCGGCACGCGTCCGGAAGCGACCCTTTCCTCGCCCTCAGGGCCGCGGGATACGTCGCGTCTTATGACCTTCCCGAGGCCCTACCGCTCGCCATACCCGGCCTCAGGGCCGAGTACACCGAGAGCCGGGCGCGGCGCGGGTTCTTCGATTGGTTCGCTAATTTCGTCACGCTCGGGCTGTCCGGCGTCATGGACGATTACCGGAGCATCCGGAACCAGCGGGAATTCGATGCCGAGAAGGAGCGCCTCGCGAGACGGCTTTCGGCCATCGCTGGGATCGAAATAGGTCCCGACTATGCGGCCTGGGAGGAACGGGCGGCGCTTTCGGGATGGTGCGTCGGCGAGGCGAGCATCCTCCAGTACCTCCTCGCCGCTGACGCCGGGAAAAGGGCTAGGGCGCGGAAAGCGGGCGCCCGGCTGCTCGGCGCCGCGGACGAGGCCGCCCTCGCCACTTCGATACCGGGCTATGCCGCCCTCGACGATATCGGTAAGGGACTCGCGATTGCGTCGCGCCTCAAGGCGCGGGGCTACCCGAGATTGTGGAAATAGGAGAGGCCGCATGAAACGAGGAACGAGGACGCTCTTTCTGGGCGGAGGGCAGATGGGCGAGGCGATGATAGCGGGCATGCTCTCGAAGGGCCTCGTGGAGCCGGCGTCGATCATGGTATCGGACCCGCTCGAGGCGCGCTGCGACCACCTCAGCGAGCGTTACGGCGTCAGGGCCTCCCCCGGCATCGAGGCGGCAAGGGATGCGGACGTGGTCGTTATCGCGGTGAAGCCCCAGGTCCTCGCGGAGGCGCTCGGGAACGCGCGCGGGGCGATCAAGCGGGACGCGACGGTCATCTCCATCGTGGCCGGAGCGACGCTGGACCGGATATCTTCGCTCCTTGGCAGGGGCGGTCTCGTCCGGGTTATGCCGAATACGCCCGCCATGGTCGGTAGGGCGATGAGCGTGTGGACCTCCCAGCCTGACGCGCCCGACGACGCGAAGTCCGACGCTCGCGCCATCCTCTCCGCGATCGGGGAGGAGCTCGAGGTCGCAGACGAATCCTACTTGGATAAGGCGACGGCGGTCTCCGGCTCAGGCCCCGCCTACGCGCTCCTCTTCATCGAGGCCCTGGCGGACGCGGCGGTAGGCCTGGGTTTCGCGCGCGACAAGGCCTTCCTCCTCGCGTCCCGTACCGTCTGGGGCGCGGCAGAGTACATGGCGGCGTCGGGAGAGCATCCCGCCGTGCTCCGGAACCGCGTCACTTCCCCGGGCGGCACGACGGCCGCCGCGCTCTCCGAGCTCGAGGCGGGCGCCTTCAGGTCCACGATCGAGAAAGCCGTGCGCGCGGCGTACAAGCGGGCCCAGGAGCTCGGTAAGGCCTGAAAGGGAGCGGCATCGATCGGTTCCGAGCGAGCGCTCGGGTTCCGAGCGAGCGCTCGGCCTACTCTGCATTTAACCGGACGCGCGTTCAGCCGAGCGCTTGCCTAATCGCATGCTCAAACGAGTGCTGCGGCCGCGCGCTCAAGACGGGGGATGAAGGAGTCGGCCTCGACTGAGACGCGGGCGAGGAAATGGCGTTCCATGATCGGATCTCCGCCGCCGTCGGGAAAGTGGACGTAGAGGTAGTCCTCCGCGGCGAGCGACGACCGGAGTTCCTCCTCGGACAAAGGCGCTTCTCCTGAAAGTCCCCGCCGTAGCCTGGCGACCGCGTCCAGTTCGCCTTCCACGAAATCCTTGAGAACGGAACGATCCGGCGCGGCGACGGCTGAGAGCGGCAGGACGCCGCGCGGGGATCCGAGGGGAAGGAAGGGATCCTCTCCCGGCGACGGTCGCCTTAGGCCGAGGTCCGCGCCCTGCGACCTCATATCCCTCAGTCCCGATGAAAAGGCTTCTGCCTCCATACGGAAGAGCGCGGCGTAGCCTGAGAGCGCGGGATCCTCGATGAGGGATTTCCCGGAACGCGGATCAGCGAATGCCCTTGTGCCCGGACGGACGCTCGCTCTCCACGCGGAGGATTCCGCGAGGCGCCATGACGACGATAGGGCCGCCGCGTGTGGCGCCGAGCCCCGCGCATGCGTCTTCCCGCGCTCGAACGAGAAATCCAATCCGGCGACGGTCACGGGCATCGAGGGATCGCCGATCGCGAGTGCGATCCTCAGGGCGGCGACGCCGACGGAGCCGAGGGGCGGGAGCTCCTCCGGGAGGAGGCCGGCTGCTCGCATTCTCGAGAGGAGCGCGAGCGGGGCGAAGTCGCTCGCGACGAAGTGGAGCCCGTTCCGCGCGAAGCGGAGCGGCGCTGAGTGCGAGGTGAGGTCAGCGACGAGGGGGCAGGGCAGGCACGCGTTCCCGATGAAGTCGGCTGCGTTGTGGACCTGCGCCTCGAGGCATACGACGGCGTCGGGGACGACGCCCGCGCCCATGAGGGCGCTCAGGGCCGTGTCGACGACGACGACGAAGGCTCCGCGGCCGGCTCGCGCGACGGGACCGAAGGCGGCCTCGAGGGAGGGTCCGGCGCCCAGGAGGGCGATGGGCTTCCCGCGCGCGGCTTCCTGAAGTTCGGCGAGCGGGCGCGCACGGGCGAGGAGGGGGATGTTCCGCACCAGGTTTCGCGTCCAGAGGCGGCCCATCGCCGTTAGGGTGGCGCGGTTGGAGAGCCGGCGTCGCATCTCCGATTGGAGCGAGGCGACGAACGCGTCGTAGAGCCCGCGGTGGAGCGCGTATCCCCCCGAGAGCGGGAGGAGGGCGGCGCGCCTGACCCGGGAGAGGTCGGGGAGCCTTCCACCGAGCGATCCGTCGGGATGAAGCGCGGACACCGTTACTCGAGGGTCGTCGAGGATCTCCCGGGGCAGCGAGCGCAGGGAGAGCTCGAGAAGGGCGGGCTCGGCTTCCACGCAGAGAAGAAGGGAGTCACGATCGAGGCGGGAGAGCAGGGAGTCGAGACCGTAGCCGAGGAGGGGGGAGGGGCAGACGACAAGCGTTCCAGGCCGTGCGTCAAAGGATCGAGCGCTCCGTTCGGGAAGCGAGCGGGGATCGCGTTCGGAATAGAGGGCGCGGCCGTGGAAGCGCAGGGCGGGGCCCCCGGGAGCTTCTATGAGTTCCGGGAGCCCGTCGTCCATGCCCTTATCGTTCCTCCGGAGGCATCACGTAGCGGTCGAAGATCTCGCCGAACCTATCCTTGAGGAGGGGCGACTTGAGGACGCCGCCACGGATCTGCTGGTTGTAGTAGTCATCGAGGTAATAGCCGTAATAAGCGTCGATGACGAAATTCGCCGACTCGTCGCTCTCGGATTCCCCGTCCATGCGGAGGACGATCGCGTTCTCGCCGAGGATGAGGGGCTTGGAAAGGCCTTTCTCCTTGAGGGAGAAGGCCTCGGCCAAGAAGGCTTCGTTGGACATGGCGCCCGAGAGTTCGGGATTGGCGCTCAGGTCCGCGCGGGAGAGGAGGGGATGGGAGCCGTAATTGATCGAGAGCGACGCCACTTTCTTGGGCTCGACGCCGAATTCGGCGCAGGCCTTCTCGAACCCGGTCGCGGCCTTAGCCGCGAATTCGCCGCTGCGCTTGAGGAGGTATTCCTCGACCTTGGTCTTTTCCTGCGTTCGCATGTAGCCGAGGACGCGAGAGATAGTATCGAGGTCGGAGAAATCCGGATCCTTCGCCGCCTCGTTGCAGTAATAAAATATCCAGCCGCCGTCCGGCGTCTTCATGACCTCGCTGTATTCGCCGGCGGCGAGGGCCATCACGGCGTCCACGGGCTTCTTGTCGCCGTAATAGTTCTCGAGGTCCCAGTACTCGCGGAGCACGTCAGCGGCGCCGGCGTAATCCGAGCTCTCCTTGGCCAGGAGAGCGTCGAAACTGGTCTTCCCGTCCTTGAGCTGCTGGCGGATCTTGTCAAGCGTGGACTTGGAGACGTCGCTCTTGAGGTACGAAACGCGGGCGGTCCTGAAGACTTCGGGCTTAGTCTTTCCGAAGGCGATGACTTCGCTGTCGGGGAGCGACTTGGCGGTGAAGACTGCGTAGGTGAAGGAGCGGCTCCGGGCGTTCATGGCCTTGAGGAACTCCTGCTCCGCGGGAGACGAGGCGATGTCGCTCAGCCCGGCGAGGTAGTCGCCGAGAACGATGTTCTCATCGATCTCATCCTTGAGCTTCGCGCGGTTTGCGGTGGAATCGGCGTAGAATTTCTCCAGGGAGAATCTTCCCTCGTCGTCCTTGTACATGCCGAGGTCCATAATCTCGCGGTTGATTCGCTTCTCGGAGGCCACGTAACCGGCTTTGTCGGCGTCTCGAAGGATGGATATGCGGACGGCGGCTTGCTCGAAGGCCTGGCGCCAGATGCGATAGCCCCGGTCGTAGGCGGACTCGCCCCGCTGAGGATCCCAGGGCTGCTGATCGCTGATGTTCTTTACGATCATCGAGAAGAAGTTGCCGGGCTTATAGGAGATCTCCTGCCCCGCGAAGGAGCCAAACACGATCTGCCCCCCGCCGCCCCTTCCGCCGCGCGTGGTGGGGAAGCCGACGAAGGCGGCGACCGATATGACGAGGAAGATGACCGTCAGAATGTAGGTGAAGGGATTCTTCATCAGCTTGTTCTTGGCCTCGGGACGATCGGTCGCCGAGGCCTTCTGCTTGTCTTTCGGGGCCATATGCACCTTTCCGTTCGGGATGGGAAAGGATAACACGGGGCATCCCGAGTGTCAACGATTCGGGGGGCGGCCGGCCGTCCTAGACGTCGATGTCGGCGTCGTCATCGGACATCGAACCCGAGAGCTCCCCGCGCTCGTCGAGATACTCGAGGGCCTCCTGCGCGATGCTCTGGACGTGCTCGTACCAGATGAGATAGAGCTCCCGCGCGATGGTCTGCGGGAAGGGAGCGCCCTCGATGTCGGCGATGAGTTTGCGCATGATCTCGTATCCCTTATCGTCCATCGGCGCACCTCACAGGTCCAGTTTCCTCACGGCCATCCCGGGGATCGCCCCGGACCGGCCTTCGAGGGACGATTCGCCCGCTACAATAGTTTGAATCGCCCGGGGCCATCCGTCAAGGACGCGCGCCGCCGCTTTTCTGATGGCTGCCGCGTCCAGGGAGAGGAGGCCGTCGCGCTTGCGCTGTCTCGATTCGTCGTCGATCCCTAAGAGCTCCCTCTTGAGGGCGGCGTAGCCCTTCTCCTCCGGCGTGAGCGGGCGGAGATCGTCGGATACAACGGCGAGCACGCCCTTCTCCGCCTCGTCCCGCCCGAGGCCGGGCCCGGCGGCCCAGGCGAGCGCGGAGCGGAAATCCTCTAGGCTCGAGACGGGGCCGGGATCGCGGTAGCTCGTCATGCCGAAGACGCCCTCGAGGGGATCGGCGTCGGCGAAGGCCCCGTAGGCCCCGCGGCGCATGCGGATCGATTCCCAGAGCGGGCCGGTGCCGAGGATGGACGCGAGGGCGGATTCCGCGGGATAGCTATCGTCCTTGAGACGCGAGCAGCGGAGGACGGCGGAGGCGAAGCCGACCTCGGAGGGGATGATGAAGGCCTCGTGGGAGGCCGTTCGCACGGAGGGGAGGACCCGCCCCGGGCGATCGGACGGACCCGGGGAGAAGGCGCGGAGCGACAGCGAGCGGGCGAAGAGCGAGAGGAGGGAGAGCCCGCGGTCGCGGAAGCCGGGGTCGGCGGTGAGCGACGCGATGGCGGCCGCGCCCGGGAAGATGGATCCGCGGATGCGTTCCATCGCCTCGGCGATGCGGGTTGGATCGGGACGCTCGCCCAGGGCCATGAGGAAATCGTACTGCGTCACGCCCCGCCAGGCGTCCTCGACCGCGCCGGCCACCGAGAGGGCGGCGGCGCCTCGGGCGTACGCGAAGGAATGGCCCGAGGGCACGAAGGCGGCGAGGAGGTCGTTCCTGAGCTCGGCGTGGAGATTGGAGAGGCGGGCGGAATCAGAGGCGTCCGCCGAGAGAAGGAGGTCCCTGACGAGGCCGAGCGCCTCCTCGAGGCTCCCGTCCAGGGCCTTGAGGCGGAAGAGGGCGAGGACCGAGGGGCGCGAGGCGTCGACCGCCCCGGCGTGGCTTCGCGAGAGGAGGGCGCAGGAGAATCCTCCGGAGGCCCGCGCGAGCCGTTCGGACATCTCGTGGTAGGGCGTTCCCGGGATACCCGCTCCGGTGATGAAGCGCGTGAAGAGGGGAAGCCAGGGGAGAAGCTCGGGATCGAGGGATGAGATGTCGACGGCGATCTCCGCGTAACTGATGCCGTTCGTGAAGAGGCCCTGGTGCAGGACGGGCATCCCGCCTGAGTCCGTCCGCTCGGAGGAGATGAGTTCGATCTTCCGAGGAAGGTCGGCGAGAACGACTTTCGGGAGCGACGCGAGCGCCTCGGGACTGTCGGGGATCTCTTGGAAGGCCTTGAGCCGCGCGAGCGCCCCGTCGAGCGCGGTGCGGCCATCGTCGCCGAGGGAGGCGAGGCGTCCCGCGCAGGCGGTCGCGAGGGCTTCGCGCCTCCGTTCGCCGAGGCCCCGCTCTGGGTAGGCGACGGTGAGCGCACGGTGCGGGTTGGAGACCAAGAGGCGGTCGATCAGCCCCTCGAAGAGCCGTCCGTCGCGCTCGAGCGCGCCTTTCACCTCGGCGATGGCGTCGAGGACGCGGAGGGTGCGCTCGGGCTCGGCGCCGTGGATCCAGCCGCGCATGCAGCGGCGCATGATCCTGAGCGCGTAGGGCCCGGAGCTTCGCTTGATCTCGCGGTAGGAGAACTCCACGCCCTTCATGGCCGCGTCGAGGATCCCCCGGGGTACGCCATCGTCCCTGAGGCCGCGCAGGGTGGTGAGGATCTTCTCCTCGACCGCGTCCGCGTCCTCGCGCCGTATCCCCCTGAGGCCCGCTTGGAAGCCGATCTGCCTCGTATCTGTGCCGAGGCCGCTCTGCGGCGCGAGGTCCTCGCCGAGCCCGCATTCCCTGAGCGCGCGGCCCAGGGGCGCGCCGTCGTGCCCGAGGAGGATCTCCGAGAGCGCTTCGGCCTGGATGGCCTGGACAGGGTCCGCGGTGTCGCCCAGGAGCCAGGAGACGAGCGCGCTCGTCCTCCCGCCCGAATCGGGGGCGGGGAAGGGGACCTCCTGCCTTACGGGGGCCGAGAAGGGGGTCTGCAGCGGCACGGGATCGGCGGAAGAGCCAGCGCCGAAGGAGGAGAGGAAGCCCTCCTCGAGGAAGTCGAGCTGCTTCTCCGCGGGGATATTGCCGTAGAGGAAAAGGCGGCAGTTGGAAGGATGGTAGTAGCGGGCGTGGAAGGCGCGGAAGGCCTCGTAGGTCAGGGAGGGGATGGCGTCGGGATCGCCGCCCGAGTCGTAGGAGTAGGGATGCCCGGGGGAGAAGAGTCCGCGGAAGGCGCGGTCGTCGAGAATGTTTTCGGGGCTGCCGTAGACGCCCTGCATCTCCGAGTACACGATGCCCTGGATCTCCGCCGCGCCTCCGCTGAGCGGTACGAGCCGGTGCCCCTCCTGCATGAACGCCTCCTCCTTGAGGAGGGGGAAGAAGGCGGCGTCCGCATACGCGCCGAGGAGGTTGAAGTAGTCTCGCTCCACGATGGTCGCGCCGGGGTAGACCGTGGCGTGAGGGAAGGTGAAGGCGTTGAGGAACGTGTTGAGCGAGCCCTTGGCGAGCGAGATGAAGGCGTCCTTGAGGGGATAACGCCGGGAGCCGCAGAGTGCCGAGTGCTCGAGGATGTGCGCGACACCCGTGGAGTCGGAGGGGGGCGTGCGGAACATAAAGGCGAAGAGGTTCTCAACGTCGCCGTTCAGGACCTGGAATGCCTCCATGCCCGTAACGCGGTGCCTGAAGAGCCTGCCTGTCGATGCGAGGTCGGGGAGGGTCGTCTCCCGAACGAGTTCGAATGATCCGCTAGCCATGATGCCCCTATTCGACGAGATCGTCGTCGTCGTCGAGGATGATCTCGCCGTCCTCGTGCAGACGCTTCAATTTGGAGAGGAAATCGCGCGTGGCCGCCTCGGCGTCCGTCCTTCGTACCGAGCCCATCACCTCGCCCTCCTCCTCGACGAGCCTCCGCCGCTCGCGGCTCATGGAGGAGAGGAGCTTCTCTCTGAAGGCCTCCGACTTCCCCTTGAGGAGAAGGGCGATGTCCCTATCCTCCATGGGGCGGATCTGCTCGGCCAGGGCGTTCCGCGGGACGCGGACGACGTCGTCTAGAGTGAAGAGCTTCTCGCGGATCGTGTCGATGAGGTCGGGGCGCTCGTCTTCAATGGAGCCGAGGATGCCCTCCTCGAGGCCGGGATCGACGTAGCGCAGGATGGAGGCGAGGGCCGATACCCCGTCCACCGAGGATTCCTCGACCTTGCCGATCGAGAGGAGGCGCTTCCTGAGCCCGTCCTCGATGCCCGCGACCACCTCGGGGGAGACTTTGTCGAGCCGCGCCATGCGGCGCACCGTCTCCGTGCGCTGGCCTTCGGGAAGCCTGACGATCACCTCTGAGGCCACCTTGGGGTCGAGGTGAGGGAGTACCATCGCCATGACGTGGGGCGATTCGTCCTTGAGGACGAGGAGGACCTGGGTCGCGTCGCACTCGGCGAGCATCTCGAAGGGCTTCCGTGCGTCGGGGACGGCCTTCTCGAGGATGGACTTGCCCTTGTCCTTTCCGAAGGCCACCTCGAGGATCTCTTGAGCGGTATCGGTACCGCCGCGCGGGCTTCCCGCCCCGCGCTCAATGAGGCCGCGGAACTCCTCCATGATGGCGTCGGCTTCGACTTTCTCGATCGACTTGATGGTGGAGATTTCCCGGACAACGCCCTCGAGCTCGTCGGGTTTGAGGTGCCGCATGACCTTGGCGGCTTCTTCCTGACCGAGGAGGATGAGGAATTTGGCGACTTTCCTGATTCCGCGGTCGGATGCGACCTTCTTGATGAGACCGTCGGGGCCGGATGCGGCGCCCGGGGCGACGGGTGGCAGGCTGGAGGGGAGGGAAGAGGGGGCTGCGCGCTCCGGTTTTCCGGCGTCAGCCGGGGCCTCGCGACGCCCCTTGCCCTTGTAGGCCTTGTCGACGCGGCTCTTCATGTCCATGGCGGCATGGTATCCGAGGCGGGGCGGGGGGTCAATGAGCGGTCCGCGCGCCGCATCGCCCGGGAACGTCGGGCGTAGAGTCGATCAGCGGGAATCACGAGCGCGTCTTGCCCGGGCCTTCGCCGCTCAGTATGATAATACGAGAGGTGCCCAGCCATGAAGCTCTATAGCCGCGGTCAACTCTTATTCTATGCCGCGATAGCGGCCATCGCGTCGGCGGCGGTCGTCGCGGGAGCCTTCATCTTGCGGCCGCGCGCGGACGCGGGCCCGAGGGAAGTTCTCGCCGCAGGTGAATCGTCCTCACCCGCCGCCGATGGAGCCGTGGATGTTCCCGGGGCGGACGCGGGCGACGGAACGGCAGCAGGGACCGGGACAGGCGCGGCGGACGCCTATAACCGCCTCGTCCAGGCGAGTTCGGGAGCGTACAGCCAGGACGAGCTTCACAACATCTCCGTCTACGAGGCCAACAACGAGGCGGTCGTCAACATCACCACTGAGGTGATGGGGCTCAACTACTTCATGGAGCCCGTGCCCCAGGAGGGCGGCACCGGGTCCGGATCGATCATCGACGCCAAGGGCCTCATCCTCACGAACCACCACGTTATCGAGAACGCCTTCAAGGTCTATATCTCCTTCGCGGACGGCACGCGGCTCGAGGGCCGCGTGAAGGGAACGGACAAGGAGAACGATCTCGCCCTCATTTCTTTCGATCCGCCCAACGGGAAGGCCCTCAAGACCATCCCCTTCGGCGATTCGTCCAAACTCAGGGTGGGGCAGAAGGTCCTCGCCATCGGCAATCCATTCGGCCTCGATCGTACGCTCACTGACGGCATCGTCTCCGCGCTCGGGCGCCCCGTGAACTCGGGCAACACCATTATCCGCGGTATGATCCAGACGGATGCGGCCATCAATCCCGGAAATTCGGGGGGACCTCTCCTCAACGCCAAGGGCGAGATGATCGGCATCAACACCATGATCTACTCGCAGTCGGGCGGCTCAGTCGGGATCGGCTTCGCCGTGCCGGTCAACACGGCCAAGCGCGTCGTCGCAGACCTCATCAAGTACGGCGCCGTCCGCCGCGGCTGGATCGAGGTCACTCCCATACAGCTCTTCCCCCAGCTCGTCAACTACATGAAGAAGAACGGCTACCCAGTGGAAGTGGAGTCGGGCCTCCTCGTCTCCAAGCTCAAGAAGGGCGGGAACGCGGAACGCGCCGGGCTCCGCGCCGGAACGGACGCCGTGAGCTACTACCGGAACGTCTTCAACATAGGCGGGGACATCATCGTAGGCGTGGACGGGCTTCCCGTGAGCTCCTACGCCGACTTCCTCTCAGCACTCGAGGACAACCGGCCCGGTGACAAGGTGAAGGTCGAGTACTACCGGGGAAACAAGAAGTCGACGGTCGAGGTGGTCCTGAGCGACCGCTCCGAGACCATCGGGAACGATTGAAGCCATGTACTCCGTAAGGGTCGAGGCTCGGTTCTCCGCGGCTCACTACCTCCCGGACTACCACGGGAAGTGCGAGCGGCTCCACGGCCACAATTACCTCGCGAGGGCCTGGGCTCGGGGAGGAGAACTCGGACCGGGAGGCATGCTCGTGGATTTCGGCGTCCTCAGGAAGGCCCTCCAGGCCGTGACCGAGCGGCTCGACCATTCACTCCTCAACGAGACGGCCGGCCTCGAGACGCCGAGCGCGGAGAACATCGCGCGTTACGTCTTCGAGCGCCTCGTCGAAGCCATGCCCGGTTCGCTCCTCTCCCGAGTCGACGTCTTCGAGACGGATGGATCGATGGCGTCGTGGGAGCCCAGCCCGGCCTGATCGACGCCCGCCTCCGCGCGGCGCGGAACGGCGGCGCTCTCGACGTCCCTCGCCGTCATGGGGCCTTCCCGATCTCGAGCACTCCGTCGACGCGGAGCGCGGGCGGGCTACCGCCGACGCCCGAAGCCCCGTAGAGGGCGAGGATCCTCCTGAAATCGAAATTCTCGAGCGCACCGATCTTGAACTCGGCGACGGCGCCCTCGGGAACGGGCCGTGCTTCGACGAAAGAGAGTGCGCGCTTCTTGAGCCCCTTGTCGGACATCGCGATGGAGAAGAATCCTCCCTTGCGGCTCGTCACGTACGTTGCCTTCACTTCGTCGAGATAGCGCGCGAGCGCGGATTCCATTGCCTTCACTCCGGATGACGGAACGATAATCGTCGCGTAGAAGCGGAGCGGCTCGAGGGCGGGCGAGGAGGGGAGGGGGTCACCGTAGATGACCCACGCGGGGCCCGAGGCGATCGAGGCGCCGAGCGATCCCGAGTTCCAGGCCCAGAAGCCGAAGAGTGTCTTCCCCGAGAATGAATCGATGCGCGCGACCGCGGGCTTCTTCGTGAAGAGGAGCTCCCTGGCCATGAGGAGGTTGTCGACCTGTGAATCGTCGGCGGCGAAGACGCGCCGCATTGCCCAGGACGAGAGGTATTCGCTCTCCGCGCCCGAGAGCTCCGCGGGAACGTCGATCCAATACGCGACCGGGCGAATGCGCGCTTTTTCGGAGATGAGGGAGGAAAGCTCCTTTATCGTCGTTTGCTTGACTTCGGGGATGAGGTGCCCTGTGAGCGCGGCGCGCTCCTCGCCGCCGGGTGGACAGGCGCCGCAGGCCATGCAGTGCGAGCCGAGGCAGGTTGGGCCCGGATCGGAACCGGGCGCTCCGAGCGACGCGGCGAAGGAAGCGCGGAAAGCGGGATTGACGGGACGCTCGAGGAAAGCGAAGGCCTGACCGGAGGCAGAGGTTCCGTTCTTCATTTTTTCGATCCATGAGCGTGCGGCGGGGAAGGCGCCGCGGGGGAGGCGTCCCGGTAGGGAGAAGCCTGAGCGCGCGAGTTCCTTGAGGAGGGCGCGGCCTGGAACGGACGGGTTGACGAGGAGCTGGTTGAGCGCGTACTCCGCGTATTCCGCGGCGAGGCGGAACTCGATGCCGTTCGAGTCGCAGGCGTCCTCGATCGAACGGGCGATCGAGGAGAGGGCGGCCTCGTTGCGGATCGCGGGAGTTCCCGCGAGGGGCGTTCCGGGCATCCGGACTAGGTATCCCGCCGAGCAGAGGAGTCTCGTGCCCGGCGAACGCGAGGCCTTGTCGGCCTTGAGGGCGTCCGCGAAGAGACGGAATTCCGCAAGGTCCTCCTCTGTCTCGTCCCCCGAGATCAGGTAGAAGAGCTTCACCTCGCGGGCCTTCGAATCGAGGAGCCGCCTGAGGAGGCGCGCGAGGGTT
>CAZIEI010000078.1:6969-14805 GCA_964538705.1 uncultured Spirochaetales bacterium | reverse complement strand
TCTGGTTCGCGCCCTTGAGCTGCTCCTTGCTCGCCCGGTTCACCTCGTCGAGGAGCGTCCCCACCTTCCCCGCCTTCTCGGTGACGCCCAGCTGCGCTTCCAGCGCCACCTGCCCGAGGCTCTCCCCCTGCGTCACGGAATCGATCGCACGCTCGATCAGGTCCGCCGTCTCCTTCGCGGCGTCCGCGCTCTTCTGCGCCAGGCTCTTCACCTGCTCCGCCACCACCGCGAAGCCCTTCCCGGCGTCCCCGGCCCGCGCGGCCTCCACCGCCGCGTTCAAAGCCAGGATGTTCGTCTGGAACGCTATGTCGTCGATCACCTTGATGATCTTGGCTATCTTCTTCGAGTTCCCCGCTATCTCCGTCAGCGCCTTCTTCAGCTCCGTCATCCGCTCCGTCACGTCCACGGTGTCGGCGCTCGTCTCCCTCATGAGCGCTTCGGCCTGGTTCACGTTCTTCGAATTCGCCTCGATGGTCGACTGCAGCTCCTCCAGGCTCGAGGTCATCTCCTCGATCGAGGACGCGAGCTCGCTCGACCCCGAGGACAGCTCCTGGCTCGAGCTAGACACCTGCAGCGACGCCGACTCGAGCGATTCGGACGCCGCGACCAATTCCGTATTCATCCCGGAGAGCGGCTTTGAAATGGCCCGTGTAAGGTACAGGCCTAAAATGATGGCCAGCGCGAAGGCCAACGCGACTTCCGTGAAGGAAACGGTCACCAGGAGATTAGCGTATCTGAAATACGTATTCACGAGCTTCTTTCCGTAGGCATCGTTCACATAATCGATGAGTTTGCCTAAAGCTCCGTCCATGCGCGAGTACACCGCCACCATATTGCCGCTTACGGCTTCCTTGGTGAGCGTCCTGGCGTAATCGGCCGGCCTATAACCTTTTCGCTTGAGTTCCTTTCCCATAGCCACGAAGCCATCATTTGCTTTCTCCATCGCCTCGAGTTCCGTGAGGAATCCGGCGTAGAGGGCTTTCTCCTCGTCGTCATGATTCAGCTTCCCGTATTCCTCCAGCATGCCTCTATAGGTAGACACGACGGCGGTAATATCCGCTATCTGCTTGTTCCAATCCGCCTCGGATATGTAGGGAGAACACATGGTCCTTACGGACATCCGGAGATCGGAGTGGCTATGCCTTATGCCGCTCAGCAACACGATGCTCGGGATCGCCTTCCCTCCGAATTTCTTCGCCTGGCTCGTCATCGAATACGCGCCTGAAAGCGCTCCCACTGAAACGATAAACGAGAAAAAAGCCATTCCGCAAAAGCTCAATATAAGTTTTTTCGTAAGGCTCGCTTTCTTCCTGCCCATTATGTCCTCCCCAACCTTCTATCGCGCCGCCCGGAGCGCTTCGTCAGAAATCCTTAAAATCGTTGAGGGGGATCGTGTCCTCGGGCTTCGTCAGCTCCACCTCCGTCTGCTCCCTCCGGTCTCCCTGCGCGTCCCGAGCCCCCCTCGGACCGGATATCCTCGGCGCGGAAGCCGTCCCGTCGACCGTCGCTTTCCCACCCTCTTCGGCAGCCTCCTTCCCCGTCACGAGGTGGTTGAGCCTGTTCACGTTCTGCTTGAGGCCCTCCGCCTGAGCGAGGAGCTCCTCGCCAGCGGCCGCGTTTTCCTCGCTGCTCGCCGCCGTCGCCTGGACCACCGAGTTGATCTGGGTCACTCCCTGCGTGATCTGGTTCGCGCCCTTGAGCTGCTCCTTGCTCGCCCGGTTCACCTCGTCGAGGAGTGTCTCGACCTTATCGGCTTTCTCCTTCACTCCCAGCTGCGCCGCCATCACGGACTCCCCGAGGCTCTCCCCTTCGGAAACCGAATCGATGGCCCGCTCGATCAGGTCGGCCGTCTCCTTCGCGGCGTCCGCGCTCTTCTGCGCGAGGCTCTTCACCTGCTCCGCCACCACCGCGAAGCCCTTCCCCGCGTCTCCGGCCCGAGCGGCCTCCACCGCCGCGTTCAGGGCCAGGATGTTCGTCTGGAAGGCTATGTCGTCTATCACCTTGATGATCTTCGCTATCTGCTTCGAGTTCCCCGCTATCTCCGTCAGGGACTTCTTGAGATCGGCCATCCGGTCCGTGAGCCGCGTCGTGTCCCCGCTCGTCTCCTTCATGAGCATTTCGGCCTGGTTCACGTTCTTGGAGTTAGCCTCGATGATCGACTGCAGCTCCTCGAGGCTCGAAGTCATCTCCTCGATCGAGGACGCGAGCTCGCTCGATCCCGAGGACAGCTCCTGGCTCGAACTTGACACCTGGAGCGAAGCCGCCTCCATCGACCGCGATGCGTCCGCGAGCTCGCGGTTCACGGACATAACCGGTCGGGAGATGCTCCGCGCTATCAGGATCACGATCACGATGAGGAGTCCGAGCACCACGACGGTTATCCCTATACCCCAGTTTATCGCGACGAGGACGTTCCTCAGGACCTCTCTCTCGGGGACGATAACCGTGACGCTCCAGTTCTTTCCCGTATTTCCTACCGAGAAGGGCGCCGAGAAGGATAAAAGGGTCGTCCCCAACGCCTTTACCTTAAACATCGTCGCCTTGCCGGCGGCCTGCGCCGCGGCGAGCTTGGCCCCGTCCGCCTCGTTTCCTTTCTGCACCGAGGAGGTCCCGATGAGATCCTTCTTCAGATTCGTCAGGTAATACTGGGATTCGTTCACCAGGATGCCGAATCCGGTATCGAAGAATTTCATTCTGCCAAGAACCGCCTGATAACGCCCGACCTCGACGTCGGCCCCGATGATGCCGATGAACTTGCCGTTCCGCAGGATGGGCTCGACGAAGGAAGTCACCATGATCTCCTTATCGCCGATCTTATGGGCGTAGGGTCCGACCACGTTCCCCTTGAGCGTGCGCTTGGGGACCTGGTAGACGGCCTCCGCCTGCTCAGTGTCGTAACCCACCACCGCCTCCACGACGGTGCCCTCGTCCGTCTTGAAGATGGAGGGCACGAAGCGCCCGCTGGCGTCGTGGTAGGGCGCGTTCACGTAGGCCCGGTCGTTCCCGTCGAAAGCGTTCGGCTCGAAGACCAGGAACATGCCGGTGACGGCCTCGTCGGAGAGGATCGCCTGCTGGAGCATCGAGACGGCCCGCTCGCGGGCGTTCCCGCCCTGGCGGTAGTAGCCCTCCAGGATGGGCGCGTAGGCCCGTATCGTCGATATCGCCCCTTCCGCCTCGTTCTTCACCTCGATGGCGATGCGGGCGGCCTTCTCCGCTCCGAGCTGGTACGAGACATCGGTGCTCTGGGACGAGGATACGCCGATGATCGCGGCGACGATCGACAATATCCCGACTGTTCCCGTGATGAGCACGGGCAGCATGATCCTCCCTTGCAGCCCGGTCCTGTTCCTTGCCATTTCTCCTCCTAGCGGGGGTCTCCGCCCCTCCGCGATCGGGTGAATCAGCCGCCTTCCCGCGCGTACAGTATGAATTCCTCGACGTCAACGACGAACCCGATCGATCCGTCCCCGAATATCGTCCCGCCCGAGAAGACCTTCATGCGGTAGAGGGCCTCGTTGAGGCTCTTGATCACGATCTCCTGCTTCCCGATGATCGAATCCACCGCCACGCCGTAGCTTCTGCCCTCGAAACCGAGCACGATGACGAGCTTGTCCGCGAGGTCCGACGCCTTACGGACCCCCGCGCCCTCCCGGACGCGGCGGTCGAACACTTCCGATGAGAAAATCACCGGAATATAGCTCCCGCGGTTCAAGAGCATGAGGTGGCCGTCCTCGAGGGCGGAGACCGAGGAGGCCTCCGGCACCACGATCTCGCTGATCAGGTTGAACGGGAAAATGTACTTAGTGCCGTCCACGACGGTCACGAACCCGTCGATGATGGCGAGCGTGAGGGGGATGCGGATGGTGAAGGCCGTTCCCTTTCCCGGCTCGGAGACGACGTCGACCTTGCCCCGGATCTGCTCGACGTTCTTCCTCACCACGTCCAGCCCCACGCCGCGGCCCGACACCTCGGTGACCTTCTCGGCCGTCGAGAATCCGGGGAGGAAGAGGAACGAGTGCACGTCCTTATCGGACAGAGACTCCGCCTGGTCCTCGGCGGCCAGCCCGCGCTCGACCGCCCTCGCGATGACCCTCGATCGGTCAATGCCCTTCCCGTCGTCGGCCACGGAGATCTCGATCCCGTTGCCCTTGTGTGCGGCGGAGATGAGGATACGGCTCATCCGGGGCTTGCCCGCCGCCTCGCGCGCCTGCGGAAGCTCTATCCCGTGGTCCACCGCGTTGCGTACGATATGGACGAGGGGATCGTAGATGCCCTCGATTACGTTCCGGTCCAACTCAGTGTCCTCGCCTGAGAAGTCCACCGTCACCGTCTTGCCCGTCTCGGCGGCCGTGTTGCGGACCACCACCCGGAGCTTGTTGAACACCTCGTTTATGGGGACCATGCCCATTGAGAGGACGAGGTTCTTGATGCCGGTGGTGATCGACTCGAGTTGGGACACGGTCCGCTCCGACGACTCGCGCAAACCCTCGGGATCGAGCATGTACTGCCTAATCATGGATTGATTCACGACGAGCTCGCCCACTATGTCGATGAGCGCGTTGAGCCGCTCGTTGGAGACCTTCACATAACTGGCCTTCCGCACACCGGCGGTCTGCCTCTGCAGGGCGGCCCGAAAATCAGTCTCGCTCACGAGGTTCTCCCCCACTGCGATCTCGCCGAACCGCTGGTTGGTCGCGGCCTGCTTACTCAAGATCTCGGCGACGGCGCCCTTGTCGAGCTTCCCATCCTCGAGGAGTATCTCGCCGATCCTCTTCACCGACCGCTCGGAGATGATCTTCCGGATGATCCCGATGTAGGGATAGATGTCCACGCGGCGGAAGCTGTCCACCATCCGAGCCGCCTCGTAATCCGAGGCCTCGATGACGAGGACGAAGTCCCGGAGCATCCCGATGCCGTAGAAAATGACGTCCGCGAGTTCGCTCGTCACCGCGATTATTCCATCGCGCACCTTGACGAGGAGGTCCTCCATGGCGTGAGCGGTCTCTTCCACGTTCTTGAGGCCCAGGAAGGCACCCGAACTCTTGATGGTGTGGAAGGACCTGAAGATCTTGTTGATGTTCTCCGGATTGGAGGCGTCCCGCTCGAGGTCGACCAGGGTGAACTGGGCGGTCTCGAGGTGTTCGCGGACCTCATCGCAGAGCTGGATGAGCATCTTCTTGTCTTCGACTATGTTGGCGAAGTACTCCTCGCTGTATCCCGCACGCGCGGGTTCGAGGACGCCGGCCGTTGGTTCCCGGACCTCGGGCGCGAGCGCGGTCAGCGCGGGGACCAGGGCCCTGAGTCGCGCGATCCAGGCCTCGCATGAGGCGGGATCGAGGAGGTCGCGGCTCGTAGCCGCGAGGGTTTCAGCCTCCCGCCCCTCCTCCTCGGGAAGCTCCCGGGAGCGCGTCTCGGAGAGGAAGGCCTTCAAGGCGTTCTCGAGCCCGGCCGCGAGGATTAAGTCCCCGGGGCTCCAGGATGAGGCCATCTCGGCGAGGCGTTTTACGGTAGGTTCGAATTCGCTTGTAGGGATCGGGATGCCTGGCTCCTTTCGCGCTCGTCGTTCGGACCTGAAGGATGATCCTCGGCATTGCGTCTTGGACTTTTATCCCGATCGCTCCGCCGGTTCCGATGCGCCATTCGCGGGCAGGCCGGGCCCTTTTTATTATAGGCGCGGAACGATTCGATGCAAATTTTTCGGGCCTCGCGTCAGCAAACGGATTCCGGGCAAGCCGATCGTCATGTCGAGTAGTAACCGCGTCGAGTAGTAACCGCGCGAATCGACGGACGGGAGTGGAGCGCTCATCCTCGACGACGCCCCCGCTTCCCCAAAGCTAGGGAGCCCATGCCGAGCGCGCGTTCTGGAATAAGGGGATCCCCTCTTGACGGGATGCTTTTTCGGCTGTATGTTATAAACAGGTTTACCTTACAAACCTGTTTGCACTGGAGGACACCGTGAACGAGAAAGAGCAATTGAACGACCTCATCCGCGACATCAAGACCCTAAAGTCCTCCATAAAGAAGAACCGCGCGATCATCTACGACATGATGATCGGGAAGCAGTTCGGCCTCCTCTCCCTGGTCATGGGCTTCGTCATCACGGGATACGCCCTCACGGCCCACTTCCTGACCCGTTCATTCGGCTCCTGGGAATCGATCCCCCCGAGCGTCCGCCTCGTGATGGGCCTCCTCATCGCCCTCCTCATCGCCACGGGCGCCGTCGGGAAATTCATCAGCATGTCGGGCCGGGCCAAGGAGATGGGCACCGTCTCCAGCCTCAAGGAATTCATCGCCATCTACTACTCCACGGCCACCGTCCTCCACAACACTCTGACCTCGGTGATCATCATCCTCGCGGGGGGCGCCCTCTGCTTCGCCTCGGGCCATCCCTGGCTCTCCGTCCCCCTCGCGAGCTGCGCCCTCGTCTTCCCGCTCAACGACATCGCCTCGGCCTCGGGCCTCCGCGAGTACTACGTCCTCGGATACTACTCGCTCGCCGCGGGGCTTTCGGCCTTCCTCTACGTCGATCGCCTCCCCTTCATCGCCCTCGCGGTCTGCGCGGGGGGAATGTTCATCGTCTTCGCCCTTCTCGCCTTCGTATCGCTCCGGAGGAGGGATCGGTGAGCCCCTCCGCCGCGGCCCAGGACGAACCGGTGGACCGGATCGTCCACGAGCCCGCCCGCCTCGCGATCCTCTCGCACCTCGCCTCCTCGGATTCGGGACGAGCGCCCTTCACGGAGCTCCGGGACTCGCTGTCCTTGAGCGCGGGCAACCTCTCGGTGCAGCTCAGGAACCTCGAGGAGGCGGGCTACGTCGAAATAGAAAAGAGCTTCCGCGGCAAGAAGCCCTACACGGAAGCGCGCATCAAGGCCAAGGGCGAGCGGGCCCTGGCCGCATACATCGAGAACATGGAATCCATCCTGTCCGCGCTCAAGGGCAGGCTTTCATAGCGAAAGGAGCTATTCATGGCGGTATTGAACCTAGAAGGGATCTCCAAGACCTATCAGGCGGGCGCCCGCGCCGTGGAGGCCCTGCGCGGCATCGACTTAAGCGTTGAGAAGGGCGAATTCCTCGCCATCGTCGGGCCCTCGGGCTCGGGGAAGACCACCCTCCTCAACATCGTGGGCTGCCTGGACGTCCCCTCGGCGGGGCGGGTCGTCTACGACGGCGAGGAACTCCACGCCATGAAGGAGAACGCCCTCGCGGATTACCGGAAGAGCCGGATCTCCTTCATTTTCCAATCCTTCAACCTCATCCCCGTCCTCACGATCCGTGAGAACGTCGAGCTTCCGCTCGTCATCGAGCGGCGTCTCTCCAAGGCCGACATGGCGGCCCGGGCCCGGGAGGTTCTCTCCGCCGTCGGCCTCGCGGGCATGGAGGATCGCTACCCCCGCGAGATCTCGGGCGGCCAGGAACAGCGCGTCGCCATTGCGCGGGCCCTCGTGAAGGACCCCATCCTCGTGCTCGCGGACGAGCCCACGGCCAATTTGGATTCCCGCACCGCGGAGGACGTAGTGGGGATCATGCAGAAGCTCAACGCGGAACGCGGCGTCACCTTCATCTTCTCCACCCACGACAGGCTCGTGGAGGGGAAGGCGCGTCGCGTGGTCACCATCCGCGACGGGCAAGTCCATTCGGACGAGAGGAAGGGCTAGCATGGGCCCCATCCCGCGCATCGCCCTCAGGAACGTCGCGCGCAACAAGCGGAGGACCCTCCTCACGGTGGTCACCATGTCCGTGTCCATGGCCATCTTCATCTGGATGGACTGCATCATGGGCGGCTTCGACGTAAACTCCGTGGATTCCCTCGTCCGTTACTCGGAATCCGCCCTCCGC
>CAZIEI010000078.1:5085-6959 GCA_964538705.1 uncultured Spirochaetales bacterium | reverse complement strand
AATTTCCTCGAAGGATGTGGTAGATGTCGGCGCGCAGGGATTCCTGGATGCGTTGCATGCGGGTTTCCAGCGTGTTGTCGTAGCGACGGTGACCGTTGGGCGTTTCGAGCACCACGCCCACGCCGCTGAGGAGCGGTTCTCCTCCCCGCTCGACTACGGCTTCAAGGATCCCGCTTCCGCGATGGCCTCCGTCCGCGTCGTGGACGGCGTCCGCGCCGTCGCGCCCCGGACGCGCTTCGTAGCCTCGGCCTCGGGCCCCAACGGCGACAAGCCGATCATGGCCGCCGCCCTCGATCCCGCCCTCGATCCCGGAGTCTTCTCCATCCGCGAACGCATCGAGGGGAAGTGGCTCGGCGAAGTTGAGGAGCCGGCGGTCCTCCTCGGTTCGACGCTCGCGGAGAAGCTCGGCGTCGGAATCGGCGGGTATGTCACGCTCTTCGCCAATTCCCGCTACGGGACCCAACGCGGATCGGAATTCCTCGTCGCGGGAACCTTCACTACGCCCGATCCCAATCTCAACTCCTCGCAGGCCTTCATCTCCTACGCCGACGCGGAGGACTTCCTCGATCTCGAGGGGCTCGTGACGGAGCTCTTCGTCTCTATCGACCGCCCCCTCACCCTCAAGGCCTTCTTCGCCGCCGCCGACCGCGCGGCCGCCTCGATCCGCGCAGCCGTCCCCGGCTCCGCGGCCTCGTCCATCGGCTCCATCGCAGCCGACGTCCTCGCGATCTCTTCCACTAAGCGCGGTTTCAGCTACGTCCTCGTCGTGATCCTCCTCTTCATATCCGCGGTCGGCATCGTGAACACCGTCCTCATGGCGGTCTACTCTCGGGTGCGGGAAATCGGCGTCCTCGGCGCCTTCGGAATGAAGCGGCGGGAGATCAGCGCCCTCTTCCTGACAGAGGGGACGATCATCGGGCTCGCGGGCGCCCTCGGGGGAGTCGCCCTCGGCCTCCTCCTGGACCTCCTCGCCGTAAAGGTCGGCCTCCCCCTGGACGCCATGGCGGGCAAGATCGACACGACGGGCATCCCGGTCTGGGGCACCCTCTACGGCGAATGGAACTTCGGCGCCATCGCCTTCGCCTTCGTCTTCTCGCTCGCGGTCTCCATGCTCGCGAGCTGGATACCAGCCCACCGGGCGGGCAGGATGCGCATCACGCGCGCCCTGCGCTTCGCCTAAGCGGAAAGGAGAAAGCCATGGGCGCCATGATCAGGATGGCATTCAGGAACGTGCGGAGGAACAAGCTGAGGACGGTCCTCGCCCTCCTCTGCGTCTTCGCCGCGGTCTTCACCAATGTGGCCATGGGGGGCCTCATGAACGGCATGATGTCCTCGCTCGTGCGGAACTACACCCGCACGCAGTGCGGCCACCTCCGCGTCGTGAGCGCGGACTTCGCCGAGCGCGAGGACTTCCTCCCCCTCGACGAGTTCGTGGAGAACCGCGACGGGGTCCTGCGCGCGCTCGAGTCCGATCCCTTCCTCGCCGAGCGGGTGAAGATCGTGGCGGAGCGCGTAGGCTTCGGCGTCCTCCTCTCCAACGGGAACGCCACCAAGGCCGCCCTCGCCCTCGCGGGCGACCCCGTCAAGGAGGAATCCCTCCTCATGCTCGGGAAGTCCGTCCTTCCGGGCGGCTCCTACCCCGACGCTCCGGGCGAGGCCCTCATGGGAGAACGGCTCGCCAAGGCCCTCGGCCTCTCGCCGGGGGACGAGGTGAAGGTCGTCGCGCAGAAGACCGACTCGGGAATCCGCATGAAGAAGTTTCGGCTTTCGGGGATCGTGCGCACGGGACTCCTCTCCGTGGACGACGGCCTCCTCTTCCTGCCGCTCGCTGACGCCAAAGCTCTTCTTAGGATGGGCGGCTCCGCTCAGCAGAT
>CAZIEI010000078.1:1303-5075 GCA_964538705.1 uncultured Spirochaetales bacterium | reverse complement strand
CGGCGACCACCCCGACGCGGACGCAGCTGCAGCAGCGGCACGTAAGGCCCTCGCCGCGGCCGGCCTATCCGAGGGCGTCGCCGTGCAGAGCTGGACCGAGATCGGAGACTACGCCCAGCTCACGGGCATGGTATCCAAGGTCTACGGGATCTTCTACATCGGGCTCTCCCTCCTCGGCGCTTTCATCATCACCAACATCATGACCATGGTCATCCTCGAGCGGAAACGCGAGATCGGCGTCCTCAAGGCCATGGGCTTCAAGGGACGGGAGATCCTCTCGCTCTTCGTCGCGGAGGGCGCGTCCATCGGTTTCCTCGGATCCGCCCTCGGCCTCGCGGCCGGACTCGCCTACCACGCGTCCATCGTCGCCAAGGGAGGCTACGACTTCTCGGCCCTGCTCGCGAACCTCGCCTATCCGATGGATTCCGTCGTGGTACCGGAGGTCAGCGCCGCCTCCGCCGCCCTCATCTTCGTCATCGGCGTCGCCGTGGCTGCCCTCATGTCCCTTTCGCCCGCGCGCCGCGCCGCGAGAATGAACGCTATCGACGCCATTAAATCGGCGTAAGTAAGGAGGATGCACCGATGAGAACTACCGCCATTACGCGCGTATCGAACCCTTTGACCGCCCTCGCGAGGATTATCGCCCTCGCCGCCGTCCTCGCCCTTCCCGTCCCGGCCTTCGCCCAGGCTTCTCCCGGGAAACCCTCCGGCGAGGAGATTCTCCGGGCCATGGACTCCAACTCGCGAGTCAAGAGCAGCTCCTACGAGGCCGCCATGACCATCACGAACGGCAAGAAGCGTCTCGTGAAGACGATGAAGGGTCTGTCCTCCGGAGAGAAGGGCGTCATGGAATTCACCAACGCCGAGGACCGCGGGGTGAAGTACCTGAAGATCAGCGACGAGCTCTGGATCTACTTCCCCGAGGAGGACGACACCGTCCGCGTCGCCGGGGCCCAGCTCAAAGATGGGCTCATGGGGTCCGACCTCTCCTACGAGGACGCCATGGACGCGGACGAAATGGCGAACAAGTACGAGACGAGCGTGGACGGCGAGGAAGCCGTCGGGGGCCGCGATTGCTGGATCCTCGGCCTCGTGGCGAAGGTCAAAGGCGTCCCCTACGACAAACGCAAGCTCTGGGTGGACAAGGAGCGTTTCGTCTCGATGAAGGAGGAGATGTACTCCAAGTCCGGAACCCTCCTCAAGACCCTCGCGGTGATCAAGGTCGAGCGCGTCCAGGGTAAGTGGTTCGCGACCGCCTTCGAGATGCGCGACATGAGGAAGAAGAATTCGCTCACCGTCTTCGAGATCCGCTCCATGAGGATAGACCTAAGCGTGGACGAGGGGACCTTCAGCCTGAAGGCGCTCAGAAAATGAGGGTGACCCGCCTCAGGTCGCGTGCGGCCGCGGCATGCGCCATCCTCATGCTCATCGCCGCCTCCTCGGCCGTTTCGGAAGAAGAGGAAGAACGGGGCCTCGTCCTCTCGGGTAAGGCCTGGGCCGATGCGGCCGCCCTCATGAGCATCCCCGACTCGGGCGTCGCCGATTTCGGGTATACGGGCGTCGCCGGCCTCAAAATAGGCCTCGTCAACGCCGACCGGACCGTGATCCGATTTGACGCCGCGGCCGAGGCCGCCCTGTACTACGGCGCCCTTGCCGAGTCCGCCCTGTCCCTCAAGGACGCACTCCTCGCCTCCATAGCCGCGGGCGCGGGCATCTCTCCCGATCTCCTCGCCTCCCTCGGGCTCTCGGGCGACAACGCCCTCCTCGCGCTCTCTTTGACGCGCCTCTCCCTGCGCTACGACGCCGACTTCCTCGCGCTAACCCTGGGGAGGCAGATCGTGAACTTCGGGAAGGGCACGCTCTTCAGTCCGGCCGATCTCTTCGGGAAACCCGCACTCATGGGCGTCGAGACCTCGCGCTCAGGCGTCGACGCCGCGCGCCTCTCCATTCCCCTGAGCGACCTCGCCGCCCTCGACGCCGTGGCCGCGCCCGGCCGCGCCCTCGAGCTCGGCACATACCTCGCGCGCGCATCGGCCTCATTCGGAAAATTCGACGGCGCCTGTGGAGGCGGCTACCGCGCCTCCGCCGACGAATGGCTTCTCACCGGGGAATTCCTCGCGAACGTCGGTATCGGCCTCTCCGCGGAAGCAGCCCTGTCGCTCCCTTCCACGGATGGAACGAACGGCGGGCCGAGGATCCGCGTCCAGGGCGGAGCGCAGTACTCGTGGGACCAGTGGCTCATCCGCGGCGAGTACTACTTCAACGGCAAGGCGCCGGATTCGGGCTACCTCGATCCCGATCCCGCGTCCGACGCCCTCGCCGCCTTCCCCCTCGCCCATAACGCCTTCCTCATGGCCTCCTGGTCGCCCACGGACTTCCTGTCCCTGAGCGCCGTCCTTCTCCAGTCCTTCTCCTCGAGCGGGACTGAGGATTGCACCGGAGCGGCCGCCCTCGCCCTCGCGTACCAGGCCTATCCCGGCTGCTCCATCACCGTGAAGGCCCAAGCGGCCTGGGGCGAATCCCTGACGGCGACCCTCGGCGCGGGGACGGAGTTGAAATTCTGATTTCCGCGGTCAACGGAGTGAGGAGCGGGAACATGGATCGATCGGACCCGGACGTGAAACGCCTGCGCGCTGTCTCGATCTGGGGCATCGCGGTCTTCCTCCCTTTGTACGGCGCGATCTTCCTGCTCGCCGCCGGAGCCGGGATGTCGATGAACGAATGGATCGACGTCCTCTCCTCCGGCGACTCGAGCGCGCTCGCGGCTTACTTCGACGCCTTCCGCGCCCGATCCTCGGGCGGCGCCCTCGCGTGGATCTTCGTCCTCGAGATCCTCTCGGTCACGGCCTTCGGCGTCGGCTTCTTCGCGCTCCTCTCGTCCTGGTCCCGCCGTCCCGGGGAGCCGCGTTTCCGGACAATCACGCACCGCGCCATGGCCTGGATCGTCGTCTTCTGCTCCCTCCTCGACGTCGCCGGAACGGCCGCCCTCCTCGCGTCCCTCCTCTCGACCGGACCAGTTCCTCGCTGGGTCGCGCCCTTCGCCGCAACGTCCTTACTCGTTCGCCAGCCACTCTCCTTCATCTCCCTCCTCTGGATCCTCGGTTACTCCGCCTTCCTCATCGCCCGGCGATTTTCCAGCAAATTCGAGCGCGTCCGTCGGGAGAAAAAACCGGAAAAAACGGTCCCTTGACATTCCCGCGGACGATCCGATATAGTCCCAACGCATAAACGGGGGCGTAGCGAAGCTGGTTTATCGCGCTGGCCTGTCAAGCCGGAGATCGCGGGTTCGAGCCCCGTCGCTCCCGTATAACCCGTCCCCTCGGGACGGGTTTTTTTCTTTCGGGCTGTAGCGCAGGGGCTAGCGCGCCTGGTTCGGGACCAGGAGGTCGGTGGTTCAAATCCACTCAGCCCGACAACAATGAAAAGCCGTTCGGCCTAGCCGAACGGCTTTTTTCTGTGATAAGGGCTGAGTGGACTCCGTGCCCGCGCGAGCGGGCATAGAATCATTACCTCTCGGTACGCGGCACAGCCGCATTTGAAGCGGAGCCGCGACCCGGAATGCGCGTAAGCGCATGAAGGGGCAGGCGTCATGGACGACGCCTGAGCGGCGTAGCCGGCCTGGAAGGAACCGACAGGAAGTCGGCGACTGGAAGGCAAATCCACTCAATAAAGCATCGCAAGGTAACGATTATATGCCCGCTACCGCGGGCTCGATATAATAAAGCATCGCAAGGTAACGATTATATGCCCGCTACCGCGGGCTCGATATAAT
>CAZIEI010000078.1:0-1203 GCA_964538705.1 uncultured Spirochaetales bacterium | reverse complement strand
AAAGCATCGCAAGGTAACGATTATATGCCCGCTACCGCGGGCTCGATTCAGCCCGACAACAATGAAAAGCCGTTCGGCCTAGCCGAACGGCTTTTTTCTTTTCTCACGGTCAACTACGTTCGCGGCGAAATGGCGATATACTCTCTCCATCGGGAGGTGAATCGGCATGCGCATCCGGTCGGGGCGGATCGTTCGTTCGGCGTTCATCGCCCTCGCCGCCGCTATCGTCTCCTCCTGCGGCCTTCCCCACATCGGGCTCGCCCTCACGGAGGGTAAGATCGCGCCCGAGCGCCCCCCCGCCGCCAAGCCGCCGAAGGGCGGAACGGTGGACCAGGCGCCCTTCGGAACGAGCATCGTGAGGATCACGGACCACGCCTCGGACGGGCTCGCGACCTACGCCCGCAACGATTACTCGCGCCGCCAGGCCTTCAACGCCGACGGCTCGCGCTTCCTCTCTTCATCGGGCGACGGCTGTTGGTACCTCTACGACGCCCGCAGCTTCGCGATGATCCGCGAGCTCTCGCCCATCTCGGGCGACGCGGAGCCGCAATGGCACCCCGAGGACCCGAATCTCATCTATTTCCTCCCTTCGTACGGCGGGATGGCCGTCTACCTCCTCGACGTCCGCACGAACGCCTATTCAACCGCGGCCGATTTCTCAGGAAGGCTTCCCTGGCCGTCCGCATCCCGGGTCTGGACGAGGTCCGAGGGCTCTCCGTCGGCTGACGCGCGGTACTGGGGCTTCCAGGTCGAGGACGGGAGCACGGGAATCCTGGGCTTCATCGTCTGGGACATGGAGGAAGACCAGCTCGTCGGGAGCATGGCAGCCTCCACGGCCCCGGACCACGTGAGCATGAGCCCCTCGGGACGGTGGATCGTGGTCTCGATCGATTCCTGGGAACCGGGCGGCGGGACCCGGGCCTACTCGCGCGATTTCTCGGAGGTGAGGACGCTCCACCACGCGAGCGAGCACTCGGACCTCGCCCTCGGCGCGAACGGGCACGACTACAACGTCTCGATCGACTACCAGAGCGACGGCGGGGACCTCTTCATGGTCGATATCGATTCAAGCGAGCGGACCGTCCTCGCCTCCACCTATTACGACGGCGGCGCGACCGCTCTCCATATCTCGGGAAGGGCTTACGACCGCCCCGGATGGGTCCTCGTCTCGACCTACGAGAGCGCGCCGGGGATCTGGTTCTC
>CAZIEI010000077.1:1871-15171 GCA_964538705.1 uncultured Spirochaetales bacterium | reverse complement strand
GGTTCTCGTAGACCTTCTTCCCCGATACGGAGAAGGAAATCTCCTTGAAGCCGCCGATCTCGGTCTCGTTGGCGTCCATGAGCTCGGTCTTCCAGCCTTTGGTCTCGGCGAAACGCTGGTACATGCGGTAGAGGTCGGACGCGAAGAGGGCGGCCTCGTCGCCGCCAGTGCCGGCGCGGATCTCCATGATGATGTTCTTGTCGGCGAGCGGATCGGGCGGGACGAGGAGGAGGCGGAGCCGCTCCTCGACCGAGGCGAGGGATTCCTCGAGGGAGCGGAGCTCGGTCTTGGCGAGCTCGCGGAGGCCGGGATCCTCGTCTTTCTGGAGGGCCCTCGCGTCCTCGAGGCCGGAGAGCACTCGCTCGCGCTCGGCCCGCGCCCCGTCGACCTCCTCGAGGTAGGCGCGCTCGCGCATGAGCTCGGCGTAGCGCTTCTGGTCCTTCACCGCCTCGCCGGAGGACAGGATGCCGTCCACCTCCCTGAAACGGACGGAGAGGGCCTCCAGCTTGTCGGTCATGGCTCAGGCCTTCTCCGCGAACTGGGAGCACTGATAGACGACGAGCTCCATCTCGAGGCCCTTGTAGGGGGAGAGGCTCTTGAGGGCCGCCGATTTGAGGCGGCAGTCCTCGTTGTTCTTGCAGAGGGGGCAGGCGCCGTTCCCCCGCGGATTGATCTCGACCTTGCTCACTCCGAGAAAATACCAAAAAAGGGCCCTCCGCCGCAAGAAGGAAGGAAATGCGCGGGGAGCGCCGGAACCGGCCCGGCCGACGAGGCGCCGGTTCGCGATCGGAATCGCGGGTTCGCGATCGGAACCGCGGGTTCGCGGGCGATACCGCGGGTTCGCGGACGATACCGCGAATTCATGGACGATACCGCCGGTTCGGATTCAGACCGCTGGCCCGTATTGCCCCGCCACGGGGCGAGGGGCTACAATGCGCCATCATGCTCGACTATAAGTTCATTAAAGAGCACCTCGACGAGGTGAAGGCGGCGACCGCCGCGCGCAACATGAAGGCCGACCCCGACAAGGTGGTCGAACTCTACGACAAGCGGGGCGCCCTCATCGTCGAGCTGGACGCCAAGCGCAGGCGGCGCAACGAGGTCGCGGACGCGATGAAGGGGAAGCTCTCCCCCGACCAGCGCCAGCCCCTCATCGAAGAGGGCAAGGCCCTCAAGGACGCCATCGCCTCCTTGGAGCCCGAGCTCGAGCGGATCGAGGCGGAGCTCCGCGCGGAGGCCATGCGCGTCCCCAACCTCTTCCACCCCGAGGCTCCCCTAGGCAAGGAGGACAAGGACAACACGGAGGTGAAGCGCGTCGGAGAACCGACGAAGTTCGACTTCGAGCCCAAGGACCACGTCCAGCTGGGCCAGGACCTGGACATCATAGATTTCGATACCGCCACCCGCGTTTCGGGCACCAAATTCTACTACCTCAAGAACGAGGCGGTCTTCCTGGAATTCGCCCTCGTCCAGTACGCCCTCTCCCTCCTCAGGAAGAAGGGCTTCACGACCTTCATCACGCCGGACGTGGCCAAGGAAGAAGTCCTCGAGGGAATCGGCTTCAATCCCCGCGGCGCCGAATCCAACATTTACACGGTCGAGGGGACGGGCACCTGCCTCGTCGGGACGGCGGAGATCACCCTGGGTGGCTACTACGCCGGGCAGATCATCCCCAAGGAGAAGCTCCCCCTCCGCATGGCCGGCGTCTCGCACTGCTTCCGTAGGGAAGCGGGCGCCGCGGGCCAGTTCTCCAAGGGCCTCTACCGCGTCCACCAGTTCACCAAGGTGGAGATGTTCGCCTACACCCTGCCCGAAGATTCAGGCCGCATGCACGAGGAGCTCCGCGCCATCGAGGAGGAGATCTTCACTGGGCTCGGCATCCCCTTCCGCGTCGTGGATACCTGCACGGGAGACCTGGGGGCGCCCGCGTACCGCAAGTGGGATCTGGAAGCTTGGATGCCCGGGCGCAACGGCGGCGAGTGGGGCGAGGTCACCTCGACCTCCAACTGCACCGACTACCAGGCGCGTAACCTGGACGTCCGCTACAAGGACGACGACGGGAAGACAAAGCACTGCCACATGCTGAACGGCACCGCGGTGGCCGTGAGCCGCGCCCTCATCGCCATCCTCGAGAATTTCCAGCGCGCGGACGGCTCCGTGGCCATTCCCCCGGTCCTCATTCCCGCCTGCGGCTTCTCGGAGATCAAAAAGCCCTCCTGACGACCGTGGGCCCGGAGGCACTCGGCTCCCGTTGCGGCGCCGTGGAATCCGGGCGGAGGGCGGCCCCGCGGTCCGTCCCGGCGCGTTTCCGTCGCCGGAATTCCGCGCGTTCCACGGCCCTTTTCCCGCGGAAACCGTCCGCGGCCGGAGCGCCCGTTCCGGCCGCGCCGGAGCCTCCGGCGCATCCTGGTCGATTGCCAACCACTGCCCAGCCGTATTAGAGTGATGGCAGTGGATAAAACCGAAGAACCGTACACCCTCGTCCTCGACGCGCCCGAGGCGCTCGCGGAGCTCTGCGGGTCGAACGACGCCAACCTCAAGGAAATGGAGAACCTCCTCGGTACCCGCGTGTACTGCCACGGCAACGAGCTCCGCATAGAGGACGACGACCCCCGCAAGCGCGACCTCTTCCGCCGCATGATCGACGAGCTCGTCCGCAACGTCGACGAGGGGGAAGCGACCACGCCCTCCCTGGTCCGCGCCCTCTACGAGTCCCTCGCCGCCCCGGAGGGGTCCGCCCCGGAATCCTTCCGCGAATCCTTCATCCAGATCCCCGGCGGCTTCAGCCGCGTTTACCCCAAGGGCAGGAGGCAGGCCGCCTACGTCGCCGGCATGTCCTCCTCCGACATCTCCTTCGCCGTGGGGCCGGCGGGCACGGGCAAGACATTCCTCGCCGTCGCCTTCGCGCTCCGCGAGGTCTTGAGCCGGCAGAAGCGGAAGCTCATCCTCACCCGCCCCGTGGTGGAGGCCGGCGAGAGCCTCGGCTTCCTCCCGGGCGACCTCGCGCAAAAGATCAATCCCTACCTCCGCCCCCTCTACGACGCGATGGAGGCCCTCATCCCCTTCGAGACCCTGAGGCGGCTCGAGGAGAACCGCGTGATCGAGATCGCTCCGCTCGCCTACATGCGCGGGCGCAGCCTCAACGGATGCATGGTCATCCTAGACGAGGGCCAGAACACGACGCGCGAACAGATGAAGATGTTCCTCACCCGCCTCGGCGAGGGATCGCGCGCCGTGATCACGGGCGACGTCACCCAGATCGACCTCCCCCGCAAGCAGGAGTCGGGCCTCGTCCAGGCGCTCAGGGTCCTCTCGGGGATCGAGGGCATCTCGGTGACCAAGCTCGACGGCCACGACGTCGTGCGCCACCCCCTCATCAAGGAGATCATAAAGGCATATGACGAAGCGGAAGAGTGAGGACGGAGCCGCGGGCGGGCTCCCCAGCCGCCTCTCGGCCCTCGCCTCGCGCGCCCTCTCGGGCGCCGGGCTCGACGGCAAGAGGGCCGGGGCCATGGCGGCGTCCTTCGCGCTCGCGCTCGCGGCGCTCCTCCTCCTCTCGCCATCGAGCCCCCTCGTCTCCTCGCGCGTGCTCTCGGGCTTCGACGCGGGCAAGGTGGCCGAGCGCGACGTCGTCGCCGAGCGCGACGTCGTCTACGTGGACGAGGCCGCGACCGAGGCCGCGATCCGCCTGAGGGAGAGCGAGGTCCTTCCGATTTTCCAGGTCGACGACGGCGTCACGGCCTCGGTCCTCGCCCGGCTCTCCCTCATCTCCGCGGCCGCATCCAAGCGCCTCGCCGCTGGCGACAGCCCCGCCGAGGCGGCGGCCGCCCTCAGGAACGAATTCCCCGACGTTCTCGACGGCGAGCGCGCACAAAAGCTCGCCGCCGCCCCCGACATGGCGTCGGCATTCAAGGCCGCCGAGGCGGCCCTCGCCGACGTCATGGGCCTGGGCGTGGTGGACCTCCCGGAGAAGGGCCTCGACCGCTACGCCCAGGGCAGGATCGAGCTCAGGACCTGGCGCGACGGAGAGCTCGTGGCGGAGGACCTCTTCCTCGAAGACGCCGTCACCCTGGACTCCTGGACGTCGCGCGTCCCCGAGCAGCGCGGCCAGCGCATGGAGGACGCCGTGCTCGCCCTCGCGAGCGGGCTCATCAGGGAGAACGCGTTCTTCGACCAAGAGGCTTCGGAAAAGCGCCTCGAGGCAGCGCGCAAGGAGACTAAGCAGGTCATCAAGCGCATCGCCCGCGGCGAGCGCATCGTCCGCAAGGGCTACCTGGTCGACGAGGCCCAGATCGACCGGCTCAGGATACTTCAGGCGGAAGCGCCCGGGCTGGACGCGAGGGCGGTCTTCGGCGTCTCCGCCTTCCTGGCCCTCTGCTACGCCGCCGGCGCCGTCCTCCTCGGGAGGCGGCTGGGCGACTCCTCCTCCAAGAAGGGATACTTCTACTTCATCCTCATCGCCGCCACGCTCTACGAAATCGGCGCAGTCGCGGCCATCCGCGCCCTCCCCGCCGAGGCCGGCGTCCCCTTCACCGCCGTGATGCCGACCGCCCTCCTCTCCATGCTCGTCGCCATCCTCCTCGGGCAGAAAGCGGCGGTGGCCCTTGGCTTCGTGCTCTCCCTCGCCGTCCTCCCCGCCGCCGGGCTCGACGCGCCCGGCTCGGCCTTCGTATTCCTTTCCTGCATCGCGGGCGCCGTGAGCGTCCGCAAGACGGAGAAGCGCCTGGACCTCGTGAAGGCCGGTATAGGCCTCGCCGCCTTCCAGGCATTCCTCGACCTCGTCGTCACGGCCCTTTCGGGGCGCGAGGGCCACGCCCTCGCCTCGGCCGCCTGGGCCGGCCTCAACGGCTTCTTCTGCGGCATGCTGGCGCTGGGCTTCCTCCCCCTCATGGAGAGCGCGCTCAACGCGCCCACGCGCTTCCGTCTCATGGAGCTCTCCGACCTCAACGCCCCCCTATTGAAGCGCCTCCTCACCGTGGCCCCCGGCACCTACTCGCACTCGGTGATGGTGGCCAACCTCGCGGAGTCCGCCTGCCTCGACATCGGTGCGAACGCCCTCCTCGCGCGCGTGGCCGCCTACTACCACGACATCGGCAAGATGGACCAGCCCGAGTACTTCGTGGAGAACCAGGCCGAGCGCAACAAGCACTCCGAGCTCCGTCCGCGGCTCTCCGCGGCGGTGATCCGGAACCACGTGAAGAGCGGCGTGGAGAAGGCGCGGTCCATGCGCCTCCCCGACGAGGTCGTCGAGGTGATCTCCCAGCACCACGGCGACGGCCTCATCGTCTGGTTCTACAACCAGGCGACCAAGGAGGAGGGGAAGGTCAACCCCGAGGAATTCTCCTATCCGGGCACGCCGCCCTCCTCGCGCGAGGCGGCAGTCCTCCTCCTCGCGGACTCCGTGGAGGCCGCGTCGCGCACCCTCGCGAAACCGGACATGGACAAGCTCCGCGAGTTCGCCGGGGAGATCATCATGGACAAATTCCGCCAGGGCATGCTCTCCGCGTCCGCACTCAGCCTCAAGGACCTCGAGACCATCAAGAACTCCTTCGTGCGCATCCTCGCCGGGCACTACCACTCGAGGATCGAGTACCCCAAGATCGATCCCGAGGCCCATGAATAAAGTCGAAGCGTCCGCCATGGGCGTCGACGCGCCCGAATGGACGGAGCGCGCCGTCGCCTTCTGCATCAAGGCCCTTTCCCGCCTCGGGCTGGACGGCTGGGAGCTCTCCGTCGCCTTCACCGACGACGCGACCATGCGCGGGCTCAACGCGCGCTTCCGCGGCAAGGACCGCCCCACCGACGTGCTCTCGTTCGCCCAGGACGATGGCGACGGCGGCTTCCCCGTCCCTGTCGGTTTCCCGGACGCCGACGTTTTTCCCGCTCACGGAGGCGGAGAGCGTTTCCTCGCGGGCGACATCGTGATATCATTGGAAAGCCTCGCCTCCAACGCGAGGGAATTCTCCGTGCCAGCGGACGAGGAGCTCAAGCGCCTCCTCGTCCACGGCATCCTCCACCTGTCCGGCATGGACCATGACGAGGAGGACCCGCGCGGGGAGATGCTCGACAGGCAGGAAGCCCTGCTGGCCGAGCTACGGGAGGAAAAGATTCTATGAAGAAACGGGGCATCCTGGACCGCCTTTTCGGCGCGCGCGACGGCGGGCCTGAGTCGGCCAAGGACGAATTCTCCGCCGAGCGGCGCCAGATGATCCGCGGCGTCCACGAGCTCTCCGAGACGGTCGTGAAGGAGCTCATGGTCCCCCGGATCGACGTCTTCTTCCTCCCCGCGGAGGCCGAGCTCGCGGACATCGTGGAGAAGGCCGCCGATTGCGGTCACTCCCGCATCCCCGTCTACCGGGACACCATCGACAACGTGATAGGGGTCCTCTACGTGAAAGACCTCCTGCGCGCCGCCATGGAGCATAAGCCCGTCAAGGCGGAGGCCCTCGTACGCAAGCCCTACTTCGTGCCGGAGTCCAAGCGCATCGATTCCCTCCTTCGCGAGATGAAGCGCCGCCACGTCCACATCGCCATCGCCGTTGACGAGTACGGCGGGACCTCCGGGATCATCTGCTTCGAGGACATCCTCGAGCTTATCGTGGGCGAGATCCAGGACGAATTCGACGATGAGCGCGAGGACATAATCCCCGTCGGCTCGGGCGCGTGGATCTGCGACGGCCGCGTCAATGTGGACGACCTCAACGAGGCCCTCGGCGTATCCCTCCCCTCGGAGGAATTCGACACACTAGGCGGCCTCGTATTCGACCTCTTCGGGAAGATCCCCGTGAAATACGAGAAAATGAGCCGCGACAACATCGACTTCATAATCCAGGACATGGACGGCCACAAGATCAACACGGTCAAGGTCGTAATCCGCGAGCGGGGGGAGGCCCAGCAGTGAGGCGCGCCCTCGCCGTCCTCGTCGCGCTCGCTCTCTGCGCGGCGTCCTTCGCCGACGCGCCGTCCCTGTTCCGGGACGGCACGCTCCTCGAGATGGAGGAGGATTGGATCGGCGCCGTCGAGAAGCACCTCGAGGCCCTGAGGCTCAACCCCTCCTACGCCGAGCCCATGGTCTCGCTCGCCCGCTGCTACTACGAGCTCGGAGAGTGGAACGAGGCCCTCAAGTGGACCGCCAAGGCCAAGCCCCTCCGCAAGGGGGCGACGGAGGTCCTCGCTCTCGAGGGGCAGGCCCTGACCGCGCTCGGGCGCTTCGCGGAAGCGGAAAAAGCCTTCAACGCCATCCTCGCGTCCAAGCCGAACGACGTGGACGCCCGCTTCGGCCTCGCACTCCTCGACCTCGCGAAGGGCAAGCCCCTCTCCGCCGTAAAGCGCTACGAGGACGCCCTCCGCCTCTCGCCGCGCAACGCGCGCGCCCTCGTCTCCCTGGCCCTCGTGTACGCGGAGACCGGAGCGGCCGCCGCGAGCCGCGCCGCCATCGAGGAAGCGGTGCGGGCCCACGCCTCGGATCCGCGCGTCCGCTACTTTGCCGGATACCTCGCCGCCGCCTCGGGCTCCCTCCGGGACGCCGCCCTCCAGCTGGAGACGGCCCTCTCCCTCAAGCCCGGTTACAAGGAGGCGACGCGTCTCCTCGCCTCCGTCCTCTACGAGTCGGGGGACGCGGCCCGCGCGCGGGAGATCATGGAGCGTGCCCTCAAGGCCGGCCAACGCGAGGTGCGGGACCTCTACGTGCTCGGGCTCGCGCGCGCCGCGAGCGGTGATCCGGACGCTGCCGTCTCCGCCCTCTCCCGCGCCCTCGAGACCGCGCCCGAGGACGAGGTGGCCCGTATCGCGCTCGAGCGCGTCCTCCTCTCCGCCTACAAGCCCGAGAACGAGGCCCGCGCCCCCTGGGCGGACTTCCACTTCAAGCGCGCCGGAGAGCACCTCTCCCGCGACTCCCGCGCGGAGGCCGCCTTCGAGTACCGGAGAGGCCTCAGGCTGAATCCCTACTCGACCGCGGGCCGCACGGCCTACGCGGACCTCCTCGGCAGGATGGGCTTCCCCGCCCGCCGCCTCCGCGAGCTCGAGACGGCCAAGACGCTGGGGAAGGTCGGCGAACGGGCCGAGGACGCCATCGAGGCGTACTCATCCTATCTCAAGGACTCCGTTTCCCGGACCTGGGGGCTGGACCAGTTCCTCGCGCGGAAGCGGACCGCGACCGTCGCTCTCTTCCGCCTCCCCGGATCGCGCGGTCTCGAGCATACGGACGCGTCGGCCGTCATTGCAGATTATGTGCGCGAGATACTCATCCACTCGCAGCGCGTCGCGCTCGCGGACGCGCGTCCGGAGGCGGCATCCTTCTCGGAGGCCTTCAGGACCGCGCGCGAGAAAGGCGCCGACTACTTCTTCATCCTCAGGGCCGACGAGACCGAGCGCGACGTGACCCTCGTCGCCGAAGGCTACTCCGCCCGCACGGGAAGCCCGACGGGCTCCTTCCGCGCCTACCGCTCGGGCAACGAGCGCATCCGCAACGCCGGCCTCAGGATCGCCTCCGCCATTGAGGAGGCCCTGCCGCTCCGCGGGGCCCTCCTCGCCCGGTCCAAGGATTCGGCCGTCGCGGCGCTCGGCAGATCCGACGGGCTCAAGGCCGGCGACGAGTTCATCGTCGTGAAGAAGGGGAAACTCCTCTGGTCCGAATCGGCCCTCGCCCTCTCCTGGGTCGAGGCCGACGTCGTGGGTACTTTCAAGGTAGGCCGTTTGGACGACGAAATCTCGGAGGGCGCGCTCGGCAAGGCAGGCTTCTTCGACATGGTGAATCCGGGCGACGAGGTCGTCAGGAAGCCGAGCCCCCCGCCGAGCCCCGCGCGCTCCGAACCCGCTCCCGCGACAACCGGACTCTACGAGGTTCTCAGGAAGGTGCGCTGACCCAGCGTCTCGGATGGCCGAGACAGCGTCTCGGATGGCCGAGACGGGGTCAGCTTAATTTGCTTTCTTCACGAGCCTGACGATGTATCCCATGATGTACAGCCTAAGCGCCGGAGCGTTCCTGATCCGCATCAGGCTCGGCGCGCCCGCCAGGGTCTCCGCGAGCCGCGCGATCCGCTCCTCGGTGAAGTTCACGCCCCGCAGCGTCCGTATCACGTTCCTGAGGTAGTCCCTGACGAGGGAATTGACGTCCTCGGTGAGGTTGCGCTTGGCCTCGAGGTTGATCATCGTGTTCCACTTGGACTCGAGCTCGATGAGCCAATCGTCCAGGCCGAGGCCCTCGGGGACGAGAGAACGCTCCACCTTCGCGGCCGCGTCGCGGAGCTCGTGCTGCCTGTCGGGCGCGGCCCCCGGCTGCTGCGCCGACGGGACGGCGTCCTTGGGCGCCGCGACCTTCGCTCCGTGCTTCGGCTTCAGGGACTTGAAGAACCGTACGATGCCCACGATGAAGCCCATCGAGTACCAGAAGGGGAGGAGGATGCGGACGTCCGTGAGAAGGCCCTTTCGCGGGAGCGAGAGCAGATCGTCGACGGGCACGAGCTCGCCCTTGACGAAGAGCCGGTCGAGCTCCGGCAGGTACTCCTTGGTGCCCTTCATCTCCACGTAGGCGAGGAGCATCAGCTTGTCGCGGATCAGGACCGAGAGGATCGGGCTGGACTTCGCGAGGCGCTCGGAGAGCTCCTTCCGGTAGGCGTCGTCGTCGACCATCTCCGGCAGCGACTCGTAGGCCCCTATGGCCTTGTACCAGGCCTCGATGAGCTGGCCGCGCACGTCCTCGCGCGCCTCGGAGATGAGCTTCACGGCGAGGTTGAGGACGCGGTCCTTGGCGGTGTAGTAGCGCCGGCCCTGTTCGGTCTGGTACTGGACTATTTCGGGCAGCCTCGAGTAGTCGGAGGAGGAGAGCTTGGCCTTGAGGTAGGAATCGAAGTCCTCCTTGGTGTAGCGCCCGACCAGGGGGCGGCCCGCGGAATCCGTGAAGGCGGCGAGGTCCTGGTACTGGTAGAGGTACGGAGGCTTCCTGATCTGCGCGTCGAAGGCCTTGTACGCGGCCTCGACCTCCATGGCCTTCTGCGCGCGCCCCTTATAGAAGTTATTGAAAAACTCGGCTATGTAGAGCGCCCGGAAGCAGGACTGGTCCTCGGGGGTCATGTCGCCGCGCTTCATGAGGTCCTGCCTCACCGCGGAGACGAGGTAAGCCCAGAACGAGAAGACCATGTCCACGCGGCTCCCCCTGATCTGCTCCACCGCGTCGTAGGGCCGCGTGAGCACGAGGTTGAAGGAGTCCTTGAGGATCATCTCCCTATTGGCGAAGGCCGCCATGAGCTTCCGCTTGGAGAACTCGAGGTTCGATCCCTTGCGGAGATAGGCGCGGACCTTGAGGACCGCGAATTCGAGGAGCTTTTCCTTTAGGTGGTCCGTGGGGACGAGGATAGGCTTCACATCGCCGGGGAAGCTCACGCGGCACAGCGGCACGTCGGGTAGCTCGTCCCGGAGCAGGATCGCCGGGAGGTCCGATTCGAGGGATACGCCCTGGACCCATTCGGCGGGCACAGGGATCTTGATGAGCTCCTCGTCCGGGAAGGGCACCTCGGGAGCCTCGAGCATCTTCCTGAATTCCTGCTTGACCGGCTCCGTGAACCGGTCCGGAAGCAGGATCGACTGGATCCTCCCCTCTGATTGGACGAGGGCGATCCGCTTATCGGCGGCGAGGATATGGAGCTGAGCGGTGATGTTGGGCTCGGACGCGTAGGCCGCGAGGGCTTCCGGCCTCCCCGGCCCTCCCTTCGCGAGGCGTTTCAGGTGCTCCACGAAGGCCTCGTAGGGAACGTCCCACGAGCCGCTTCTGGAGGCGTGTTGCCTGAGCAGGAGATAGAGGTCCGCGTCCATACCGCGGAACATGATAGACCATGGAAGTGCTTACGACAAGCCGAAACGCCACGCGAAGGAAGGTTCCCGGAAAAAAACGACGAAGCCCTTCCCGGGGGAAGGGCTTCGGTAGAGGTCTTTAGAAGGGAAGGGCTTATTTGCTCTTGTGCCGGTTCTTCCGGAGCTTCTTCTTCCTCTTATGCGTGGCGATCTTCTTGCGCTTTCTCTTCTTTCCGCAGGGCACGGCGTTTCCTCCGATTTCTTGGGTACAGGACGCGATTCTACCCTTCCCGGGGCCTTAGGTCAAGCCGTACGCTGGGCCAGGGTAGGGGCTCGGCACCACAGACGCGCCATCGTCTTGATACGGGAATATCGATAGGATGTATAGTGATAGCCCTAACGAAGATCCCCGCATCGAGATCTTGAGAAATTACGCATGGAGGCAACGATGTACCTCGCTTCTCGCCGATCAGTCCGCGCCATGGAATTCCCCGTTCTCGCGCTCCTCTTCACTTTCCTCGCCGCTTCCTGCGACGGACAGGGCTCGAAAGCCGGTTCGAAAACGGCATCGGAGGCCGCGTCGCACGCTCCCGAACCCGTGTTCGACCTCGTGATCAGGGGCGGAAGGGTTATCGACCCCGAGAGCGGCTTCGACGCGACGGCCGACGTCGGCATCAGGGGCGACCGAATCGCGAGGATCTCGAAGGGCCACGGGCTCGAGGGCAAGGCCGTCGTGGAGGCGGCGGGACTCGTCGTCTCCCCGGGCTTCATCGACGTGGACATCCCCCTCTACCCCACCGCCTCCATCATCCGCGGCACTGAGTACTGGAAGCTCACCGACGGCGTGACCTCCGCCCTCTGGCTCCACAACGGCTACGGGGACGTGACCGTCATGCTCAAGGCCGTCGGCTCCATGAGCCACGCGACCAACTGGGGATTCGGGGTGAGGTACACGGACTACCACATCTGGTACATAACTAGAGCGGAACGCCTCGCCGCGCTCAGGCGGAACCTCGACCTGGGCGGCATCATGGTCTCGGGGAGCCCCGAGTACTATCCCGATTCGACGACCGACGACATGGTCGAGTACGCGAAGATCGCCGCGGAGTACAAGACGCCGATGGGCCTCCATCTCCGCTACTCGCGGAAGGACACCGAACTCGAGGGCGTGAGCGAGGCGATCGAGGTAGCAGAGCGATCGGGGGCCCGCGTCCACGTCTTCCACCTTCCCTCCACGGGCGGGACCTTCCATATGGATGAGGCCCTGGAGATGCTCGAGGCGGCGAGGACGCGCGGCGTCCGCATCGACGCCTGCGCCTACCCCTATACGTACTGGATGACGTTCATCAATTCCGAGCGCTTCAATCCCGGCTGGCGGGAGGGCTTCGGGCTCGATTATGGGGATCTCTACTACGTCCCGACCAAGAGCTTCCTCGACGAAACCTCGTTCCGGAAATACAGGAAGGCAGGCGGGCTCGTGGTAGTCCCCGAGGGATCCATACCGCTCGAGGATTCCCTGCTCAAGGCCTTGAAGAAAGATTGGATTTTCATCGCCTCCGACGGGGGATACGACTTCCTCCCCGGCTCCGCGCCCGCCGCCGGCCATCCGCGGGACACGGGCAATTTCGCGCACGCCCTCGCCCTCGCGCGGGAACAGGGGATCGACGTGAAGACCATGATCAGGAAAATGACCCTCGATCCCGCGCGGCTCCTCGAGGAGGTCTGCGAGGAATACAAGGAGCGCGGGAGGCTCCGCGAGGGAGCCTTCGCCGACGTCACGGTGTTCGATCCCGAGACGGTGAAGGATTCCGGAACGGTGGAGAATCCAGCGAAGGAATCCGCGGGAATAAAGGCCGTCGTGGTCAACGGGGCCCTCCGCTGGCATGAGGGTAAGCTCGTCGGATCGGATTCGGGGCGGCTCATGGACAGGACCGGCCGCGCGCGATGAACCGCGCCGGGCTCGCGGTATACCGCGCCGGGCTCGTTTCGTTGTCGGCGACGTTCCCCGCGGAACGAATCACGCTCCTAAGGAAATAAAAACGGGCCGCCCGGCTTTCCGGGCGGCCCGTCATTTTCTTCCGATATGAACGTCTCAGCGACCGTCTCTCCTGTCGCGATCGTCCCTGTCCCTCCTGTCCCTGTCGTCGCGGTCATCGCGTCCGTCGCGGCGGCCGCGCGTTTCCTTTACGTTCAGCACGAATTCGGGCTCGATCGAGTAGGTCGCGCCCGGCTCGAGCTCCACGTTCGCGGCGGCCCAGAGTCCGCCCGTCACGAAGAGGAGCTTGTGCGATCCGGAGGGCACGTCGATGCGATCGCGATTCAGGTTCACCTTCACTCCATCGATCCAAAGCTCCATCGCGCCGAAATGGTTCCCCTTCATGTTCTTGTTGATGTAGGCGTCGGGAGGCTCGATGATGAGGGTGCTCATCGCTTTCCGCATCTTAACGGGAACGACCATATCGCCGTTCACGTCGATATCATCGAAATAATCTCCGAAACCGCGCGCCGAAAC
>CAZIEI010000077.1:294-1861 GCA_964538705.1 uncultured Spirochaetales bacterium | reverse complement strand
ATCGGCTCGTATCAGGCGTTGTTACGCAGCATCGACGACGCCGCGATCGGCCGCGTAGTCGCCAAAGCTGATCATCGCCCCAGGGACGTCCACCTTGACCTCCACGCGGAATAGGCTGGGGTTGAGGTTGGCCTCGACGGTCACGGGCCCGTTCACCACCACCGTCTGTTCGTAGACCTGGTATCCCGGCGCCTTCACGGTGATCGTATGCGTTCCGAATTTCACCGTCATGGGATTGGATTTCATGGAAGCGCCGTCGACGGTTATAAAGGCGTTCCGCGGCCGCGCAATTACCGAAAGCTGAGCGACGGCCGGCTCCAGAGCGATCTTCAGCGTCAAGGGACCGGAGACGCTCACGGTCTGTTCCTTGGTCGCGAAGCCCTCGGCCTCCACCTTCACCACGTGCGTGCCGTATTCAACGTCGCCGGACCCGCCAGGCAGGAAGTCGCCGTCTATGTAGACAGCGGCGGTCTTCACGTTGGTGATGACCGTGACGGGAGCGACCTTCTTCACGACCCGCCTCTTCTTGATGACGGTTTGCCCGAAGGCCGAACCCACGGCGAGCGCGCAAAGCGCGATAAGCATGATTTTCCGCTTCATATCTTCTCCTCCGCATGTCGGTCCCGCGCATCTCGCGCGGGCGGCACGTAATAAAGGCTCCAAGTCCCGGAAGGTAACCGGGCCCGGCCGACTTTTTTTCGCGCCTTCGGCGTCCATCCGCGAACGCTTCCATTAGTATAGCGCTTATTTCATCCAAAGCAACGGCGGCGAACGGGCGAATGGGCGATCTAAGCGCCTTCGGACGGCACTTCAGGGCGAAAAAAAGGCCGCCCCGTTCGGGGCGGCCTCGTCTATCGGCGTAGAGCGCGGCTCAGACGATCTCTGCGATGAGCTGCTGGGAGCCGATCTTGGACTTCTCGGAAGCGATGAAATGGACCTTTCCCGCGACGGGGGCCTTCACCTCGAGCTCCATCTTCATGGATTCGACGATGAGGATGGTCTGAAGTTCCTTGACCGCGTCGCCCTCCTTCACGGAATAGCGGACGAGGGATCCAGCGACCGGGGAAAGCACCGGCTTACCGCCCTTGGGAGCGGCCTTCTGCGCGGGCGCGGCGCCGGGGGCGGCGGCGATCGCGACGGTCCCTTCGGGCCTGACGTTGACGGCGTACTCGGCGCCGTTCACCGTGACCACGTAGCTCGCGGCGGTCCCGGCCTTGGCCGACGGAGCGGCGGCGGGAGCGGCTTCCGCCTTGAAGCTTACGGGCCCGTTAGCGCGGGTCTTGAAGAAGTCCGGCGCGACCTTGGGGAACATCGCGTAGGTGAGGACGTCCTCGACGGCGATGGAGGCGGTCCCGAGGAGCTTCTTGGCCTCAGCCTCGAGCTTGGCGAACTCGTTGGGGATGTCGTCCGCGGGGCGGTGCGTGATCGCCTTCTCCATCTTCGACTCGGCGAGGGCCTTGGAAACGAGCTCCGCGTTGCAGGGAGCGGGAGTGGCGCCGTACTTGCCGACGATGAGGTCTCGGAACTCGGCGGTGAGTTTCTGATAGCGGCCGAAGAGGACGTTGAA
>CAZIEI010000077.1:0-284 GCA_964538705.1 uncultured Spirochaetales bacterium | reverse complement strand
GCCCGCGTCTTTCTGGACGAGGGGGATCTCCTTGAGCACGTCATCGATCCTGTTCCCGGCGCCCTGCTCCTTGAGCTGGCTCTCCATGTTGGAGAGCATGCCGCCGGGGACCTGGGCCACGAGGATGCGGGTGTCCGCGCCGAGGAAGCTCGACTCGAACTGCGCGTACTTCTTGCGGACGTCGCGGAAATAGGCGGCGATCTCGACAAGGAGCTTTACGTCCATCCCGGTGTCGTATTCCGTGCCGTGGAAGATCTCCACGAGGGTCTCGGTGGGGGAATGGC
>CAZIEI010000076.1:1704-15189 GCA_964538705.1 uncultured Spirochaetales bacterium | reverse complement strand
CGGAGCTCCTCTCCTGGGGATCCATCGGCGCGCGCACCACCGAGTCCCAGACCCACCGCGAGCTCGCCTCCGGCCTGTCCATGCCCATCGGCTTCAAGAACTCCACCGACGGCGACGTCCAGATCGCCATTAACGCCATCCTCTCCGCTCGGCAGGCGCACTCGTTCATGGGGATCGACGGAAGCGGTAACACCTGCATCCTCAGGACCCGCGGCAACGAGGACGGCCACCTCATCCTCCGCGGCGGGAAGAGCGGCCCCAACTACCGTTCGGCGGACATCTCCAAGGCGCGCGATCTATTGAAGGCGGCCGGCCTCCCGACGCGCGTCGTGGTGGACTGCAGCCACGGGAATTCGGCGAAGAAGGCCGAAAACCAGGTCCAGGTCCTCCGCAACCTCGTGGATCAGCGTTCCCAGCGGGAGGTCGGTTCCGAGAGCATCGCCGGCTTCATGATGGAGAGCAACCTGGAAAGCGGCTGCCAGCCCATCCCCGAGGATCATTCCAAGCTCAAGAGGGGCGTGTCCATCACGGACGCCTGCCTGGGCTGGAAGGAGACCGAGGAGATCCTCCTCGAGACCGCGGACAGGCTGAGGGCAATAGGGGGATAATCGCTCCAACACTCGCATCGGAGTAAACGCGCTTTCTTTGTTTGCGGGGCCTGGAATAGGAAAACGCGACCGCGGTCGGGCGAAGAGTACTTCGATTCCCTTGGTCGCGTTTTCCTATTCCACCCGCGCCTTTTACGTCAGCGCGTTTACTCCGATGCGAGTGATGAGGCGTTCCTCCTTTGCCGCCTTTTTCGAATGTGGTAGCCATTAAATAAGGTGTAGCGTTGAGAAGCCCTGAGGAAGTGGAACAAACCACAGCGAGCGTTAGGCGAAATACGCGGCTCTAAAAAGGGAGCCGACTCAGCCCGTTTGCGGCGGAAGGGATGCCTCGAAGGGTAAGCGCGGGTGGCGGAGAAGAACGGGCCTGAGCCGAAGGCATAACGGAGCGAAGCGTAGTGTTTGGGACTCGGTTCCGTCGCGGCTCGTCCGCATTGAACCCAATTCCTTGCGGAACTAAAAGGCCTCGGAGAATTCTCCGAGGCCTTTTCCTGTACAATTCGCCCGACCGAAGGCCCGTTCTTCTCCGCCAGGCCCCGCAAACCTATAGAAAGCATCCCTTCCGACGCAATGAAGCTGAGGCGCTATACGGTGCTAATCGTCGCCTACGGAATGATATGAGGGTTCCTGCCGATTATTACGTCATCGCCGACCAAGGGACTGCGTATTTCCGGCCAACTCGGCGTCGAGTAGTCATTGTCCCGCCATAGGCTCGATATCCCCGGATCATAGAGGAAAACGGCTCCGTCGAGCCGCATGGGGCGCGATGCGGTGCCGAGGTACTGGAGATCCCAACCCAATGCGGCTCCTCCCGCCATGATTCCCCGGAGCATCGAGGCATCGATCGTCGTCTCCGCATCCGCAACGTAGGTATGGTCCACCACGTGCCACAGCCAATCGTTGGCCCTGTCGTCCAGCGCGTGGGTAGACGGATTTCCGCCGAAGGCCCAGGCCTCGCCCCCCGCCATGACGGTGACGCAGTCCCGCAAATACACATGGTTCGTATCGACCGGCGCTTGGTCCTGCGAGTGGATGACGTTGCCGCCGTTCTCGACGTTCACCAGCTTGCACCGGTACAGCATGACCTTATCGAAGTAACTCGCGTCGACTCCGTCGGAGCTGAACCGGAACGCTTGGTTGTACGTCTGCATGGTGGAATCGACGAACAGGAGGCGCCGCATCGCCATAACGGGATCATGGCGGTCATTATTGAGGCGTACGACCCATTTGTTCGAATCCGGCGCCGAGTCGACTGCGAAGTTGCAGTTCGCCATGAGGAAATCGCTGACTAAGCCGTTGATCCAGAAACAGCAATTATCCCCGTCGTTGCTGCGGCCGACGCAGTTCAGGATGGCGACGCGGCTCGATTCCTCGATCGATATGCATCCCTCCGGGACTCCGAGTCCGACGGGATCGAACACGACGCCGTCGAATACGACGTCCGACGCGTTCAGGAGCGATATGGCGCCGATCTTGCCGGGGCCGCGAAAGCGGACTCTCTGCGACTTCGATCCATTATGGATGAACATGAACCTGATTGAAGCTCCGCTTTCTATGAAGATCTCGATATCAGTGGAGCTATTTGGAATGGATGCTTCATATAGGACGGAGCCGGAGAATATGCGGATGCTGCAATGGCTTTGGCTCAGCGCTTGTTGGAACGATTCAGTCGAATCGACTGTGATGATGGTATTGGCGTTCCGCGGAAGCGCAGGTTCCCGGAAATCGCCGTCAGGCCACATGATGAGGTCGCGCTCGAAGGGCGGGTACAGCCCGAGCGGCCCGGTATCGATCCCGGTACCGATGCGGAAGCCGCAACTCGAGGCCAAGGGGAGGAGAAGGAGCATCATCGATATGGCGAAAGGCCGTTCCCTCATCCTTCGTCCCCTATCTGAGCGGCATGATCGCGTGCGTGACCCGATACTTGCAATATAGAAGCGCCTGCCGGATTTCGTCGATTGGCAAGTTCGCTGCATGACACCGATAAAGATATGTCGTTATATCCGTATTGTGGAACGGTAATCCACATTATGAAACGTACTTTTCTTTCCCGATGATGCGTCTTCCAATCTTGTATAACGCGGAAACGCATAGAAATCGCAGCCTTATCACTATATGATGAACTCGACGCTATATTCTTGAATAATTGATTGCGATGCGGAAGGTGGCGGCGAGATGGCGATCGCTCTTGCATTCATTTACCCGTTGACACACATCGTATTTTTCGCCGGGATTGTCGCCGAGTTCATACAGATCAACTACCCGGAAGGAAGCGTCCTCAAGCTCTACGGCCCCTTCCTCATCGCCTTCCAGATCTACGCGCTTTTCGTGAACCATGAATTCTTCCTGGCCGAATTCGGAAATCGGATTGGTTATTATTCCGAGCCCGCGATCCTGGCGATCGAGACGATTCTCCATGCCGTTTTCATGTTGTTCTATGTCAGGCTCGCCGCCAAGATCATCGAGCGGCCGCCGCGGTTCTGGAATACGGGGCTCGCGCTGGCCGCGGCGTTGATCCCCCTCGCCGCGCTGGCGGCCTTCCTCCTGCCCGGCTTCGGCGCGGGCCGCTTGGTCCACGATCCGTCCATAGTGAGGCTCTGCTCCGTCCTCTCGACGAGCTCCATCCTCCTCTATTCCGCGGTCTACTTCCTGCTATACCGAGGCGGCGTGGAAAGCCCGAAATGCGCCAAGCCGATGATGCTTTTCACCGCCATCGGCAATTTCGCCTTCGTCGCCCTCTTCATTCCGGCCCAGCTCCTCAAGATGGGCAAGGCAACGCTTCCCGTCTATGTGGCGCCCGAGAACGCCTACCTCCTCGCTGTCGGCCTCGCGAACGTCATCTACGATGCGCCCCAAGTGCTTCTCAAGCGATCGGATGCCGCCCGGGTCCCGGCCGGATCGGCCCTGGACGAGGCCGGCCTTCGGGGCCGGGAACGCGATATCGCCCTCCGCATCGAGCGCGGCATGGCGAACAAGCAGATCGCGGCGGAGCTCGGCCTCAGGGAAGCGACGGTCCGGAATTACATCCACGGGATGTTTAAGCGGTTCGGCGTTTCCAACCGCGTCCAACTCATGGTGGCGATCAAGGGCCGTTCCTTCAGTCCGGGCGGGACGGCGGATCGTTCCTGAGGCGGTATATCAGCTGAGATCGGCTCTGGACGCCGAAATGCCTGAAGAGCTTGAAGATCCGATTCTTGACGATGGCGACCGACACGCCCAGTTCCTCGGCGATGCGTTTATTGGAATACCCGGAAATGATCATGCCCGTGATCGCCTCGCCCTGATCGATGTCGTCTGGCAGGGCTTCCGGCGAATAGCCGGCGGGATCCGGATCCACGAGGTGGCGCCTGCAGGCGAAGACGATGCTGCCTATGAAGAGGACGGTGAAGCTCAGGTTGAGGATCCAGAAGGAATCGAGATAGAACTCCCGGCCGAGGGACCTGAGGTAGAAGCCGAGCGAAAGGGCGAAATACAGCGCGCCCGCCGAGTTATTGACGATGACGAGATTTTTATTGAGTTCTCCCTTGATTCTCCTGTAGCTCATGGCGATGTAGGCCTGGATGGCCGCGTAGGCGCCGAACGTGGAGAACATGCTGGTGGAGAAGAAGAATGGCAGCCGGTCGCGGCCACCGAGGAGGCTCCAGGCGCCCCCTAGGAGGAGGGCGGCGAGCGGAAGGGACGCGGAAACGGCCATGACGGCCTTGCGCCCCCGCGTCAGCGGGTCCTCGACGAGCAGGAATCCGTTCCAGAGCATGATGAGAGAAAAAACGGAATTCCCTAGATTGTAGAACAGAAAATAGAGGATGTTCCGCTCGAGCTCCTCGCGTGGCGCGAACGATTCCACGAAAAAGCCTACGTTGCGAACGATCGCGTAGAAGAGGCATGCGAGCATGAATACGGCGTAGGCAGAAAGCCACCTGGGACCGCCTCGTTTGCGCGCGAGCAAAAAAACCATGAACGCGGTGAAGGCGAGCGCTTCAACGAAAAATTGGAACAGCAGTATCGCCAAGTCGGACTCCTGGATATCGTCGATGAACGCGATGCCGTTCGGCGAGCCGTCGCGAGCGTCATTGTGACCGGCGGTAGTCGCGGGGTCAATCCGCGCGGCCCCTGGTCTCTTCCTCCCGGCCGCCGTTCGACAGCTTGAAGATGAGCTCCGTCCTGCTCTGGACTCCGTGCTTCCGGAACATGCGGTAAATGCGGTTCTTGACGGCGGAGACGGGCACTCCGATCTCGAGCGCGATCTCCTTGTTCGAAAGTCCTGAAACGATGAGCGAGACGAGGGTCTTCATCTCGCCGTCGAGCGCTTTGGGCATGACGACCGCGGGATCGGCTTCGGGCGCCGGGGCCGCGAGGACGTGCTTGGCTATGAAGGCGGTGCTTCCCGCGAAGAGGACGAGGTAGCTCAGGTTGAGGGCCCAGAAGGAGTCGATGTAGTACGCCGTCGTGAAGCTGTCCGCGTAGGAAATGGCGGAGAGGACGAGGAAGACCCCGCCGGTGAAGTTGTTCACCAGGATGAGCCTCTTTTTGAGGCGGCTATCGGCCGAGCGGTAATGCGCCGCGATATAGACCTGGATGGCGACATGCGCGGCTAGGGCCATGAGCATGCTGGCCGTGAAGAGCGGGGGAAGGAATTCCCTCCGTCCCAGCGCGCATGAGACCGCTCCCGCCGCGAAGGCCGCCATGGGAGCCGAGACGAAGGCTATGATCGCGGCCTTGCGCCCCTTGTCCGTCCGCTTGCCCGAAATATGGAAGCCGGCCCTGAAGATGAAGAACGAGAAGATGGAATTACCGACGCAGTAGACGAGGAAGAACGCGAGGCTGTGCTCGAGGTCGCGGGAGGATACGTACGATTTCAGGAAGTAGGCGACGTTCCGCATCGCCCCGTAGAAGAGGCAGGCGAGCATGAAGGCCGAATAGGTAGCGAGCCATCTCCGCCCCGAACGTTTCCACGCGAGGAACGCGACGATGGCCGCACTGAGGCCGAGGGCTTCTATGAAAAACTGAAAAAGTAGCGCACCCAATCCCTTCTCCCGCCTTATCCCGCTATTCCGGCATCATGAACCGGCCCTCCGCGCCCCTCTCCGTCCTGCTTCGTCCCTTCGTCTGGCCGAGGCGCGCTCAGCCCACCTTCGCTACCGCGTCCAGGAAGGCGCGCAGGTTCGCCGAGCTCACCTTGGGCGGCATGCCGCCTCCGCAAGAGTAGATGACCTTCTTGTCGTTCCTGGTCGCGCCTACGAGGTCGCGCGCGGCGGCGGCCACTTCCTCCGGGCTCTTGGCCGCGAGAACGTCCCGGGGGGGGACGTTCCCGAGGAGCACGACCTCATCGCCCGCGAGCGATCGGAGCTCGGGGAGCGTCACGTCTATCCCCATGTTAAAGAGGTTCACGCCCATCTCCCGGAGGAAGGGAGCGCTCACGCGGCAGGGCGCGTCGTTATGGAGGAATCGCACCTTGAGGTCCGCGGTGAAGAGGCGCTGGAAGTAGGGAAGGCCGAACTCCTTGAATTCCGCCTCTCCGAGGAAACCGATGATGTCGTCGAGGAGGAAGACTCCTTCGATCGAGGGGAAGGCCGTCCTCTGGAGGTCGATCCAGTCTTTCATGAAGGAGATGATCTTTTCCATGAGGGCGTGGGCTTTGTCAGGGAACATCATCATGGCCGTGAGGAACTCCGTGGAGCCCATGAGGTAGGAGGCTATGTTGAGCGGTCCGCGGCTCACGGCGAAGCGGACGCGGTGGCCGGCCGCTTCGATGGCGGGCCGAGCGAGCTCGAGGCGGTTCAGAACGAAGGGGAGGAGGCCGTCCGTCCGCGGATCGGGCGCGGGGAGCGAGTCGATGTCGTCAATTGACTCGATCACGCGGTGGGCGTGCGGGAAGTCGTCCAGGGGGAACGAGGATCGCGCGCCGAATGCCGAAGGCTCGGTGCACATGCCGAACTCGGACCAGAAGCCCGGAAGGAACATGGTGTCCGGGAAGTCCCCGGCGGCCTTGAGGTTGGCCCGGAGCCAGATCTCCTGGCTCGTGAAGTAGTCGAGGATCCGGACCCCGTACCAATTGGGGAGCCAGGGGCAGTCGATGACGAACCCCGTCGGTCTCGTCTTCTCCGCATCCTTGCCCTCGATGATGTTCGCGAGACGGTTCCACTGGGCGTCGGTCATCGGGAATCTCCTTTGATCGCGGCGGGCCGCGATTCGAGCGCTTTGTTCCGGTAGGTGCAGTCCTTCCTGCCGCAGATGTCGCATCGATAACCGCGGCGCGAGAGGCCGGGGCCGGCTCCGATGATCCCGCTCACGGACTTCATGGGCCGCATGAGCGAGGATTCCGTGAGCGCGATCCCGAGGGCGCCCGGTGGGAGGAGGGAGAAGAGCGCGCGCTGGTCCGAGACGGGCCAGCCGCAATAGCCCGGGCTGTAGCGTTCCGTGACACCCCACCCTCTCGGAAGCGCGGCCGCGGCGACGGCGGCGTGGACGCGCTCCGCGGCGCGTTCCGCCATGAGCGAGGCGACGGCGTCCATGATGAAGGCCTCGGGCCCGTCGTCCGCTTCCATGAGGGCGCGGACGCGGTCCTCGGGGCCGCTCCCGAGGCCGCAGAGGAAGACCGCAGCGGCCTCCGCCCCCGCGAGCTCCTCCGCGACGACGGCGCCCGTTGAGAGCGCGGCGCCGTCGAGTACGACGCGGTGAGACGAGGAGAGAGGATCGGCCGCCGAGCGTGGAGGCGCTTCGATGAGGACGTATCCCGCTCGCGGCGCGGCGAGACTTTCGGCCTCCGCGATGGCGGCTTCGGCGACGCCGAGGAAATACGGCGGCGCGCCGCCTTCGGGGTATCCCGCGGCGGAGCAGGCCTCTACGAGCGTCGGGAGGACGTCCGCGGGCAGGAGCTCGATTTCGATGAAGGGGGCTAGGATCGCCATTTCATGCGTTCCCTGCGCGCGCCGGGAAACCGGCGCGACGCTGACGAGCGGCGCGTGGCTCAGGCCCCGGCCAGGGCGTCCAGCGCCGCCGCGGCCTCTTGGGGGTTCTTGCCGTAGCCGTCCGCGCCCATGCGATTGGCGGCATCCATGGTGAGGGGCGCTCCGCCCACGATGACCTTGGTCTCGGGAAACTTGGACTTGATGTCCTTGATGGTGCTTTCCATATTTACCATGGTGGTCGTGAGGAGGGCCGAGAGGCCGACGAGACAGCCCGGATTGGCTTGGACGGCGTCCAAGAATTTGGCGCTCTTCACGTCCACGCCCAGGTCCACGACTTTCCATCCGCCGCCCTCGACGACCATGGCCACGAGGTTCTTGCCGATGTCGTGGAGGTCGCCTGCGACGGTCCCGATGACGAAGGTGCCCTTGGGCTTCACTGTGCCCGCGGCGAAGTACGGCTTCAGGTGGGCCATGACGGCCTTCATGGCCTTGGCGGCCATGAGGAGCTCCGGGACGAAGGCCTGGCCCTTGCCGAAGCGCTCGCCCACGAGGCGCATGCCCTCGTCGCAGGCCTTGAAGATGGCCTCGGGCCTCTCGCCCGACGCGAGGGCCTTCTTCGCTATTTCGTCCGCGCCCTCCTTGCCCTTGAGGTCGGGCGGGTAGGGCGAATTAATGTCTACCTTTCCCCGGTCGATGCAGGAAATCAATTCGTCGACGACTCCGGCCATGGACTCCTCCTGGACGCGTTGGGGGTGCCGCAAGTATTCATCACTTTCCGCGTTTTTGGAAGGCCTGGCGTTCTATGCGAACCCGCGCCGCGGGAAGGAGTCGTGGCGAGTTGCGGCTGAACTGCCGCGCCCCTTCAGTCCGCCGCGCCCCCCCGATTCTCCCGCTTCCGCCGCGCGAGCGCCACGAGAACGGCGACCATCGCGAGGACCGCGTCCGCGCCCGCCGCTGCGAGGAGCGCGCGGGGAAGGCCGATGGAGGTCGCGAGCGCGCCGGTGCCCATGGGGAAGAGGAAGGTCCCCGCGCCCGCGGCGGACGAGCAGATGCCGAGCGCCACCGTCGAGCCCGAGGACTCCGCGCCGAGGACGCTCATGATGATGGGATAGACCCCCGAGAAACAGAGGCCCGTGAGGAAGGAGCAGGCCCAGGTCCAAGGCGAGAGCGCGCCCCGTCCCGCTGGCGAGAGCACCGTGAGCGCGTAGAAGACGACGCTGGACGCGGCTAGGGCGACGAGCATGAGCTCCTGCCGCTTTCCCCGATAGCGGAAGGAGAGGAGGAGGCGCCCGGCGAGGAGACCGATCCAGAACACCGATACGGTGGCGGCGGCCGTTGCCGAGCCGAAGCCGCGGTGCCGAGCCGCGAACTCCGCTATCCAACTGTTGTAGGTGAGCTCTACGCCCACGTAGAGGAACATGCCCGCGACGAGGAGCCAGAAGAGGGGGCGCGTCCACGTCGTTCGCCTTGAGACCGGGGCGTTCGCGGTTTCCGCCGCGGCCTCTTTACCGTCCATGCGGGGGAAGGCCTGGAAGGCGACGGCGGCGATGATCAGGACCTGGAGGGCGCCGGCCCCGGTGAACGTCAGGGCGAAGGGGATGCGGGCCGCTGCGAGGATCCAGACGAGAAGGGGGCCCAGCGCCGCGCCCACGCAGAAGCTCGCGTGCATGAAATTCATGAGGCGGCTCTCCCCCGGCCGCTCCATGCGGACCACGGCGGAGTTGGTGATGACCTCGGAGAATCCCGAGCCCAGACCGATGGCGAAGTTGAGGGCCGCGTTGACGGCAGCGCTCGGGAATCTGCCGAAGAGGGCGAGTCCGAGGGCGATGAGGCCGAAGCCGATCGACATCAGGGCCTTGGGCGGGAAGCGGCGAAGGAGGATGCCGCAGGCGAGCGTGGAGAGGAAGCCCCCGAGGGCGCCCGCCGCCATCACGATCCCCGTGCTGAGATAGTCCCAACCGAAGCCGTCGATGATCTGCGGCACCGTGGCCCCGAAGATGGTCATGGAAATCCCGAGGGCGATGAAGTTGAGGAGGAGGGCGCCGTAGAGGCGTTTCTGGTCAGAGCGCAGGTGGTCGAACATAGCGGTCATCATACCGATCTTATGAAAGGCCCGCCATACCGCCGAGTGGTTAAGGGATATGGCTTTCCCCGGTCCCCGGGAGTATACTGCCGTCGCTATTCCTCGGAAAAAACCATTATCTATGAGGTGACGGGCATGAGACCATTGAAAGCGATCCGCGCAGCGACCCTGGTGTTCGTCTTTTCTGCACTGGTTTGCGGCTGTACCCCCTTCGGTTCCCGAGGGTCCGTTCCCGAACCAGGCCCCACGCCCGGCATCGATTGGAACGCGCAGACCCTCCCCGCCTCGGCTGGCTGGAAATCGGTCGCGTACGGCAACGGAATCTTCGTCGCGATCGCGGGAGGTGTCGCTCCGGGCGCGATCGCGGCTTCCTCTCCGGACGGGATCGTCTGGACGGCGCGCGCTCTTCCCGCGAGTGCTAGCTGGAGTTCGGTAACGTATGGAAACGGCGCGTTCGTGGCCGTAGCGGCCGGAGGCGCCGTTTCGGCGTCTTCCGCGGACGGGATCGCCTGGACGCAGCGGACGCTGCCCCTCGACTCGAATTGGAGCGCGGTGACGTTCGGGAACAATACGTTCGTTGCCGTTGCGAGCGGCGGGACCGCCGCGGCGACTTCGCCTGACGGGATCGAGTGGGTAGCGCGGACCCTCCCCGGTATTGGGGCCGACTGGTGCGCCGTGACTTACGGAGACGAAGGATTCGTCGCGGTCGCGAGCGACGCGGACGCTCCCGGCACGTACGCCGCGGCCAAATCCGTCGACGGCGTGGCTTGGGTAACGGTGACGCTTTCGGCCATGTATCACTGGAGCTCGATAGCGTACGGAAACGGCCGGTTCGTGGCGATCGTGCGCTCCGGCCAGATCGCCGCCGTCTCCCGGGACGGGAGCGTGTGGACCTTCAGGCCACTGCCGACGTCGGGGAATTGGAATTCGATCGCTTTCGGAGGGGGAGTATTCGCCCTCGTCGCGTCCGCAAGCGGCAATGTTTTGACGACGGTCGACGGGATCGATTGGACACCGCGAGAGCTCCCTGCCGTCGGAGATTGGGCAGCGGTGGCGTTCGGGAATGCCCGCTTCGTCACTGTCGCGGCGAATAGTGCGGTCGCGGCGACCTCGCCCTAAGAGGATTGAGCTAGGTCGAACATGCCGGGCATCATATCCGAGCGCCGGGAGACCCGCCATATCGCTACCGGGTGAAGGGGGACTGGAGCGAGTCCTCCGCTAGGGACAGCGCTTTTAGGGGGGAGGAGGGCGGGAGCTCTTCTCCCCGAAGGATATTTCGTGCATTTTTGGCATGGCCAATTCAAAAATAAAAAAATATCGATAAAAAATGATCTTTATATCTTGATTCTTTTTTCCTTTTTTTCTAGGCTCTCCCTGCGCCCGCGGCCCGAGCGTTTTCCCGATCATCAGTCACCCGGCCCCGCGCATCGGAGATCCATGGACTTCATCGACATCATCGATAGCCTCCACGCCCACATCGTCCACCGCTCCGCGGGTTTTCCCGGCGGACCCATCCTCCACGTGGTGGCGAGCGACCTGATGAGCGATATCCTCGTGACCGATTACGACGACGCGGTGATCCTCACTTCCCTGGCCTCCGAGCAGGCGGTGCGCACCGCGGATATGATCAACGCCCGCGGCATCATCCTGGTCAACGACAAGGCCCCCCAGCCCTCCATGAAGGCCCTCGCGATCCAGCAGGACATCACCCTCCTCTCCACGCCCATGCCGATGTTCGAGGCCTGCGTCGCGATGGGCGGGCTCCTCGGGGCCGCGCGCGCCCTCCGGGCGGGGAGCCAGGGCTGACGTGGACGCCTCCGCCATACCCATCAATGCGGACGACTCACCCTCCGTCATCCTCGACCTCATCTATTCGCTCAAGGTCAAGGACGTGATGACGGCGAAGATCATCACCGCGCGGCGGGATGAGAGCCTGCGGCGGGTCCGCGTCCTCATGCGGGAGAACGACATCACGGGCGTGCCCATCGCGGAGGAGGGGCGCCTCTTCGGCATCGTCTCGATCGACGACATCGTGACGGCCGTGGACGAGGGGCACATCGACGATCCGGCCGAGCGGCGCATGACGCGGAACGTCATCGTCCTGGAGGACGACATGCCCCTCTCCTTCGCCGTGTCCTATCTCAACAAGTACCGGTTCAGGCGCTTCCCCGTCCTCAACAAGGAGCGCGAGCTCGTGGGCATCCTCACCTCCAAGGACGTCACCCGCGCCCTCCTCGTGGAGATCAACCGCGAGGTCCTCCGCATGGAGCGCCAGCAGGCCGCGGCGGGGGGCGCCCCCTCGGGCGGCGACCTGGTGTTCCGCACGGCGCGCTACGACTTCGAGGGCGCGGGACGGGCTTCCACCGAGATCAAGAAGGCCCTCAAGCGCCTGGACCTGGACCCCCGCCTGATCCGCCGCATCGCGGTGGCCTGCTACGAGCTCGAGATCAACCAGGTGGTACACTCGTCGGGCGGTTCCGTCACCTGCTCCATCAGGCCGGACGGCGTGACCATCGTGGCCGCGGACGGCGGCCCGGGAATTCCGGACGTCGGCCTGGCCATGCAGGAGGGCTGGTCCACGGCCAACGAATGGATACGGTCGCTCGGCTTCGGGGCCGGCATGGGATTGGCGAACGTGAAGCGGGTATCGGACGAATTTTCCATCGAGTCTTCCGCCGGCGCGGGCACGGTCGTCCGCGCGGTGATCCGGATAGGGCCCGCCGCGGCGGGCGAGGGGGGAAACGCATGAGGGTGGGCGAAATTTCCGCGGCCCTGGGCTGCGAGACGGTCCAGGGAGAGTACGCGGACGCGGAGCTGACCGGGGGCTACGCCTCCGATCTCCTCTCGGACGTGATAGCGCACGCGGCCGCGGGCTCCGCGCTGATAACGATCCAGGCGCATAAGAACACGGTGGCGGTCGCCTCGCTCGCGGGGCTCCCCGCGATTATCGTCTGCAACTCCCGTCCCATCCCGGACGACATGGCCGAGGCCGCGAAGGCCGAGGGCATCGCGATGTTCAGGACGGCCGAGAACCAGTTCACCGCGTCCGGCAGGCTCTACGCCCTCCTGGGCGGAGCCTAGGCGCGCGAGCCGCGCGGTCCGGCGGGCCATGCTGATCGACCTGCACAACCATTCCTGCCTCTCGCCCTGCGCCGTGCTGGAGCAGTCTCCGCGGATCCTCGCGGCGCGCGCGGCCGAGCGCGGCATCGGCCTCCTCGCCCTGACCGACCACAACTCCGCCCTCAATTGCCCCGCATTCGCGGTGGCCTGCCGCGAGCGGGGCATCCTCCCGCTCTTCGGGCTCGAGGCCAACACCCGCGAGGAGGTCCACGTCCTCTGCCTCTTCGATCGCCTCGAGGCCGCCCTCGATTTCGGCGAATGGGCCTACGCCCTCCTGCCGCCCGTCCCGCACGATCCCGAGCGCTTAGGCGACCAGGCGGCGGTGGACGCCGACGAGGTCCTGCTCGAGAGCCCTCTTAAGTACCTGGGGAACGCCCTGGACCTGGGGATCGACGAGCTGGGAGCTCCCGTACTCGCGCGCGGTGGCATTCTCATTCCCGCGCACGTGGACCGTCCCGCCTTCTCCCTGTCCAGCCAGCTGGGTTTCGTGGTCGATGGCCCCTGGGCCGCGCTCGAGTGCCTGCGCATCCCCCCGGGTATCGATACGGGGCGGTACCCGCTGATCACGTCTTCGGACGCCCACCATCCCGAGCACGTCGGGCGCCGCGCCTTCGAGCTCCCCGTGCCGGCCGAGGCCCTCCGGGGAGAGGGGGACAGCGTCGATCTCTCCGCTCTCGCGGCCGCGCTCTCCTCGGAAAACGAGTGAGGATTTCCATGCGCCATATAAAGATAAAAATATATAGATAAAATTACAGCGTCTTGCCTAAAA
>CAZIEI010000076.1:0-1604 GCA_964538705.1 uncultured Spirochaetales bacterium | reverse complement strand
ATGCGCCATATAAAGATAAAAATATATAGATAAAATTACAGCGTCTTGCCTAAAAATATGGATCTCGATAGAATGCCGCCATCCGGCATACGGTACCATTTTTCGTTCTCGCGGGGGGTATACATGGCTACGGCGAGCGCTCCGCTCACGCGCGATATCGAGTTCCCGGCGGAACTCGACGCGTTCATCGACCACTGGAAGGACAAGCCCGGCAGCCTCATCATGCTGCTGCACAAGGTCCAGCAGACCTTCGGCTACATATCGCGCGAAGCCGCTGAAAAGCTCGCGCGCCTCTCCGGGATCCCGCTCGCGCGGGTCTACGGCGTGGTCACCTTCTACCATTTCTTCAAGACCACGAAGCCCGGCAAGCACAAGATCTCCGTGTGCCTGGGCACCGCCTGCTACCTTAAGGGCGGCCAGGACCTCATCGACGAGGCGCGGGCCATCCTCGGCCTCGGCGAGGGGGAGGTCACGGCGGACGGCCAGTTCTCGATCGATCCCGTGCGCTGCGTGGGCTGCTGCGGGCTGGCCCCCGTGATGACCGTCGGCGACGACGTCTATGGCAAGGTGACCAAGGACCAGCTTCCGGAGATTATCGCGAAATACCGGGACAAGTGATGCATTGGAGCCTCTGCGACCTGGCGGCCGACATCATCCAGAACGCGGCGGAATCCGGAGCCGCGGCCGTGGAGGCGGATATCGTGGAGACGGAGGCGGAGTTCCGCTTCCGCGTGCGGGACGACGGCAAGGGCATGGCGCCCGACCAGGTGGCCAGGGCCATGGATCCCTTCCATTCGGACGGGATCAAGCATCCGGGGCGGAGAGTGGGGCTCGGGCTCCCCTTCCTGGCCCAGACCGCCGACCAGGCGGGCGGGGGCTGGCGGATCGACTCGGAGCCCGGCGCCGGGACGACCGTGGAGGCCTGGTTCGATCTGGCCTGCGTGGACGCGCCTCCCGTGGGCGACGTGCCCGGCCTCCTGCGCTCGGCGCTGCTCTTCCCCGGACCGGCGGAGACGACGCTCAGGCGGAGGAGGCGGAGCTCGAAGGGCGGCGCGGCGTACGAGCTCCGGAAGACGGAGCTCGAGGAGGCCCTGGGCGGGCTCAGCGCCGCGTCGGAGCTCGCGCTCTTGGACCGCTACCTGCGGTCCCTCGAGAACGACGACGAAACGAACGATTGAAGGAGCGTATATATGGCGAAGATGACGCTTGAGGACCTGCGGAAGCTGCGGGACTCCAAGAAGGCCGAGCTGAGCAAGCGCGACGCGGACGGCAAGTCCATCCAGGTGGTGGTGGGCATGGGCACCTGCGGCATCGCCGCCGGGGCCAGGGAGGCCCTCGACGCCTTCGTGAAGGCCATCGAGGAAAAGAAGCTGGGCGACTCCGTGCTCCTGCGCCAGACCGGCTGCATGGGCCTCTGCCACTCGGAGCCGACGGTGGAGGTGGCGGTCCCGGGCATGCCCACCGTCATCTACGGCAAGGTCGACGCCTCCGTGGCTGCGCAGATCGTGGAGCGGCACCTCGTGGGACGGCAGCTGCTCGATAACCTGATCATCGACCGCCCGGCGATCGACCTCATCGGCCGGAAATAGGGGGGAACGCATGGC
>CAZIEI010000075.1:0-15488 GCA_964538705.1 uncultured Spirochaetales bacterium | reverse complement strand
GCCGCGAGCGGGGAGGACGGGGGCCAGAAGCTCCAATTATGACCCGATCGGCCGGCCTCGCCGGCTTTCAATAGACGACGCGAAGGAGCAGGACATGAGCGACGCCGCAACTCAGAACATCGACGCGCAGATCGACGCTTCCATCCAGGGCGGGCTCAGCCCCGAGGAAAAGGCGCGGGCCAAGGAGATAGCCGCCTCCATCGACGTCAAGGACACGCAGGCGGTCCTCGCCTTCGGGTCGCAGGCGCAGAGCAAGATCGCCTCCTTCGCGGACACTATCCTGAACCAGGTCCGCGCGAAGGACGCCGGGTACGTCGGTCAGGTCCTCACGGACCTCGTGGTGGCCGTGAAGGACGTCAGGGTCGACTCCCTCAATCCGAACTCGGCGCTCTCGAAGATACCCATCATCGGTGGGCTCATCGACGCCTTCAAACGCTTCATCGCCCGTTACGAGAAGCTCTCGGTGCAGATCGAGAAGATCATCGGCGAGCTCGAGACGGCCCGCATGAACCTCCTCAAGGATATCACCCTCCTCGACAGCCTCTACAAGAAGAACATGGAGTACTTGAAGGAGCTGGATATCTTCATCGCCGCGGGGATGATCCGCCTCGACGACCTCAAGCTGAACGTCCTCCCGGAGATGCAGGCGAAGGCCCAGGCCTCGAACGATCCCCTGGACGCGCAGAAGCTGCAGGACTTCCTCCAGTTCATGAACCGCTTCGAGAAGAAGCTCCACGACCTCAAGCTCTCGCGCATGGTCGCCATCCAGACCGTGCCGCAGATCAGGCTGATCCAGAACAACAACCAGGCCCTCGTGGAGAAGATCCAGTCCTCCATCATGAACACCATTCCGCTCTGGAAGAACCAGATCATCATCGCCATCACGATCTTCCGCCAGAAGAAGGCCCTCGACGTCCAGAACGAAGTGACGGACGCCACCAACGACCTTCTCAAGAAGAACTCGGAGATGCTCAAGGACTCCACTGTGGGCGTCGCCAAGGCGAGCGAGCGCGGGATCGTGGACATCGAGACCCTGAAGAAGGTGAATGGCGACCTCATCTCCACCATCGAAGACGTCCTACGGATCCAGGAAGAGGGCAAGCGCAAGCGCGCCGAGGCCGAGGTCGAGCTCGTGAGGATGGAGCAGGACCTCAAGCAGAAGCTCAAGGACGTGCGGGGAGTGGCCTGAGGCCGGAGCGCGAACGGGGGCCGCGGCGCCCGCGGAGTCTCGGAACGGATAGCCCGGGAAAGCGGCCGCTCGGGCCGCCGGCCGGGACGGGGGTGGCTGCGTGTCGTTCTACTCGAGGATCGAATCGGGCATTGCCGGGCTCGACCGCGCGGTCGACTCCATCAGGCTCGGCGATAACGTCGTCTGGCAGACGGACTCCATCCCGGCCTACGCCTCCATGGCGCTCGCCTTCGCGCGGCGGGCCGCCGCGGAGGGCAGGACCGTCGCCTACGTCCGCTTCGCGCGGCACGCGCCCGTCATCCCGCCGGGGGAGCCCGGCGTCTCCGTCCACGAACTCGACGCCTCCGAAGGCTTCGAGCGCTTCGCCGGCCGCGTTCACCAGATAGCCACCGAGCTGGGGCTCCGCGCCTTCTACGTTTTCGACTGCCTCTCCGACCTCGCCGACGCCTGGGCCACTGACCTCATGATCGGGAATTTCTTCGTGGCCACCTGCCCCTACCTCTTCGACCTGGAGACGGTCGCCTACTTCGGCATCCTGCGGGACCGGCACTCGTCCGAGACCGTGGCGCGCGTGCGCGAGACCACGCAGCTCTTCCTCGACCTCTACGCCGGCGGGCGCGAGTCCTACGTCCAGCCCCTCAAGGTCTGGCAACGCTACTCGCCCACCATGTTCCTCCCGCACCGCGTTGACGGCGACGGGCTCACGCCCCTCACGGGGTCGAGCGAGGCCGCGCCCTTCTTCGCCCTCATCGGCGAGGGGGCGCTTCGCGGGCCTGCGGGCAAGCTCGACTCCTGGGACCGGCGCTTCCTCCGCGCCGAGGACCTCTGCCGTACGGGCGCCGACCCGCGCGAGCGCGACGCGATGCGGGACGAGCTCTGCGGGCGCCTTCTCTGCCGGGACGAGCGCGTGGTGGATCTCGCGAAGCGGACCTTCGGGCTCGAGGATCTCATCGCCATAAAGCGCAGGATGATCGGCACTGGCTACGTAGGCGGGAAGACGGCCGGCATGCTCCTCGCGCGGAAGATCCTCGAGGGCTCGCTCGAGTCGATGGAGACGCACGATTCCTTTTACGTGGGCTCGGACGTCTTCTACACCTACCTCGTGCAGAACAAGCTCTGGCGGCTCAGGATGCGCCAGCGGACGAAGGAGGGCTACCTCGCCCTCTCCGGCGAGCTCCGCGAAGGGCTCACGCGGGGAGCCTTCCCCGACGGGATCAAGGAGCAGTTCTACAGCGCGCTCGAGCACTTCGGGCAGAGCCCCATCATCGTGCGCTCCTCCAGCCTCCTCGAGGACGGCTTCGGCAACGCCTTCGCGGGCAAGTACGACTCGGTCTTCCGCGTGAACCAGGGCGATCCCGAGGAGCGTTACGCGGCCTTCGAGGAGGCGGTGCGCTCAGTCTACGCGAGCATGATGGGCGAATCGGCCCTGAGCTACCGGCTCCGCATGGGTCTCGAGGGAGCCGATGAGCAGATGGCCCTCCTCGTCCAGCGCGTCTCGGGCTCCTTCAGGGGGAAATACTTCTTCCCCCTCCTCGCTGGCGTCGCCGACTCGCGGAACGCCTATCCTTGGAAGCCCGGGCTCGACCCGCGCGCCGGGATGCTCCGCATGGTGCTCGGCCTCGGCACGCGGGCGGTGGACCGCACGGGGGACGACTGGCCCCGCCTCGTCGCCCTCGACGATCCGGCCGCGAGCCCCTGGGCGGGGAGGGAGGAGGCCATCGCCCACTCCCAGCGCATGGTCGACGTCTTGGACGTGGAGGCTAACGCGGAGCGGAGCGTGCCCGTCCAGGAAGCCCTCTCCCTCCTCGACGATCCTTTGAGGGAAGCGGTAAGCCAGCGCGACTATGAGGGCGAGGAGTACCTGGAGGCGATGGGCCGATCCGAGGGCGAGCGCCGCTGGGCGGACTTCTCATCCTTCCTCCGTGACTCGGGCGTCTGCGTCGCGATGCGAAATGCGCTCGCCAAGCTCGAGGAGGCCTACGCGTACCCTGTGGACGTCGAGTTCACTTTGAACCCCGCGCCCGCCTCCAGCTTCCTCCTCAACATTCTCCAGTGCCGGCCGCTCTCGGTGCGCGCCGCGTCGCGGAGCGTGGGTGGCTCGCCCGAGCTCTCCGCCGTCGATCCAGCGAGGACGATCCTCTCGCTCGAGGGAAAGACCATGGGCGGGCCGGTCGAGCGCTCGGTGCGGCGCCTCCTCTACCTCTCGCCCCGGGCCTACGTCGCCCTCCCGCCCCAGCTCAAGGCGGCCGCCGCCCGCCTCGTGGGCAGGGTCAACGCGTCCATAACCGATCGCGCGGGCGAGTACTCCGTTCTCCTCGTCCCCGGGCGCTGCGGCTCCTCCATGCCGGAACTCGGCCTCTCCGTAGGCTTCGCCGACATCTGCAACTTCAGCGCCCTCGCGGAGCTCGCCGATCCCGCGGCGGGGCTCGCTCCGGAGCTCTCCTACGGCAGCCACTTCTTCCGCGACCTCGTTGAGGCGGAGATCTTCTACATGGCGGTCTCCGATCCCGCGTCGCTCCACGAGGGGCTCCTCCTCGGGATGGAGAACCGCATCCATGATTTCGTCGAGCCGGGGCCCCTCGCGGAGGCCTTCCATCTCTCCCTGCCGGCTCTCGGGGAACTCGTCCTCAGGTCCGACATCGCGACGGGGCTGACGGAGCTCGGATACCTCGGGAATTCGGCCCAGGCGGGCTCCCCCGCGGCCGCCCTTGTTTCCGGCCCCCGCTCTTGATATCTTGAGGTAGGTAACGGTGAATGGGTGATAATGCGTGGGAGGATGCGGTAGAGACGGTCTCCGATGAGGAGCTCAAGCATCCGGATGAATATTTCGTCATCCTCCTCAACGACGATTACACGACCATGGAGTTCGTGGTGATGGTCCTGATGACCGTCTTCCACCGCGACTTCGCGGACGCGCAGCGGATCATGCTGAACGTCCACGAGCGGGGGAGGGGGGTCGTGGGCTCCTACCCCTACGACATCGCCGTGACCAAGGTGAACGCGGTCCACGCGCTCGCGCGGGAAGCGGGCTTCCCGCTCAAGTGCGCGGTGGAGAAGCTATGAGCTATCGGAAGATGGGTATATGAGGGTCAGCCAGGAAGTCCAGTCGATATTCAACGCGGCCTACAACGAGGCAAAGAGCCGCAGCCACGAGTACCTCACGCCCGAGCACGTCCTCTACGCCGCCCTCTCCTTCGAGGACGTGCAGGGCATATTGAAGGCGTGTTCGGCCGACTTGGATCAGATCCGGAGGGGCATGGAAGCCTACTTCGACCAGAAGATCCCCACGGTGAAGAAAGGGGAGCCGGCCCAGACCGCCGGCTTCCAGAACCTCATCGAGCGCGCCCTCGTGCAGTCGCAGAACGCGCAAAAGGCCGAAGTAGGGATCGCCGACATCCTCGTTTCCCTCTACGACGAGGAGGAGAACTACGCCTCCTACTACCTCCGGAAGGCGGGCGTGAAGCGCCTCCAGCTCCTCGAGGTCATCTCCCACGGGACGGAGTCCGACGAGGCTTCCGATGAAGAGGCCCGCGAGGAGGAGCTCGAGTCCGCCGGCGCCCAGGCCAAGAGCGAGGGCGCGCGCGAGGCTCCCAAGAAGTCATTCCTCGACCGCTTCACCACCGACCTCACCAAGCTCGCCCGCGAGGGCAGGCTCGAGCCCGTGATCGGGCGCGAGGCCGAGATCGAACGGACGGTCCAGGTCCTCTGCCGTAGGCTCAAGAACAATCCCATCCATGTGGGAGACTCGGGCGTCGGGAAGACCGCCATAACCGAGGGCCTCGCCCAGCGGATTATTGAAGGCAAGGTGCCCCCGGCCATCAGAGACTTCTCGATCCACTCCCTGGACATGGGCGCCCTCATGGCAGGTACCAAGTTCCGCGGCGACTTCGAGGAGCGGGTGAAGAAGGTGGTGGACGAGCTCCTCAAGAAGGAGAAGGCCATCCTCTTCATCGACGAGATCCACACCATCGTGGGCGCGGGATCGGTCTCGGGCGGCTCCTTGGACGCGTCCAACCTCCTGAAGCCCGTCCTCGTCTCGGGGAAGATCCGCTGCATCGGGTCCACCACGCACGAGGAGTATACGAAGCACTTCGACAAAGACCGCGCCCTGTCCCGGCGCTTCCAGAAGATCGACATCGTCGAGCCGAGCCTCGGGGACACCGTCCTCATCCTCAAGGGCCTCAAGAGCCGCTATGAGGACTTCCACAAGGTCCGCTATTCCGACGAGGCGCTCGAGCAGGCGGTGAGCCTCTCCGCGCAGTTCATCACCGAGCGCCGCCTTCCGGACAAGGCCATCGACGTGATCGACGAGACCGGCTCCTGGGCCAGGATCGAGGCCTTCAAGACCGACCCCGGCAAGGAGGAGGTCCTGGAGATCGGCGTCAAGGAGATCGAGCGGGTCGTGTCGCGCATGGCGCGCATCCCGGAGAAGTCCGTGGCAGCGGGGGAGAAGGAGCGCCTCAGGGACCTGGACGGGGACCTCAGGAAGGCCGTCTACGGCCAGGACAAGGCCGTGGCCGCGGTGGTGAAGGCCGTGCGCCGGAGCCGCGCCGGCTTCAGGCAGCCCAACAAGACCGTGGCCAACTTCCTCTTCGTCGGGCCAACGGGCGTGGGCAAGACCGAGCTCGCGCGCCAGCTCGCCTCCACCATGGGCATCGCCCTCCACCGCTTCGACATGTCGGAGTACCAGGAGGAGTACACGGTGAGCAGGCTCATCGGCTCCGCTCCCGGCTACGTCGGCTACGAGGAGGGCGGGCTCCTCACGGAGACCGTCCGCAAGACGCCGCACGCCGTCCTCCTCCTGGACGAGATCGAGAAGGCGCATCCCAAGGTCTTCAACGTCCTCCTCCAGATCATGGACTACGCGACGCTCACGGACAGCCAGGGCCGCAAGGCGGACTTCCGCAACGTCATCCTCATCATGACGAGCAACGCCGGAGCCCGCGAGATCGGCAAGGACATGATCGGCTTCGGGGAGCGCACCATGACCGAGGGCGCCCTCGACGAGGCCGTGCAGCGGATCTTCACGCCGGAGTTCCGCAACCGCCTGGACGACGTGGTGAAGTTCGGCGACCTCGGCATCGAGGTGGTCGAGCGCATCGTCGTGAAGTGCCTGGACGAGTTCCGCGGCATGCTCGCGGACAAGAAAGTCGAGCTCGAGGTCACGGGCGAATGCGTGGCCTGGCTCGCGCGCAAGGCCTACTCTCGCGAGTTCGGGGCGCGCAACGTCGCCCGCCTCGTGGACGAGAAGATCAAGTCCTTCTTCGTGGAGGAGGTCCTCTTCGGCTCCCTCTCCGCTGGCGGCAAGGCCGTGGCGGAGATCCAGGGTGACGACGTGAAGGTTCGCGCGGTCTAGGGCGGGCATGAGGAACTACAACGCCGAGACCCGCGCGGATCCCGGCTTCCCCTGGCTCTCCGAGGACGAGCGTTACGATTTCCCCGATCTCGGCGAGTGGAGGAGGGACGGCCTCGTCTGCGTGGGGGGCAACCTCTCCCCCGGCATGCTTCTTTCAGCCTACTCGCAGGGCGTCTTTCCCTGGTTCGGCGAGCGCGATCCCCTCCTCTGGCAGAGTCCCGATCCGCGCTTCGTGCTTTTCCCCGGCAAACTCCACATCTCGGAGAAGCTCCGCCGCCTCATCCGGAAGCGGCCCTTCGAGCTCCGCCTAGACTCCGCCTTCCCGGACGTGATACGCGCCTGCTCAGGCCAGGCGCGCCCGGGCCAGCGCGGTACCTGGATCACTCAGGACATGGTCGAGGCCTACGTCAGGCTCCACGGCCTCGGCTACGCGCACTCGGTGGAGGCCTGGTCCGGCGGTTCCCTCGTCGGGGGGCTCTACGGCGTCTCGCTCGGCAGGGTCTTCTTCGGCGAGTCCATGTTCCATGTCGCGGATGGCGCCTCCAAGGTCGCCTTCGCTGCCATCGCCCTCAGGCTCAGGGACGCGGGCTTCGAGCTCATCGACTCGCAGGCGCGCACCGCGCACATGGCCTCCTTCGGCGCGGAGGACATCCCGCGCTCCCGCTACGTCATGCTTCTCCGGCGCGGGCTCGCGGAGCCGCCGCACCTCCGCGGGAACTGGTCCGATCTCCTCCCCGGCTTTCCGGATTCCGCGGGATGGCGGACGCTCCTCGCGGGGGAGGTCCCGTGCTGAGGGAAGGGAGCCTCCTCCTCTACAAGGGAAAGGCGGCGATAGCGCTCGGTTCGGGCGACAAGGCCGACATACGCGTGGACGGAGGGGAAACGGTGAAGGTCCGCGAGAAGGACGTCGTCGTCCTCCATTCGGGCCCGCTCAAGACCTTCGACCCCGCGTCCGCCGCGGCCTCCGCCGGCGAAGGGGACTTCGACACGGCGCGGTCTATGGTGGAGGGCGGACGCGCCGCTCCCGCCGAGCTCGCCGACTTAGTCTACGGGAAAGCCGGGCCCGCCGAGGTCTGGGCCGCCGTGAGCCACGGTCTCTCCGGCGAGGGCTTCTTCCGCGTCGAGGGCGGCGAGCTTGTCGCGCTTACGGACGAGGAGATCTCCGCGCGCGACCGGAAGAGGAGAGAGCGCGAGGGCGCAGCGGCGGCGCGCGAGGGCTTCGTCGCGCGGGCGAGGAAGAAGGGCGCCTTCTCGGCGGAGGAAGGCGACGCGCGCTTCCTTCAGGAGATCGAGGCGCGGGCGACGGGCGCGATGGCCGCGTCCCGGCTCCTCAAGGAGATGGCGCTCGAGGATTCGCCCGAGACCGCGCACGCCTTCCTCCTTCGCGCGGGCGTCAAGGACCCGTCGTGGAATCCGCATCCGCTCCGCTTCGGCCTCGCGCTCAAGGCGCCCGAGATCGCGCTCAAGGCGAGCGAGATCGCACTCAAGGCGAGCGAGATCGCGCTCAAAGCGAGCGGCCTCTCCAGGAGGGAGGACCTCCGCGGCATGGAGGCCCTCGCAATCGACAACGAGTGGTCGCGCGACCCCGACGACGCGATCTCCTGGGACGGGAGCAGGCTCTGGGTCCACGTCGCCGATCCGGCCGACGCTGTTCCCTCGGGTTCTGATACCGACGCCGAGGCGCGGTCGCGCGCCGCGACTCTCTATCTCCCCGAGGGGATCTCCCCCATGCTGCCGGACGAGGCCCTCGAACGCTTCGGCCTCGGGCTCGCCGAGGAGTCGCCGGCCCTCTCCTTCGGCATCGACCTGGACGAAGAGGGCCTCATAAGGGACGTCGAGGTACGGAAGTCCGTCGTGCGCGTGCGCCGGCTCTCCTACGAGTCCGCCGACCGCGAGCTCGAAGGGCCGACCCTAGGGCCCCTCGCTGCCATCGCGGCGCGGAACCGTGCGCGACGCGCCGCCAACGGCGCCGTGGAGATATCCCTCCCCGAAGTTCGCGTGCGCGTCGGGGGAGGCGTACCCGAGATCGATCCCATCGGGGACTCGAAGAGCTCGGGCATCGTGCGCGAGTGCATGATCCTGGGCGGGGAGGCGGCAGCGCGCTTCGCCTTCCGCGAGAGCATCCCCTTCCCGTACTACGGGCAGGAGGCGCCCGCTGAAGGGCGGATCGATCAGGGTCTCGGCGGGCTCGCGGCCGAGTACGCCAAGCGGCGGCTCATGCGCGCCGGCATGATCTCCGGCGCTCCCGTCGCGCACCAAGGCCTCGGGCTCTCGCTCTATACGCAGGCCACGAGCCCCCTCAGGCGCTACCAGGACCTCCTCGCGCACCAGCAGCTCACCGCGTGGCTCGCCGCCCGGTCCGGCGGGGCGGGAGCCCTCATGGACGCCGACGCCATCATCGAGGCGGCGGGGGCGGCGCAGGCGCGATCGGCCCAGGTACGCATGGCGGAGCGGCTCTCGCTCGTGCACTGGAAGATCGTTTGGCTCGAGCTCCACAAGGGAGAGGCCCTCGACGGCGTGGTGGTGGGATCGGCGGGCAGACGCTCCGTACTTCTCATTCCGCGCATTGCGCTCGAGACCCAGCTCGCTCTCGGAGGAGAGCCCGAGCCGAACGCGCGCATCGCCCTCACCTTCACGGGCGCGGACCTCGCGAAGCAGGAGATCCGCTTCCAGCCCGCCTGATCGCCCCTTCCTTCCCGTTCCTCTACAGCGTGCCGATAGCCTTCGCCCAGAAGTCGAGGAGGTAGAACACCGCCATGCTCGATGCGAGGGCGGCCACCGCGGTCTTCCCGAGGCTCCAGCGCTTCAGGGGATTCTCGTCGATGGCGTGGAAGACGGGGAAGGTCACCACGAAGTAGCTCGTGTAGATGAGGGACCCGAATACGAGCATGCGCCCCATGTCCTTGTAGAAGAAGCTCGTGTTGCCCGGAGCCGCCATCGCGAAGGTCTCGAGCCAGGCCCAGGCGTAGCCGACTGCGAGGACCGTGACGGGATAGAGGATCTTGATCTTGCCCAAGGGCGAGGTCTTGAGGGCCCTGAGCGCCACCGAGGCCGTGCTGTGGTAGGTCATGAAGTAGGCGAGGGTCATGAAGTACATCGATATGGGGACGGCCTGCGTTCCGGTGCCGAGGAGCGCCGAGTCGAAGGAGAGCTTGAGCCCGGGATATTTATAGACCATGCCCAGGACGTCGAAGAAGTATTCCGTTCCGAAATAGGTTCCGAAGAAAGTGAGCACGGCGATATAGACGTTCGCCTTGAGCCAGTACGTATCGGCGAGGGGCCGCCCCTTCTCCGCGCAGCGCTTGGAGAGGAGGGGATAGAGGACGAGGGGGAGTCCGATGACGAGGGACTTGAGGATGCTCCCGAGGTCCGTGCCGCCCCAGGGGAAGCCCGTGAACGTCGTTAGCGCGACGAAGCCGATCCAGATCGGCGTGTAAATGAGGAAGAATTTTTCCGCCTTCGCCTTGTCGGGATTCTCGGATAAGAAGCGAATCGCCATATGCTCGTCTCCTCCATCGAATGTTCGACGCTCTCGAGGGCGGCGCCAGGCCCTCCCGCATGATATACCACGGTGTCTCTGCGCGGAAGTACGTTCAGTTATGGTATAATCCGGCTCGTAGGGGGATTCATGGCCAGGCGCTATGCGTTGCTTAACATCAGGACTAAGACGATCTTCTTCTTAGGCGGTTCAATACTCGCGTTTTTCGGGGCCTTCGGCGGCTTCATCGGGATCACCGTGAGCGCGACGGGCCGCGCGGCGGCGGCGGAGAACCTCGAGTCGCTCTCCGCGGGCAAGGCTGCCGAGGCGAAGGGTCTCATCGAACGCTTCCTGGGAGTGGCAGAAGGCGCAGCGGCCGCGCTCAGGCCCTCGAACGGGGGCCTCGCCTCGCAAGCGGACGTTGAATCCGCGCTCCGCTCCCTCCTCAGGGACGATTCCGCGATCGGCGCCGCTTGGGCGGCCTGGGAACCGCGCGCCCTCTCCGGCTTCGGCCGTCGGCGCTCGGTGATCCTGACCCCTGACGGGGAGCGCGACCTTTCCGGATACCTCGAGGACGACGCGGGTTTCTACAAGGATGCCGTGACCGACCGGGCGCCGCGGGCGCGGGGCCCCCTTCTCAGGGCGGGTGCCGCCGAACGGGCTATGTCGTTCGCGGCGCCCCTTAAGGACGGAGAAGGAACGGTCGTCGGCGCCATCGGATTCGACGTGACCCTCTCCCTCCTCAGGGGCCGGCACGGCCGCGTCGGCGTCTTCCGGAGCGGGACGGCAAGGATCATCGCGCCGAACGGCAGGTACGCGATCCATCCCGAGGATAGCAAACTCGGCCTGACCGCCGACATGGCCGACGTCACGGCTCTCGCGGCCCACGCCGCGAGCGGCCTCGGATACCTCGCCTTCGACGAGGTCGGCTCGAGGGACGGTCCCGTGGAGCGGGGCACCGCCGAAACCCTCGTCGCCTTCAGCCCGGGCGACGACGGGGCGCGATGGACGTCCGCCCTGCGCGTTCCGTTCTCGGAGACGGTGAAGGCCTCGGACGATTTCCTCTACAAGCAGGTCGTCCCCTTCCTGGCGACGGGCGACGTCCTTATCCTCCTCCTCTCCTTCCTCATCGCGACGTCCATCGTCCGGCCCCTCCGGAGGGTGGAGGAGGCCCTCGCCGGCATCGCGGCCGGGGGCGGCGACCTGACCCGGAAACTCGTGGCGAGAACGCGGGACGAGGCGGGGATGCTGGCCCGGGGCTTCAACGAATTCACGGGAAACCTCGCGCGCATCATCCGCGAGGTCCGCGCCTCCGCCGACGGGCTCTCCGCCATCGGGGGAGAGCTTTCGGAGCGCATGAGGGAGAGCGCGAGCGCGGTGGCGTCCATCAACGCGAACGTCGAGCTGGCGCGCCAGGGGATGGAAGGACAGGCCGCGGGCGTGACCGAGACCTCCGCGACGGTGGAGGAAATCACGAGGAGCATGGAGAACCTCGGGCGCGTCCTCGCCAAGCAGAACGACAGCCTCGGGGAGAGCTCCGCGTCCATAGAGGAGATGGTGGCCAACATCGAGAGCGTCAACCGGACCCTCGCTGAGAACGCGCGCGAGTTCGGCGTCCTCAAGGGGACGTCGGAGGAGGGCGCCGCTCGCATCGCCGAGGTCATCGCCCGGGTGGACGAGATCGCGCAGCGGTCGGACCGGCTCGAGGAGGCCAACGGCATCATCCAGGGCATCGCCTCCAGCACCAATCTCCTCGCCATGAACGCAGCCATCGAAGCCGCCCACGCGGGGGACGCTGGACGGGGCTTCGCCGTCGTCGCGGACGAGGTAAGGAAGCTCGCGGAGACCTCGGCCCAGCAGTCATCGGACATCAATCGAGATCTCGGGGGGCTGAGGGAGGCCATCGAGGCGGTCGTGGGCTCCGCCCGCGACGCCGGCGTCTCGTTCGAGGCGGTCCGCCATGCCGTGGAAACGGTGACGAACCTCCAGGAGCAGATGAAGTACGCGATGCAGGAGCAGGGAGCGGGGAGCAAGACTGTCCTAGACTCCCTCCTCGAGATCAAGAACCACAGGCAGGCGGTGGAGGAGGGGTCGCGCGAGGTCCTCGGGGGGAGCGACGGAATCCTCAAGGAGATGCGGCGCCTCGTGGAGCTGAGCCAAGGCGTCGTGGACCGCGTGAACGACGTGGCGGCCGGGGCGGCGGACATTAACGGCGCCATCGAGGGCGTCGTAGCCCTCACGAGGAAGAACGAGGAAGGCATCGGCGCCGTCAAGGGGCGGCTCGCAGAGTTCGACGTGGGCGCCTGAGCGGCGCGACGCATGCAGCGGAGCGCGCTTAGGCGCGCGGGGGGGGAATCGTGAAAAGACATGAATCGATCGTATCGGCGTCGCTCGTCGCGGCCGCGCTCGTCGCGGCCATGCTCGTCGCGGGATGCGGCATGAAGGACGGGTCTGTCGCGCTCTACGACGCTTCGCCCGGCAAGGACGGCTTGTTCTCCCTCGGGTACGAGGGAAGGGGCTTCAATCCGAAAGGCCCCTCGGGCATGGAAGGCCAAGAACCGCCCGCCTTCAAGCTGGAGATGGCGTCCGACTACAAGATGGCCGAACCCGCTCCCGTATCGGGCGACGTAGGCGGAAGCGCCGTTCCCGCCCTCCAGAACCAATCGCGGAAGCTCGTGAAGACGGGCTCGGTGAGCGTGGAGGCCAAGGACATTGCGGAGGCGGAGAAATCCGCCCGCGCGCTCGCGGAGCGGCTCGGCGGCTACGTCGCGAGTTCCAACAACTACCAGCAATCGCTCTCCATGGTCCTCCGCGTGCCCCAGGCGAAGTTCTCCGAGGCCATGGAGGGCGCAGCGGGCATCGGCCGGACCCTCGCCCGGTCGGAGAGCGTGGAGGACGTGAGCCTCCGGTACGCGGACCTCGCCTCGCGGATCGAGTCTAAGAAGATCCTCCGCGACCGTTACAAGAGCTACCTCAGGACCGCCTCCAAAGTGGAGGACCTCCTCGCGGTAGAGCGCTCTCTCAACGAGGTCCTCTCCGAGCTCGACTCCATGGAATCGCAGTTCCGCGTCCTCGCCGACGAGGTGGACTACGCCACCGTCTCCTTCGATGCGCGCCTCCCGCCTGAGTCCTTGCCCGCGAGCGAGCGCTCCTTCCTGGGCGGTCTCTCCCGCATCTGGGACGCTTTCAAGGGCTTCCTCTACGCCGTGGTCTTCGTGATCATCGGCATCGTCCTCTTCGGTATCCCCGCGGTGCTCCTCCTCGGGCTCCTCTACTGGGTCGGGTTCGGGAAGATCGGGCTGGTGAGGAAATTCTTCGGCCTGCTCTCGAGGAAGAAGGATCGGGGAGCGGCGGCTTGACGATGGAAGGCGGCGTCTCGGGAGACCCCGCGGCCGTCGCGCGGGAGCGCGCCGCGGCCGCCCGCTCGGGCGGTCCGGCCTGGGGCGCAATCTTCGACATGGACGGGACCCTCGTCGACTCGGAGCCCAACTACTTCGAGGCCGACAAGACCTTCCTCAAGCGCTACGGGATCGACTACCAGGACGAGGTCCGCGATTCCATGATAGGGCGGGGGAACTTCGAGTTCTTCCGCATGCTCGAGGAAGCCCATCCGGACAGCCCCCTCTGCCTCCTCCCCATGGAGGAGCGCATCAGGCTCAAGGACGAGAACTACCTCGAGTACGCTCGGGGGAGGACCTTCGCCTTCCCCGAGATGGTGAGGCTCCTTGCTCTGCTCACGGAGGCGTGGACGCCCCTCGCGGTAGCTTCAGGATCGAGCCCGGACATCATCGTCCACTCGCTCGAATTCGCGGGGATCCGCGACCGCTTCTCCGTCCTCGTCTCCGCGCTCGAGGTGAGGCGGGGCAAGCCAGAGCCCGACGTCTTCCTGGAGGCGGCCCGTCGCCTCGGCATCCCGCCCAAGCGCTGCGTCGTCCTCGAGGACTCGCAGTACGGGGTGCGCGCCGCCATCGCCGCGGACATGCGCGTGATCGGCGTGCCCAGCCCCGTCTCCGGTCCCGTGCCTGAGGCCTTCGGCCGCGTCGACCTCCTCTTCCCCGGCGGCATGACGTCGTTCAGCGCCGATGAGGCCTATCGCGCGATGCGCGGATGGTTCGCCCCATGACCGGGCGCGGAGCGCCAATAGGGCTCGAAGCGCCAACAGGGCTCGAAGCGCCAATAGGGCGCGGAGTCCCGACTGCGCTCCGTGGGCCGGCCCCGGCTCCGCGCCGGTCTCCGATGCGCTTGCCAGCGACCGGCGGATTCGGTAGTATTCACTCGATTATATGGCGATCGGACGGGCAGGAACGCCGTATGGGTTCCCAGGCCGTGCCGGCGCACTCGCTTTTCCGGAAAAGGAGCGTCATATGAGGAAATTCCTCGCATTCCTGCTCGCCCTCCTCGTGGCCATCCCCATGCTCGCGGCCGCCTTCTTCCTGATCTCGATCCAGTCGTGGGCCCTCGACAGGGAGTTCTATAAAAAGGCCCTCTCTGGCGACGAGGTGTTCTCCGCGCTCGAGGTCGCTATCTCCGCCGACGCCTTCAAAGACATGGACATGGGCGGCGTGAAGGTCGACAACCGCGCGCTCGGCAAGGCGCTCTTCGCCGCGCTCCCGCGCGAGGAAATACGCAAGGACGTCCTCCGCGTCGTCGATACCGCCTTCGACGCATTCGAAGGAAAGTCGAAGGCCCGGGAGTTATCGCTCGACGGGAAGCGCCTCGCTTCCGTGCTCGAAAAGAACGCCAAAATCTTCTCCAAGGCCTACGCCGAGGCCCTGCCCGAGGGTACGAGCCCCGCCTTCGACGCCGCCGACCTCGCTTTCCGTCCCAAGGGTATGAGCGCCCCCGCCTTCGCCGCGAAGATCCAGCCCATCGTCGATCAGGGTGTCGCCGTCGCCGCCGGCAAGATCCGCGAGATGAAAGGCGTCCATATCCCCGATCCGGCTGCTTCCGGCGTGCCCTACGGAGGAAATGTCATCAAGGCGGCGCGGTTCGCCTTCGTGGGCGTCCTCGTGGCCGCCGCCATCGTCCTCATGCTCGGCTTCCTCCTCTGGCCCAAGCCCTGGTCCGGCCGCTTCGCCTACCTCGGCGTCACCATCCTCGTCGGTTCGATCTCCTGCGTCCTCATCGGCGTAGTGGGAGGCATCCTCTTCAACCTGGAGAACATCCGCGCCGCTGCTGGCGCCGCGGGCTGGTCCCTCCCCATGGAGGCCCTCACGCCAGAACTGCGCGGCTACCTCCTCGAGCTCGTAGGCGCGATGACCCGGAGCTTCTTCATCACCGGCATCATCGGCGCTTCCGCGGGCGCGGGCATCCTTTCCCTGCGCTGGGTCGCCGCCGCGCGGGAAATCTGAGAGAATAAAAAGGATACCGGAGGGAAACCCGCTCAAGCCGCGGGTTTCCCCCCGGCCCCCCTTTCCGGCGGCTTGCGCTCCGCGGCTCCTCCCGTCTACCATCGCCCCATCAAC
>CAZIEI010000074.1:9464-15580 GCA_964538705.1 uncultured Spirochaetales bacterium | reverse complement strand
GGATCACGCAGGCCGTGGAGGGGAAGCCGAGGTAGTCGGGCGTCGCGGTGGCGCAGACGATGACCTTGACGTCGCTCGGCTTGAGGCCGGCCTTGTCGAGGGCTGCTTTCGCGGCGCGGCTTCCGAGGTCGGATACGGAGTCCGCGTCATCGATGATATGCCTCGCCCCGATGCCCGTATGTGAGCGGATCCATTCGTCGGAGGTGTCTACCGTTTTTGCGAGATCGTCATTCGTGACGCGTCGTTCGGGGACCCATGAAGCTATCGCTCGAATGTGGCTGCCCATATTGCACTCCTATGACATAAAGCTATTTAATGTCATTGATGGAGCAATTTAGACAGAAAAATGCTTTTTGTCAATATAAGTATAGCGGATTCTGTAAAAAAATATCGATTTAAAAAGCGACGGGAGTAAAAGATTTTAAGCTAATTCATTATGCTTTCATGATAACCGAAAGGGCCCGGATTGCCGCCACCGTCTCGACGACATCAGGGGCTTCCATAATGGCGAGTTTCATGATGGCGCCTTCAATGAGCGAGTAAATAGCCTCAGTGAGTCCCTTCACGTCCGTTTTACGAATTTGGCCGGACTTCATCCCGTCGATGAGGATGCGCGAGAGAAGCATGCGCAAGCGAATCACGCGCCGCCTGATCAGATCCTCCGACCGCCCTTTCTCGCGCCGTTGCTCGAGGAGGTAATCGAGGATAATGGAGAAGAGCTTCCGTTCCTCGACGCATTTCTCCACGACCGCCACCACGATGAGCTCGATCTTGTCCGCGGCCGAAAGGGCGGGATCCTCGAGGAAGGGCTCGAAGCTCCGCTCGAGGGATTCCGTCACTTGCTTGATGGTGAAACGGAAAATCTCCCGCTTGTTCTTGAAGTAGGTATAGAGGATAGTCCGCGCTATCCCGCAGCGGTCAGCGATTTTCTGGTAGCTCGCGCCGGAGTAGCCCTCCTCGAGGAAGATGTCGAGCGCCTTATCGAGGATCTCATGCTTTCGGTTCTCGTGTTCCACTACGATCGACATGTCTGCCTCAGAGCTTTCCCGCGGAGAAGTCGCGGTACCGGTCAGGGTTGGCGCGGAAGCCGATCATCCGCGTCTTTTTATCGGCGAGCGCCTTCTCAAGCGCGATCGCCGCTTCCTCTATGAGCTCGCGCGCAGCTACGCGGCGTCCCGCGAGGCTGGTCACGCCCATTCTCACGGACGGGCTTCCGGATACGCTCGCGGCCCAGGGGCCTTCTGCGAGGGCGGCCAGGAACCCCTCCGCCGACTTCATCGCCCCGTCGAGGGTCTGACCGGGGAGGATCACGGCGAAGCCCGAACCTCCACGCTCGAACGCGAGATCCTTGTACTTGAAGTACGATGAGATCGAACGCGCCACGACGGCGTGGTCGGTCGGATCGGACGACTCGCGCTCCAGCTCCACGAGGACTAGGGAGCAATCCAGGCCCGCCGCCGACGCCCGATCGATTTCCGCCTCGAGCCTGTCCTGGAGGTAGGATTCCCAACCGAGACCGCTCCGTTCCGAGTAGAGCCCGCGCGGCTCGTCTCGGGTGTAGCGGGGAACGGCCGGTTCCTCGTCAAGCGGCGGAAGCGCGAATTCGGAGGCTGCCTCGGCCGAAGAATCGAGGGGCGGGAGCGAGGCGGAGGGGAAATCCGGTATGGACGGGGATGCGAAAGGGTCGGCGCTGATGTCGTCGGCTATCTCTGGGACGGTGAACTCCTCGTCTTCGATAGCCGAATGCATGGACGGCGGTTCGTATCGGGGGGTGGCCGGCTCGGGAAAGGCGAGGGGCTCCGAGCTTAAGGCGCTTGATCCCTCACCCCGCGCGTACAGGAAGAACAGTGCGGTGGCGGAGAGGAATACGATGATGAGGAGCCCGAGGAGGCTCAGGCGGAGGGGATCGGTGACGGCCCTGGCGGGAAGGACCACGAAGGCGGCCTCGAGCCAGCGCTCCGCTCCGTCCTTGAGGACGATCGGGGCGCCCTTCACGACGGCCGCGTACGGATGGAAGCCCGTGAAAGCGTCCTTCCTCGCTCCCGAGGGGAGGCGGTCCGTGGCGATATAGGGGGATCCTTCGGGGATGAGGTACTCAGTCCCGGAGCGGGGATCCCTAAGGACGATGCCGAGGACGGCTTCGTCGGTCTTGAAGGCCAGGCCGACCTGTTCCCGGAAGGCCTTGGAGGAGACTGAGCCGCCCATTTCGAAAGCGGATTTCACGCGTACCTTGAGGCTCTCGAATTTCGCTTCGGCGAGCCTCAGGTTCTGGGAGCGGGAATGGACGATGCTGTACCCCGCGAGGCCTACGATGCCGACCACCACGAGGAGGACGAGGGCAAGGAAGATCCAGTCCGAATTCCGCTTCATGGAACGGATTATATACGGTTTTTCGCGGAGGGGAAGAGGAAAAGGGAATTCGCTTGGAAAAGGGCCTGCATCCGGGTATTATTCCGGGAGGAGGCGTCCATGGCCGACAGGAATGGATACCGGGAACTCCCCATGGAGGGCTTGCGGGAAGCCGTCATGGATGAGCTCGCCGTTCAGTACTCGCGCTCCAACATCGGTATGGAGGAATACGACGATCGCTGCGGCAGGGCGGCGAAAGCGGCGGCCCGCGCCGATCTCATGGCCCTGGTGGGGGACCTGCCGGCGGTTGCGCCCGTCCTTGAACCGGATGAGGCGGCTGGCCTCCCCGCGACCGCTCAGGCCGGGGCGCTGTATCGGGTGAACCGCGGAGCAGTCCCTCCGCGCGACGTGATCATCAACGTTTTTTCCGGGAACGACCGCAAGGGCGTCTTCAACGCGCCGAAGTCGCTCCAGGTCTTCAACGTCTTCGGCGGATCGGACATCGACCTCACCCAGGCCTACATCCCCCCGGAGGGCTGCGAGATCAACGTGATATGCGTTTTCGGCGGTTGCGACATCAAGCTGCCGCGAGGCGTCAGGGTGGACGTGCGGGGGATCGGCGTCTTCGGCGGATTCGGCAGGAACGCCGAGGATTCCATGGACGAGCGCGCCCCTCTCATCCGCATAAACGGTATCGCGGTGTTCGGGGGCTGCGACGTGAAGACCCCCGGGCGCCGAAGATAGTCGGCTCGGTTGGTCCGGCCCTTCCCGCGTCCCCGAGGAGGCGCGGGAAGAGGAACCCATCACTTCTTCAGTTTCGGTTCCGAGGGAGTGAAGGTGGACGCGTCCGGAATGGCGAAGCCGCTCGGCAGGTCCTCCTCCGCCGCCTTCACCCATTTCTGGTTCCGCCCAATCCCGAGGACCTTGAGCTGACCGCGGACGATGAGGGTGGATCCATCGAGCCAGACCTTGCAAACGTACTCTTTGCCTTCCTTAGGGTCGAAGATCGTCCCGTTCCAGGACTTGCCCTTATCCTCCAGCGCCCAGACGAAGTCGAACCCGGCATAAGGAGGATCTCCGACGAATTTTTTTGTCCGGTCGTTTGCCGTGTAGATGGTATCCTTGACCGCGCCGTCCTCGTACGTCACGAGGATGCGCCCGTAGAGCTTCCCGCCGTGAAGATAGAGGGCGGTAATCGTCTGCGGCTTTCCCGTCTTGTCGTCGATCGACTTCCAGACTCCCGCCACGTCGTCCGCGGCCCAGGCCGCCGCGACGGCGATCAAGGCGAGGACGGACGCTATCAGCGCTTTCTTCATGCTTGTTCCTCCGCAGGCTAGTATAATCGAGGGCCGCCGCGCGCGCAAATTCGCGTTCGGCATTGCGGCGGGCGCGGAGCGGGCGTATACTTTCCCGCGTGAGGCCGGCACGGTGATCGATACCCGCCACATCCCCCTTCTCAAGAAAGCGGAGCTCTTTCAATCCCTTCTCGACGACGACCTCGCCTACATCGCCTCCTCGTCCTCGATGAAGACTGTACGGAAGGGCCAGGAGATCTACGCGCCGGGGTCGACGGCGGATCGGTTCTACATCGTCGCCGAGGGAGGACTCTCCGTGCTCCGCTCGGCAGAGGGTGGAACTCGGACTGAAATAGCGAAATTCCTCCCGGGAGAGGTCGTCGGAGACTTCGACTTCGCCATCGGTAGGAAAGTGACGGATTCCGTCGTCGCATCGGCCGACTCCCTCCTCCTGGTATTTCCCGCGGAGGGGAGATCGCTCGCCGACCTCGCTGCCGAGCAGCCCGGAGCGATATCGCGTATGACGCTCAAGTCGCTGGTAATGGTCTCCTCGCGCCTCAGGGCGGCGCATGCGCTCGTGAAAGAGAACGCCCCCTGGGTCCGGGAACTCCGGCTCCAGATCCACACCGATCCGTCTACCGGGCTCTGGTCCAGGGCCTTCCTTGAGGAAGAACTCCCCGGCCTTATCGCGCGGCCGACGGCCGTCGTATCCCTCAAGCCTGATGGGTTCAAGGCCCTCGTGGATGGCTATGGACACGCCGCCGGGGATACCGCCATGGCGCGGATCGCCGATAGGCTCAAGGAGATGGCCTCGCGCGAGGGCGGCTGGGCCGTGAGGCTCGCGAGCAACCAGACGGCATTGGTACTCCCTAGATCGAGCGCCGCCGCGGCGCGGGACGCCGCGGATAAGGCCTCGTCCCGGATTTCAGTACCAGAGGCCGGCGGGACGAGGCTCTCGTTCAGCGCCGCCTACGGCGTGTGGCCGGACGACTGCGCAGATTTCCGGGAGCTCCTCGATCGGTGCGAGAAGGTCATGATGCGCCTCTGGAAAGAAGGGGGTTCCCGGGCCGCGCGAGTACCGGGAACGGGCGCGCGGGTGGGAGCGCCATGAGCGATCCCCGCCATTTCCTCAAGGCCACCGCTATGTTCTCCGGCATGAGTGACCTCGAGATTAACGCCGTGAGCGCCTTCCTCGAGCCAGCGAGGCTTCGCGCGGGAGAGAGCGTTTTCCGCGAGGGGGAGCGGGGGAGATCCCTGTTTATCGTGAGGACGGGGAGGATCTCCTCCTACGTCGTGCAGGACGACGGAAGCATCCGCGTTGTGGGACGGTACGGCCCCGGGGATTTCTTCGGCGAGATGGCCGTCATCGAGGACGCTCCGAGAAGCGCTACCTGCGTGGCAGAGACGGACGCGGAGCTCATGGCCCTCGACGCGCTGGATTTCTATCGCATCGTCTACGAGCACCCGATGCTCGCGCTCAGGATGTCTCGCGCGATGGTTTCCGTAATGGCCGGTTGGCTCTCCGAGACCTACGACGTCCTCGACCAGATGGCACGCTGGGGGGAAACGGCCCGCAAGCGCGCCATCACGGATTCAGTAACGGGGCTCTTCAATAGGCGTTTCCTTGAGGAAGTTTTGTCATCACGGCTCGCGCGAGGTACGGATGGCGGCGCGCGATATGCTCTCCTGATGATGGACCTTGATGCCTTCCACGGCGTAAACGCAAAATTCGGCACGGAGGCCGGAGACGCGGCACTATCGCTCTCGGGCGCGATGATCGGCGCGGCGATCGAACGGGTCGCCGGCGCGAGCGGTAAGGCCGATCCCTGCGCGGTGGCGGCTCGGCTCTCCGGGGACGAATTCGCCGCTCTCGCGTCGGTCGAGGATGAGAAAGGCGCCCTCTCTCTCGCCGAGGAGATACGGGCCGCGGTGGAAGCCTTGCCCTTCGAATTCCGATCCGGCCCCTCGGGGAGGGCTGAAACGACTAGGATCAGCGTATCGATCGGCATCGCAATGGCGGAAATTCGGGGCGATTCCCCTAAAGCGCTCATGGCGAGGGCGGACGAGGCCCTCCTGGAAGCCAAGAAGAGGGGGCGGAACCGCGTCGTTATACGGAAAAAGAAAGGAGAAACGGTATGAAAGGAATGAATTGTCTCGGGAAGGCGGCCGTAGTGGCGCTCGCAGCGTTCGCGCTCGCCTCTCAAGCGGCTTTGGCCTCCGAGGAAAACGAGGTCCAGGTAAAGTCCTCGATCAAGGGGGTCACGGTCTACATGGACCGAGCCCATATCGAACGAAGCGCGCAAATTGAGCTCAAGGGCGGCCGGACCTCGCTCGTTTTCGACTCCCTCCCTGTCGGCATCGATCAGTCGAGCCTGCAGGTGGACGGATCAGGGCCCGTGGTCCTCGAGGACATTGTATTCAGGACCAAGTATTTCGCGGAGATCCCCGACGAAAAGATAAAGGCCCTGGCAG
>CAZIEI010000074.1:0-9454 GCA_964538705.1 uncultured Spirochaetales bacterium | reverse complement strand
CTACGGACAGGATTTCGCGCGCCGGAGCCGAGAAGGCTTTCCTCGAGAAGATCGTCGGAAAAGTCACCGCCGTGGAGGAGGAGGGGCAGAGCGAGCTCAATCCGGACAAGTGGGTCCAGATGATGAAGTTCTATCGGGAACGGAGGGCCTTCTTGGACGAGGAGGGCCGTATAGCGGAGCGCGACCAGCGAACGCAAAAAGCAGAACTCGACAGGATCGTCAAAGAGCTCTCGGAGCTGAGCTCCGGAAGACAGAAGCGGAACAACCAGGCTGTCGTCATTCTGCTCGCGGACAGGCCCGCGAAAGCGGAGATTGTCCTTTCCTACGTCGTCGTCGGCCCCTCATGGACGCCGATCTATGATCTCCGCGTGGATTCGGAGAAAAGGAAGCTAGAGCTCTCCTACAACGCCTACATTACGCAGAACACGGGAGAGGACTGGAGCGGCGTGAGGCTCTCTCTTTCCACGGCGCGTCCCGAGATCGGCGGCAGCCAACCCGAGCTCGAGCCCTGGTACGTGAACATCTACAAACCCGAACCGCAGCGTCCCGGAGTCAGGAAAGCCAAGGAAGCCAGGGTAGTGATGAGAGACGAGCAAGTAAGCCTCGCGGGGAAGGGATTCAACGGTACGGCTTACGAGGACGTGGACATGATGGCGAATGAAGCCGCGCCGGCGCCGATGGTATCGAGTGGAGCCACGGCGCGCCAGGGGGCGGTCGCCGTTGTCTTCGACGTCAAGGGAACGACCACCATACAGAGCGACGCCGCCAAGCACCGGGTCTCGATCACGCAGGCATCCTTCAACGCGTCCTTCCGTTATTCGACTGCGCCCAAGCTCGCTCCGCGCGCCTACCTCAAGGCCAAGGTCAAGAACGAGACGGATTTCCCGTTCCTCGCCGGTGTCTCCAAGGTCTTTCTGGACGGCGCATTTGTCGCCGACTCCTCGATCGACCTCGTGGCCTCCGGAGAGGAATTCTGGACCTACCTCGGCGTGGACGAGGGGATGAAGGTCGATTACAAGCTCGTGAAACGCGTAAAGGACGAGAAGGGACTTCTCGAGAAAAAGAACCGCTACGTCTATCAGTACGAGACCGTGGTCACGAACGCCAAGAAGGCGGACGCGGAAGTCGTTCTCTGGGACCAGCTTCCCGTCTCCTCAGACAAGGACCTCGTCGTGAAACTCATCGATCCCAAGTACCAGAAGGATTCGGACGCGCTCAAGAAGTCCAATACGGACATCTTCGAGTGGAATTTCACCCTCAAGCCGGGGGAATCCAAGAAGATCCCCTTCTCGTTCTCGGTAGAATATCCGGCCGACGCGAACGTGGAAGGGCTCTGACGCCCCTCGAGGGCAGAGTGCGGTTAGGAGTCAAGACGGGCCTACGGCCTCATTCGAGGCCGTAGGCCTTTATTTTGTTGAGGATGGTCCGCCTGCTGATCCCGAGATCGGCGGCCGCCCTCGTGCGGTTCCCGCCGTTACGAGCGAGTGCCGCGATGATCGCCTCGCGCTCGAGGTCATCGAGCGAGCGGCCGGCGTTCACAGCGGGATCGGCATGGTTCGCGACGGATCCTCGCGTGTCAGCGGCGCCCGTCGGGCGGCTCGTCTGTGGCTCCGTCTTCCGTATCAGGCCGAGGTCCGCGGGAAGGATCGCATCACCGGACGCGTAGATCAGCGATCGCTCGAGGATGTTCTCGAGTTCGCGGATATTGCCCGGGAACGGATAAGCCAAAAGCTCTCCGGTCGCCGCGTCCGAGAGCGGCTTGGGCTTCACGCCCATCCGAGACGCGATGCGCTCGAGGAGGAAGGAGACGAGGACGGGTATGTCTTCCTTGCGTTCCCGGAGCGGCGGAACCGAGATCCGGACGACGTTGAGCCGGTAATAGAGGTCCTCGCGGAAATCCCCGCCCGCGACGCGCGCCTCGATGTCGCGGTTCGTAGCGGAGACGATGCGGGCCGCGACGGGAATGTCCCGCGATCCCCCGAGCCGACGCATGCTCCGTTCCTGGACGACGCGGAGCAGCTTCACCTGGAGGTTCATGGGCATTTCGCCGATCTCGTCGAGGAAGAGCGTCCCGGTTCCCGCGAGTTCGAAGAGCCCGATCTTCCGCGAATCGGCCCCGGTGAACGCGCCTTTCTCGTGCCCGAAGAGCTCGCTTTCCATGAGCTGCTCGTGGACGCCGCCGACATTCACCGCGACGAAGGGCTCCGACGAGCGTGGTGATAGGCGGTGGATTTCCCGCGCGATGACTTCCTTGCCCGTTCCGCTCTCTCCCGTGATGAGGACGGTCGCGTCGGACTTGGCGACCCGACCGATGATCTCCTTGAGGGAGACGAGCGCCTCGCTCGTTCCGATGAGGCGGAGTCCTTCCTTCGCGGTGCGCGCTTCCGCTTCCAGGAGGGCGTCGCGCTTCCGGCCCGCGGCGAGGGCCTTGGCCTTGAGGATGAGCTCGGCAGGATCGAAGGGCTTGACGAGGTAGTCGTCAGCGCCCGCCTTGAGCGCGGCCACCGCGTCGTCGATCTCGCCGTGCGCCGATACCATGATGACCGCGGTGCCGATGCCTTCCGCGCGTATCCATTCGAGGAGGGCTTGGCCTCCCATGCGCGGCATCCTTAAGTCCGCTACGGTGACGTCGTAGGAGCCCGTCCTGAGAGCCTCCTGGCCGGCCGCCCCGTCCTCCGCGACGTCGGCCGCGACGCCCTCCATCTCGAAGAGCCGCTTGAGCGATTCCCTGATGTTCTCCTCGTCGTCAACGATGAGCACGTTCACTGCTGGACCTCCGGTAAAACTATGCGCGCCGTCGTACCTCCGCCCTGGCGCGGCTCGAGGGAGAGGCGCCCGCCAGCGCTTTCGACGAAACGCCTGCAGATCTTGAGTCCGATTCCGGATCCCCGGCTCTTCGTCGTGAAAAAGGCGGAAAACAGGCGAGCGAGGTTCTCCGCGGGTATGCCCGATCCCCGGTCGAACACCTCGATGATCGCCATCTTCCCCTCGCTCGAGACCGCCACGCCGACCTCGCTTTCGGGCGAACCCGACTCGGCGGCGTTCCTGAGGAGGTTGTCCATGACGGACCTGAGCCTCTCGGGGTCGATGAGGACGCGGGCCTTCCCGTCGCCGGCTTCCACGGCGTCCCGGCCGAAGGCGCGCAAGCAGGCCTCGCGCGCGATCTCCGCCGGATCGACGGGCACGGGATTCCCGAGGGGTTCTCTGATGAAATCGTTGACGCGGTAGCTGAGCTGGGATAGGCGCTCGACCTCCTCGTTGATGATGCGTATCTCGCGCTCCGCGACCGCGGGGACGGTTTTCTCGAGGATGCTCGTCTGGAGCCTGATCGAATGGAGGGGCGTCTTGATCTCGTGCGCGAGGGTGCTCGCGGCGGTTCCGAGAATGACGAGGTTCTCCTGCTCCTCGATGCGCTTCCGGTATTCGACGTTTCGTAGGAATACCCTCCTCACGAAGAAGACGCCTCCCGTGAAGAGCGCCGCGAGCAGAGGGAAGAGGACTATCCTGAGGCGCCTGCCTCGCCAAAACGCCTCCTGCCTGAGTTCCAGGAAAACGATGCTCCCCCTCCTGAAGGTCTCGAAGAATGGGGGGCGGTTCCTGTTCCGATCCCGCATCATGCCCGGCATGCGGGATTCCCCGGGAGGGGAGGGCGGCGCCATGCGCATCGGACGGAGGAGGAGTATGAGGGAATTCCTCTCCGGCCGTTGGAGGTATCCTCGACCCGACCGCTCCTCTATGCCCTCGGCTTCTTCGGCGGAGAGGGCCTCAGGGCTCTCGCCCCATCCGAATATCCTCCTCCCGTTCCCCGCGTAGATGCCGATGCCGAGCACCCGGTCCTTGAGGGAATCAATCGACTCGACCCCCTCGCCGAAATCTTCGTGGTCCCGGAGGCTCTCCCAGAGGGAGCTGAAGGCCCGTTCCGTCTCGTTCTGCGCCGCGAGCAGGTCCAGGTCGTCGAGATTCTTCAGGTACAGGAAGGCGAGAGAAGACAGAAGGACGGCCGAGGCGGCCGCCGCTACGAGCGATGCGGCCTTCGTTTTCCCGGCGGAAACGGCCGATCCCGCGATCCCCGCGCGAGAAGAGGGCCGTCGCGCGATCACGGTCGCCCCCTCGACATCAGCGTCGAGCGGAGCTCTTCGTCGGTCGCGTACGAGCACAGGGCCCGGAGATCGGAGAGGGCTTCCAGGAATCCGTAGCGCGCGTCGATGAGGCCCCTCCGATTATTCGAGAGGACGAGCGCGGCGTTCGAGAGATCGGAGGAGGAGCTTGCGGAGAGCGAGTACAGCTCGAGGCTCTTCTCATAGAACGACGTGGCGTATTCGAAGGCCTTGACGCTCGATGCCACCGAACGCGCCTTAGAGAGGCAGGAATAGGCGGCGCTCCTCACCTCGAGTTCGGCGTCCTTGATCGACTCATCGAGCGATATGGCCGCTTGCTCTGCCGCTTTTTTCTTGGAATCGAAGGCGGCCTTCGTCGCCCAGGCGTCCAGCGGAACGGATGCTCTCAGGGATACTGAAGCCGACGGGGCGGTTCCGTTCGCGCTTATTCCCAGGCTCGGTCCGAGGGACGCTGAAATAGCGGGGAAATAGCCTGCTTTCGCGAGATCGACGCTTTTTCTAGCGGATTCCGCGCCGAGGGAAGCTTTCGTGAGGCTCGGACGGGAGGCCCGCGCTTTCGAGATGAGGGCGACGATCAGGGATTCCGCGTCGGTGTCGGCGTAGGCGCCGAGATCGGCGATGAGTTCCTCGTACGCGCTGAAATCGACGTTCTCCAGCGTGAATGCGCCGCTGAGGCCCGTAATGGACGAGAAGCGGGCCTTCGCGACCGAGAGGTCGCCGCGCGCGAGGTAAAGCACTGTCTCCTTTTCCCTGTCGCTCGCTTCCTTCTCAAGCACGTCGATGACCGTGGACATGCCCGCGGCCTTCTTTTCCCTCGCGAGGGCGAGGGCCTGGCGGGCGTTCGCCGCGTCGTCCGAGGCGGCACCGACCTTCGCTTCGGCCACGAGGAGGCCGTAATACGCCTTATCCGCCTCGTTGACCACGGAATCGTAGGCCGCGCGCGCTTCCTCACGGGCTATGGACGTCGAGAGCGCGGCGATTTTCCGCTCGATGGCGTTCTTGCCGCCGTCCCAGAGGTCCACGCTCGCGGAGAGGCCGACACTCGCTGAAAAGGAATCCTGGAAGGAAAGAACGCGTTCCGAGTAGGAGAGGCCCGCGGAGCCGGAAGCGGAGATGGAGGGGAGGGCGTCGTAGAGCTTCATCCGCTCAGCGATCACCGACGCGTCCACCGACAGTCCGAGGCGCTCGAGCTCCCCTGAGGAGGCGATTGCGAGTTCCCTCGCGCGCTCAAGCCCGATGACCGTCCCGCGATCCTCGGCGGCGACGAGCGCGGACGAGAGAGCGAGGATCGCCGCGCAAAGAATGTAAGGAAGAGACTGGACGCGGAACGGTGTTTTCATGGTGTTCACCTCATTCATAACGGAGCGCCTCGATCGGATATAGGCTCGCCGCCTTGCGCGCGGGGTAGAATCCGAAGAACACGCCGACGGCTACCGCGAAGAGCGCCGAGGCCAGGATGATGCCCGGTTCGATGACAGTAGGCAGGCCGAAGAACGACGTGAGGGCCCAGCAGATCGCGAAGGAGAGGAGTATTCCGACGAGGCCGCCCATGAGGCTCAGGATCACGGATTCGGAGAGGAATTGGAAGAGTATGTCCTTCTTGCGAGCGCCCACGGACATGCGGATCCCGATTTCCCTCGTCCGTTCGGTGACCGCGACGAGCATGATGTTCATTATCCCGATACCGCCCACGATGAGCGATACGCCCGCGATGGCGGCGAGCAGGGCGGTCAGGGTCTTCGCGGTCGCGGAGGCGGTCTCGATGACGTCGGACATGTTCATGATGTCGAAGTCGGCGTCGTCGTCCGCCTTAAGACGGTGCGACTCGCGCATGATGGCCTCGACCTCGGATTCCGCGACCTTCATGTACTTGTCGCTCGTCACGCTGATCTCTATGGAGTCCAGGTGGCGGTTTTTTGAGAGCCGGGCTAGAGCGGTGTCCAGCGGCACGAGGACGACGTCGTCCTGGTCCATGCCCATGCCGCCCGAGCCTTTCGGCGAAAGCACTCCGCTCACCGTGAACGGCACCGTGCCGATGCGCAGCCCCTGGCCAACGGGATCCGAATCCTGGAAAAGCTCAGTCGCCACGGTCTTCCCGATAATCGCCGACTTGCTTCTCGCGCGGAGGTCCTCTTCCGTGAAGAAGGATCCCGAGGCCATGTCCCGGTTCTTAATGACCGCGTAATCAGGCTCTACGCCATACACGGTCGTGGACATGGACGAGGTCCCGCCGACTATGTTGAAGGAACCCCGTGTCTCGCCCGTAATGGCCTTAACGTACGCGGCTTCGGCCTTGATCTTCTTGACGTCATCGCGGGAGAGGCGGTTCGCGGAGCGGAAGCCGCGCGGCGACATGACGGTGAGAAGGTTGGATCCCATGGATGAGATTGTCTCGGTAATCTGCGCCTGCGATCCGGAGCCGATCGCCACCATGACGATGACCGAACCTACGCCAATGATGATGCCGAGCGAAGTGAGGACGCTCCGCATCTTGTTGCGGAAGATGCTCCGCAGGGAGAACGAGACGAGCTTGCCTAAGCGCATGCGCCCCCCATTCCGCCGAATGCGAGCTTGGCGTGCTTGGATCTCCAGGATTCCAGGTCCGTTTTCGCGTTCCTCCGGGAGGCCACGGGTTCGTCGGAGACGAGCTCGCCGTCACGCATGGAGATGATCCTCTTGGTGTAGGAGGCGATGTCGGGTTCGTGCGTGACCATGATGACTGTTTTCCCTCGGTCATTCAGGTCCTGGAAGAGCCCCATGATCTCCATGCTCATCTCCGTATCCAGGTTCCCCGTTGGCTCGTCGGCGAGGATGAACGCGGGGTCGGTGACGATGGCCCGCGCGATAGCGACTCGCTGCTGCTGGCCGCCCGAGAGCTGGGAGGGCATGTGGTGCATGCGCTTTTCCAATCCCACTTCCGCGAGGGCCGTCTCGGCGAGCGATCGCTGACCCTTTCGTGGAGCCGTCCTAGAGTAAAAAAGTGGGAGCTCAACGTTCTCGATGGCAGTCGTCCGCGCAAGGAGGTTGAAGCCCTGGAACACGAAGCCGATCCGCGTATTACGGATCTCCGCGAATTCGTCCCCGCTCGCGGCGGATACGTCTCGGCCCTGGAGGACGTAGGAGCCGGAGGTGGGTTTGTCCAGGCAGCCCAGTACGTTCATGAGCGTGGACTTTCCGGAACCGGAGGGGCCCATGACGGCTACGAATTCCCCCTGCTCGATCTCGAGGTCGATTCCCTTGAGCGCTTTGACGGTGATGTCACCCAGGACGTAGTGTCGATGTATCCCCGACAGCTCTATAACCGCCATGCTATTTCGCCGCTTCCTGGAGGATGACCTTGAGGCCCTCGAGTCCCTCTTCGCCGTACGGATCGGAGATGATCGTGTTCGTCCCGTCGGAGGCGCCGGCGACGACGAGGCGGACCGCGGGAGATCCCTTTTCGTTCAGGTACCAGAGCGTCCTCATGGACGATGGATCGAATCCGGCTTCACGGTCGGCTTCACGCATGGAAGCGGTACCCGAGGAGGTCGAGGAGGCGCGCCTACCGGCCGCCGATCCGCCTGATCCGGATGGCCCCCCGGCGCCGCTCCTCCGCGAACCCGCTCGGAAGCCCGGACGAGGGCCCATCATGACGCCGGTTAGCCCGCCCGCGCCCCGGGCCGACTGCGAACCTGCCGCTGCTTTCTGCGCCTTCTCGAAATCCTCGATGGCCTTCGCCTTTTCGGAATCGCTCATGCCGCGGAGGCCATAAACGAAGATCATCTTCCGCGACTCGTCCGCGGAGAGGGAGCTGGGCGAGTACCGGAGCGCCGCGTTCGGGACGAGGAGGACTCCCTCGTCCAGCGATTCGATGAAGGTCACTTCCGCCGTCATGCCCGGGAGGAGCTTCCCGGATCGGTTGTCCGCGGCGACCATGACGTAGTAGTTGACGACGTTGTTCGTCGTTTCGGGAACGAGCCGGATCTCCTTGACCTTTCCCGTGAACGATTCCTCGGGAAGGGCTTCGACGGTGAACCGCGCCTTCATGTCTTTCCGGATCGACGAGATATCGAGTTCGTCGACCTTCGCCTTGATTTCCATGTTCTCCAGGTCTTCCGCGATCGTGAAGATGCTGGAAGAATTCGAGCTCGATCCCTCGACGACGCTCTGGCCAACGTCCACGTTGCGCGCGAGGACGATTCCCGAGATCGGGGACCTGATGAAGGCGTAATCCTTAATCTTCGTCTCGATGACGGCGAGCGAAGCCCGCGCCGAATCGAGGTCGGCCGAGACGACGTCGAGCGAAGTCTTGGCCGACTTGAGCTCGTAATCGGAGACGAGGCCTTTTTCCGCCAGCTTGGACTTGTTCTCGTAGTCGAGGAGCTGGAGTCCGTAATTAGCCTCGATTTTCTTCACGGCGGCGCGCTCGGAGGTCTCCTGGAGCTTGAGCATGTCGGTGTTGAGCCGGACGAGGACCTGTCCCTGCGTGACCCGGTCGTTGTAATCGGCGTTGACCGTCTCGACCCGTCCGCTCATTTCCGAGAGGACGCTCACGGTGGAAACGGGCTCGAGGTTGCCGGAGCTCGAAACGGTTTTTTCCATGGTGCCCCTCGTGACGGTCGCGAAGCGATATTCGCTGCCGCCTTTTGAAGAACCGCTCCCCGAACAGGATACGGCTCCGATGAGGGATAGAGCGATGAGCGCATATAAGATTATCGAGGGTATACGGTACGATGAAGTCCTCGATCTCAATAGCATGTTGGTACTCCTTTGGCGTGATGCATTTTGATTGCAGTATTCATGCCAAAATATATTTCCTTTTCAGAAGATAAATTAGGAATTCCACACATTCTCCGTACTAGGCAAGTGCGCATTTCTTTTACAGTATACTCAGCGGGAAATACTTGCACAAGGAAAAACAGATCCTCTTCGAGGGGGTGAATAATATGAAAAAACGCCGGATTCCGGCCTCACCAGAGACAATCTGCCCTGATACGCCCTCCTTTACACCGAGTGGAGCGGAGGATATCCTCGCGGAACCATGAAAGCGTTCAAAGTCGTCGCTCCATTCGGCCCCGCGGGAGACCAGGGACAGGCCATCGAGCGCCTCTCGGAGGGCATTCTCCGCGGAGACCGCTGCCAGACGCTCAAGGGCGTCACGGGTTCGGGAAAGACCTTCACGATGGCCAAGATCATCGAGCGCACCCAGCTGCCCGCCCTCGTCATCTCGCACAACAAGACCCTCTCCGCCCAGCTCTACCGGGAGTTCCGGGATTTCTTCCCTGAGAACGCCGTCGAGTACTTCGTCTCCTATTACGACTACTACCAGCCGGAGGCCTACGTCCCGTCCCGCGACC